>CAYMDG010000177.1:0-6688 GCA_964388905.1 uncultured Bacteriovoracaceae bacterium
CCCTTGCGGGGACCGAACAATTGTAAGATCTCCTCGGAGGTGATGCCTGCAACATAGTCGCTATACCCCATATCGCATCGCGATATGAACTCTTCCAACTCCTCAACGCAGATCAGGGGGATATCGCCGGAAAGAAATAGAATGTGTTTTTTTGAATACTTATCAATTAATGCCCCGGTGATCTCGGGATTCTCACGATACTCGGGTAAGGTCTGGAGAAAACCCTCCCAGCCATTCTCGGCAAGGCTTCTCTTCTGCTGAACGATATGCACGTCAGTGTCACCGATGATCTCTTCGAACTTCTCCCTGGGACCTACCACAACGATATGATCAATGAGTTTGCAGGCCTTCAGGGTATCGACAATATGTCTGATCATAGGCTTTCCGCCAATATCGAGCAGCGCTTTATTTTTTTTAAACACCTTCCGCGATGCCCTACCATCACCTGCAAGAACGACTGCATCTATACCCATAGCATTGTATGAACGGGAAAATTGTCCGGATGTCAAGACAGACTAGATACTCCTGCATAATTATCATGCCCGAGAACGGTTTCAACGAAGGATGAAAACCTGTAGCAAAAGGCTTGTGAGCAGCCTACATGCGATTCAGAACATTGCACAACCTAACAAACTCTGAGAGGCAATCAAAAAATTGGCCTGTTCAAAACATGCATCTCGGCTTCACCGAGATGCATGTTTTGAACAGGTAAGGTTTTTTTCCTTTCCTCAACAAAACGTTTGGAGGGTTATGCAGGGGTCTTTACAGTTACAAACTATTCACGGAGCATACTAGTACCTTGAAATATTTTTCACCGTGCCTTACCACATACCTATTCACATTATTAAAGGGTTGAATCTCCATGAAATCATTATCTCGGGCATTCATACTTCAGGGGCTGAGAGCAGCGTTACCTATCTGGGTAGGATATGCAGCTGTGGGCATACCCTTTGGCGTCCTGGCAGGACAGGCCGGGCTTTCACCGATACAGATCGCCCTGATGTCCATAATCGTCTTTGCCGGGAGTTCTCAGTTCATAGCGGTCTCCATGATAGGATCAGGTGCATCCATCCTTCCCATCATCATCACCACCTTCTTTGTCAACCTCAGGCACCTCCTCATGAGCTCAAGTCTGGCCCTTCATCTTAAAGGCATCTCAAGGGAGAAATTAAGCCTTTTCGCCTATGGGGTTACGGATGAGAGCTTTGCCGTTAACCTTACAAAATTCATGCATGGCAGCTGGGATGTGAACAGGGCGCTTGTGGTGAATCACACAGCAAATGCCGTATGGATCGCAAGCACCATTGCCGGAGGCTATCTTGGAGAGGTAGTGCCTGAAGGCGCCCTGGGGATCGACTATGCCTTGACTGCCATGTTCATTGCCTTGTTGGTTTTTCAGCTCAGGAACCCTCTCGTCATAGCCCTTTCTCTTCTGTCAGGGCTGCTGTCACTGATCTTCTCTCTGCTCCTGCCCGGGGCCTGGAATATTATCCTGGCTTCCATGATTGCCGCATCCGCCGGTGTTTCCATCACATATGCCTTCAGATACCATAAAAAAGGTCCAGCCAATGAGCTATGATAAATATCTCATCTGCGTACTCGGTATGGGTCTTGTTACCTACCTTCCCCGGTGGCTGCCTCTAGCGCTGCTGCCCCAGAGGGATATACCGCAGACGCTTAAGGAGTGGCTTGGATTTATACCGGCCTGCATACTCAGCGCATTGGTGGCGCCAGCCATTTTCCTCGATTCCACAGGAGATTTTCAGGTTCTCCATGCCCGGTTCCTTACTGCAATCCCGACAATATTCTTTGCATTAAAAACGAGGTCTCTCGGTGGAACGGTCATTGTAGGAATGCTTGTATACTGGCTTACAACCAAGCTCATCTGATATCCATCAGACGCCCTTGCTCTTCCGGCATCACACAGTCCCCACCAAAGGACATAAGGACGTTCCTCCTTCGGCACTTGACATCCTTCCAGTCTTCAGATATATCCGAGCCCTATTTATCGCGCTAAGGAGTAGTATGTATGGGTACATACCAAGCAAGAAAGGACGAGGTTGCCAGGCAGTGGGTCCTTATGGACGCAACTGATATGGTACTCGGCAGACTGGCTGTTCAGATTGCCTCTATCCTCAGGGGAAAGACAAAACCTGAATTCACACCCCACACCGATGTGGGTGATTTCGTCGTCCTGATCAATGCCGACAAGATCAAGGTTACAGGCAACAAAATGGAGCAGAAGACATATTACCATCACAGCGGGTACATGGGCGGCATCAAGAGTGCAACCATGCGAGAACTCCTCAATAAAAAACCTGAGGATGTCATCAAGCACGCCGTAAAGGGTATGCTCCCCAAGAACTCTCTTGGCAGGGCCATGTTCAAGAAACTCAAGGTCTACACTGGAGAGAACCATCCGCATGAGGCGCAGATGCCTCAGCTATTAAGCAAGTAAGAGGGTATTGGTATGGCAGAGAAGATATACGCCACTGGACGTCGTAAGAATGCAACCGCGCGGGTATGGTTGTCGCCGGGTAAGGGCGATATGACCGTAAACGGCAGACCCATCGATGAGTATTTCCCGAGGGAAACACTTCAGATATCCGCTTCACAGCCCTTTGTCATCACTGATACCAAGGGGCAGTTCGATATCTACGCCACTGTCAGTGGCGGTGGCATTTCCGGTCAGGCTGGAGCTTTACGCCACGGCATTTCAAGGGCTCTTGCAACCTTTGACATCGAGAAGTTCAGATCCAAGCTGAAGGCCGCCGGGTTCCTCACCAGGGATCCCCGAATGGTTGAGCGGAAGAAATACGGCCTCCACAAGGCCCGCAAAAGGCCTCAGTTCTCCAAGAGGTAGTATTTCATTGACGATCTCCATAGGTATCCTGGGAGCTACAGGGTATACCGGTGCGGAGCTTATAAGATTACTGCACTCGCACCCGCAGGCAAGGATCGCCTATTGTTCGTCTCGCCAGTACAACGGTAAGCCCATTTCCGAAATCCTCGATTTTCTGAAGGGTTCCGTGGAGTTTGACCTTGAGGAGTTTAACTCCTCGGCCATAAAAAATCGATGCGATGTCGTGTTTAGCTGCCTCCCCCATGGGGTGAGTATGGGCTTTATTGCCCAAATCATTGACTCGGTGAAGATAGTTGACCTGAGTGCGGATTTTCGGTTGCGCGATGTTTCCCTGTACCAATCATGGTATCAGGAGCATTCGAACCCTGAGCTTATTCATGAAGCAGTCTATGGTCTATGCGAAACCTACAGAGAAGAGATCAGGAATGCCAGGCTTGTTGCAAATCCAGGCTGTTACCCGACCAGTGTACTGCTACCGCTTATTCCGCTGCTAAAGGCAGGCCTTGTGGAAAAAGATGACATCATCGTGGACAGCAAGAGTGGTGTCTCGGGCGCAGGAAGGGGATTAAGCCTGAAGTCCCACTTATGCGAAACAGGGGAATCATTTACTGCCTATAAGGTCGGCCGCTCTCACCGTCATATCCCTGAGATGGAGCAGGAACTTTCCTTGGCAGCAGGCGAGAATGTCAATATCGAGTTCACGCCGCACCTCCTGCCCATAAGCCGTGGGATGCTCTCCACAATCTATGTGAATACATCAGCAAATGAACAAGACCTGAAGGACTGTATCAAGGCGTTCTACCTTGGCTCGAGGTTTGTCAGGGTCATTAATGGGTTCCCTGCAACCAAGGACGTGCGCGGCACCAACAGGTGCCTCATGGGCGTAGCAAAGAACACGGCCTCCAGGAGGGCAACCATCATAAGTGTCATAGACAATCTCACCAAAGGTGCCTCTGGTCAGGCCGTGCAGAACATGAACCTCATGTTCGGCCTCGACGAGGCAACCGGTCTTGACTTCGTGCCGGTATTCCCCTAGTTTTTAATGTAGGTTGCTGGGCCTCCAAACAGGCACTGAAGAGATCAAGGAGGGATTTTATGGCAGGACCTGTGCGCAGACCGGTTATTGCAGGTAGCTGGTACCCGGGCAATCAGGATACCTTGAAAAGTGATATCGGTCGGTATCTGAAAGATGCATCCATCCCTGAGATCCCCCAGAAGCCTATTGCCATTGTCTCCCCCCATGCAGGCTATATCTATTCCGGGCCTGTGGCGGCTTATGCATACAAGGCCCTTACCGGATATGACTACTCATGCGTCGTTGTCATCAGCCCATCGCACCGTGCATACTTTCCCTTCATATCCGTCTGGTCCAAGGGTTCTTATGAGACCCCGCTGGGCATGATCGACGTGGATGAAGACCTCTGCGACAGGCTCCTTGACTTTGGGGATATCCAGGATGACACCCATCCTCACACAGCGGAGCATGCGCTTGAGATTCAGCTCCCCTTCCTCCAGAGCGTACTTAAACCATTCAAGCTTTGTCCGCTCATTATGGGCAGGCAGGATCTCTCTTTGTGCGAAGGCCTGGCCGAAGCACTACATAAGAGCATAAGGGACCCTGATAACACCCTTATCGTTGCGAGTTCAGACCTCTCCCACTTCCATTCCTCCCAAAAGGCCCAAAAGATGGATCAGCAAGTGGCCCAGCGCATTGAGACCTTTGATATCTCGGGCTTGAGCCTCGATCTTGAAAAGGCCTACAGCGAGGCATGCGGAGGAGGCCCTATCCTGGCAGCCCTGCTCTACTCGAAGCAGACATCCCGAAGCACGGCCAAGGTCCTCCATTATGCCCACTCAGGGACTATAACAGGCGATAATGCCTCGGTAGTGGGTTATCTCGCTGCTGTGGTGTATTAACCCATGCTGAAAAAATTAATCTGTTATTCAACAGTGCTTTTCCTTGCCCTGCTTGCAACAGATATAGCTGTCAGTTTTGTATACCCTGGCCTCTCTACGCTCAAGAAGGAAAACCCTCAGAAAACCGCATTCATGGTGTACCGTGAAAAACAATGGGCAAAAGAAGGTATTCACCAGACCATCATACAGAAATGGGTGCCTCTGAAGAGGATATCCCCATATCTTATTAAGGCGGTCATTATCGCAGAAGATGACAAATTCTGGGGGCATGAAGGATTTGATTACGAGGCCATGCAGCAGGCGCTGGAAAAGGATATCAAAAAAAGACAGTTCAAGGCAGGAGGCTCCACCATAAGCCAGCAGCTGGCCAAGAACCTCTTCCTTTCCCCATCAAAAAACCCTATCCGTAAGATCAAGGAGGCCATCCTTACCTGGCGGATGGAACGGACACTCTCAAAGAGACGGATCGTGGAGATCTATCTCAATGTGGCGGAATGGGGTGATGGCATATACGGCATCGAGGCCGCAGCAAAGCACTACTATGGTAAGCATGCATCGTCACTGACCGCCCAGGAGGCGGCAAGGCTTGCCACAGTCCTTCCCAACCCAAGGATATACAAGGTAACCGGGGATTCCAGGTACGTAAGGAACCGCTCGGCCAGGATCTATCAGGTCATGGTGGCCCGCGGCATCGTGATACCCGAGTATGATGAGGTAATGACTACACCCGAAGAAATGGAGCTGGTTTTAACGGCAGAGGCACCCGCAAGCGAGACAAGTACGGCAGGCATAGTACCTCCTTCCGGGGAGACAACACGAGATAAAACACCTGAGACATCCATCCAACCAAGAGAAAATCCGAATCTTCCCGATAGCGCTATCCCGGAGACAGATACAGACAATATTCCTGTCCCTGAGCCGGCGAGTGGAGCAGAGACTGGCGGGACTAATTAGTCGGTGCCGGATAACCCAATTTTTTACCCTGCTGGTTGAGGGGCTGGTCTTTTGTAGGCCGGACAAAGCAAGGAAAAATAAAATAAGGGGAAAATCGGGCGAGAGGGGACTTACTTTTGCTTCAAATATACCGGTTTGATGGATTGTGCTACAAGGAAGCCATCCTTATTAGTGATGTATTGAACCCTTACATGCTGCCCCTTTTCAAGTTTATCAAGGGATATAGCCTTCCAGTCCGGTCCGTAAATGGTTGTCGTGGTCCTTACCAGGAAGGTGTAGTTTTTTCCATCTTCTCCTGACAAGGTTATTTCAGGGCGGATGCCCTTGGATGGCTCTGAGGGGGTGATGGTTTCAACGCTGCCTCTCACCTCCAGAGGGGCCGAGATTTTCTTAGAAACAGGAGGATGGGATCCCTCTTTTTGTGTGCTCAGACGTGTATCCTGCCCGAAACACACTGAAGAGAGAAGCCCAAGGGCACATATCATGATTAATACCCTTTTCATCCTCCATTTACCTCATTTGTGGTAGTGCTACTATTCAGCCTTCTTCTCTGCCGGCTTCTCTTCTGCCTTCTTCTCTGTTGCTTTCTCGTCAGCCTTCTTCTCTTCTAACACTGCCTTCTTCTCGACTACCTTCTTTTCTGCCTTCTTCACTGCCTTCTTTGCCTTGATAACCTCGATCTTGTCTGCGTTCAGGCTTCCGGCTGCTGCTGTAATCTTAACATTCTCACCCTTCTTCAGTTTGGCAATATCTTCCGCCTTCACGGTGAAGGTCTTGCCCTTTACTTCGATTGTGTTTGCTGCTGTGTCGATCTTGGTGATCTTGCCCTTGATTACTTCTGGTTTTGCGACATCAGCCTTTACTGCCTCAGCCTTTGCGGGTGCTGCTGCTGCGGGGGCTGCTGCGTCAGCGGCGAAGACCATCGTGGTGAAGCATACCAGTGCCAATACTGCG
>CAYMDG010000178.1:0-4118 GCA_964388905.1 uncultured Bacteriovoracaceae bacterium
AGGACCACTGCCTTTTCCGCTACATTATGAAAGAGGGTAACAAACAAAACGGCCCTGGGTAAAACCCCGGGGCCGTCGAACTTTGCAGCTAAGCAAATTCGTATTTATCTCAGTGCATCCGCTACAACCTCAGCGATGTCCTTTACTTTAACATTATCTGCGTTCTTGTCCTTCAGGCCATCTTCGAACATGGTCATGCAGTAGGGACATGTCACGCATACGGTGTCCGGGTTGGTCTTAAGGGCCTCAGATACCCGGTCCAGATTGATACGGGTGCCGAGGTGCTCTTCCATCCACATCCTGCCACCGCCAGCGCCGCAGCAGAAAGACTCTCCATGGTTCCTTTCCATCTCCTGCGCATCCTTGCCGGTAGCCTTGCTGATTACGCTCCGGGGCGACTCGTAGATCTCATTGTGCCGTCCAAGATAACATGAGTCATGGAACACCACCTTGCCCAGGTTGACGGACTTCTTGAGCTTCAACTTGCCCTTGGTCAGAAGGTCATTGATAAGATCAGTGTGATGGATTACCTCGCCTTCAAAGCCATACTGCAGATAATCGTTCTTCAATGTCGAGAAGCAGTGCGGACACAGGGTGATGATCTTCTTCACGCCCTTTTCTTTGAAAGTCTTCACATTATCTTTGGCCATCTTGTCGAACACAAACTCATTGCCAAGCCTGCGCACACTGTCGCCGCAGCACAGCTCATCCTTGCCCAGGATGCCCCAGGAGATGCCGGCCGCATCGAGGATGCTTGCAAGCGCCAGGGTGATGAGCTTGTTCCTGGAGTCAAATGCCCCTGCGCAACCAACGTACAGGAGATATTCGGTTGATGCATCGAAAGGCTTCACGTTGAGCTGCGAGCACCACTTGGTCCTCTCGGTAGGTGCGATGCCCCAAGGGTTGCTGCGCTGCTCCATGTTCTCAAAGAGATTCAAGAGCTCTTCAGGGAAGTGGGCCTTCATTTCCACCAGGTAGCGCCTGAGCTGGAGCAATTTGGGCATCTGCTCGATAAACACCGGGCAGACTTCCATGCATGCCCCGCAGGTGGTGCACGACCAGATGGCGTCTTCCGATATGCTTCCATCGCCATTATTGCCGATGAGCGCCAGCGTCGGCTTCTGGCCTTCCTTCATGGCGGGCCCGTTGGTGAGCAGGTTGATCTTGAGATCATGGATGACCTGCCTTGGGTTTAAGGGTTTGCCGGTACTTGCCGCGGGGCATACATTCTGACACCTGCCGCACTCGGTACATGCATAGGAATCGAAAAGGTCTTTCCAGGTGAATTGGTCGATGGTTTCCACGCCGAATTTGTTGCCCTTCACAAACGTCTCCATGGGCAGGGTATTGGCCTTTCCAAAACGTTTGAAGTAGCAGCTGGGGATGGAGGACAGTATGTGCATGTGCTTGCTGTAAGGCAGGTAGTTCAGGAAGAAAAGCAGCACCAGTGCGTGGACCCACCACCAAAACCTGATAAGGGACTCGGCACTTTCAGGTGTCTGTCCTGCATAGAATGCCCCTGCCACTGCGGAAGAGATGGGCATGAAGGCCGAAGCCGTCTCCTCACCGATTGCGATCTCTACGCCCTTCAGGTTGAAGAACGCGATCATAAGCATGGCAATCATGGAAAGGATGATATAGGCATCCAGCGTTATGGCTTCAGGATATGGTGGGGCAACTATGCGTCTGATTCCTGCAATAATTACGCAGGCCAGGGCAAAGAGCGATACCATGTCGAAAAGGAATGACAATGGATTGTAGATCACGTCGGGCAGCAATCTGAAGCTGATGCCGGGAACAACACCGTGAATGAGGAACTCGGAGTTGGCCAGCAGCAGGGTCATGAATGACCAGAACAGGACAAGGTGGTTGATACCGAATGGCTTCTGCAATACCCGTTTCTGGGCAAATGCATAAATAAAGGTATCCCGTATCCTGGCTGCTACGTCATTGAAACGGTCTTCCGGCTTGCCGATGGTTACCAGGCTGAAGCGGCGGACACAACTCCATGTGAAAAAGGCGATTGCCGCTAACAAAACCGCTGCAAAGATATAAGGGTTCGGTATCATGACTATCCTTCTCTCGTATATATGGTGTTTAACAAACCTTGGGTGTGCCTCTGGTTGCCTTGGCCTGCCGTATATGGTCCGTTATCGCCGGAACTATCTGGAAGAGATCGCCGACAATGCCGAAAGTCGCCACTTCAAATATCGGGGCTTCATGGTCGCGGTTAATGGCTATTACCAGATCCGAGTCCTGCATGCCTACCAGGTGCTGAATGGCTCCGCTGATTCCGCATGCGATATATATCTTGGGCCTTACCGTCTTTCCGGTCTGACCAACCTGGCGGTCTACCGACATCCAGCCTGCATCCACCGCGCATCTGGAGCATTCCACCACGCCGTTGAGCTCATCCGCAAGATCCTGCAGGATCTTGAAGTTGTCCTTGGACATCATGCCTCTTCCACCAGCAACGATAAACTCGGCACCGCCCACATCAACGCTGTCCATGTGGCCGGCATCGCTGATAATCTCCAGCACCTTGGTAAGGACATCCTCTTCCTTCATGGAGATCTTTTCACGGATGATCTCACCGGTGGCACCCTCGTTCTGAGCCGGCATGGGCATAACGTGGGGACGTACCGAGGCCATCTGCGGACGTCTCTGCTCGCAGAAAATGGTTGCCATGATGTTCCCGCCAAAGGCAGGGCGTGTCTGCAGCAACTGCCTTTTATCATCGACTCCGAGGCCAGTGCAGTCGGCCGTCAGGCCGGTTTTTAACCGTGTCGCCACAGCACCGGCAAGGTCCCTGCCAAGGCCGGTTGCGCCCATGAGCACCACTTCCGGTTTGTGCTTTTCAACCAGCGAGCAGAATGCCTCAAGGTAAGTGGCGGTGCGGTAATCGTGCAGTATAGGGTCATCGATCAGATATGTCTTGGTAGCACCGTAGGAGAATGCCTCCTGGCAGAGCTTTTCAACATTGTGTCCAAGGACAACGGCACACAGCTCAACTTTCAATGCAGATGCCAGTTGTGCACCTACCCCGAGAAGCTCCCAGGAGACCTTTGCAGGAATGCAGTCTGTCTGCTCAACAAAGACCCAAACATTGTGATACTGTGCCAGAAATTTCTTGAGCTTGCCCTCTTCGGAGTCTTCATCCTCTTCTGCAGGTGCGCCTCCTGCAGTCTTTTCAGCTGCAAGCTGCTTGAGGATCTCGAGCTCCTCTGGTGTAAAGAACATTTCCAATGCTTCTGCAGGGCATATCTTTACGCATTTCTGGCAGCCGATACACTTGTCTGCAAGGATGATGGGCTCACCCTTTTCGTTCATCTCGATCGCTTCTGCAGGGCAGGAGCTCTGGCAGCGCGCCCCGCACGCGATACACTTGTTGGGGATGAGAGCTGCCTTTCCTCGCGGCTTTTTAACTTTCTTTGGTTTTTCCATCAGCGTACGTCTCTCTTCTTTTATAAAGTAAGGATACCTTATTACAGGGTAAGCAATTCCCTCTGGACCAGTTTTTCCACCAGGATCTTGGCTGTTCCGGTCGGGTCGTTTGCGCCATCGCCTACAATCTCGCCCTTATCACGTTCGGGGGAGAAGATTTTTCTCACCGCCGTGGGCGATCCCTTGAGTCCGATCTGGTTGACGTCAAGGTTCATAACCTTGTTGTCCCACAGGGCCACACTCATGTCCTGTGCCTCAAGACGCATGGGCACCGATGGATAGCGGGGCTTGTTGATCTCCCTGACAACAGTCAGCAGTGCAGGCAATTTTGACTCGACTATTTCATGGCGGCCTTCGAGCTTCCTGCTCACCCTGATCTTCTTGTTCTTGAGGTCGAGATCCACAATGCGGTCCACAAGGGTCAGGGGAACATATCCGTTGCGGATGGCTATTCCCGGACCCACCTGGGCGGTATCGCCGTCGATGGTCTGCTTGCCGCAGATAACCAGGGCCAGCCCGTCCTTGTCCTGCGCTGCAAGCTTCTTGACCGCCTCGGCAAGGACCATGCTTGTTGCCAGGGTGTCGGCACCGCCAAAGGCACGGTCTGAAAGAAGGACCACCTCATCAACACCCAGTGCCAATGCCTTGCGAAGTGTCATCTCGGCATTGGGCGG
>CAYMDG010000178.1:4218-6671 GCA_964388905.1 uncultured Bacteriovoracaceae bacterium
CCGAACATGAGTGAATCATCATTCACCACCGTCGGAACATACAATAGCCGTTCGTTTACTGTCAAGATTATTTTTCAATAAGGGCTAAATTTAATCAAGAGTTGAAGCCTTTATATCGGCAGGTCATTTCTTATTTTACCTATGGCGCTCAATTTGACCAAATCGGACCAAAAGAACTTTTACTGATTATTATTCGATCTTAGCAATATGAACTAATTTAATTTGCGATTTTGAATGTGTATATCAAAAGGCAATTATCGGATAACATGCCATCATGGTTTTATACTCCACCAAACAATTCAGACCCACAGCGGACAGCTCTCTTCGTAAAAGATTAGATTGATTCACATCCCTAATTGCTCTAGCTTATACTCTATTTGAATAAGGAAGAGGAGGTGCCCATGGGCACTGGTGAACCTTTCGACCTTTCTCAGCTGATACTATCCGTGATCAGATCGTTTCTCGATGAGCCTGACGAGAACACCCTCTGGCAGAACCCAGGGGAACGGGCATGGGCACGACCCCTTGTGGGTTTTTCACAAGGCAGCGACCCTTTGTGGAGTTCCTTTAAGGAGGCCATAGGACCGTTCCACTGGACACCTGAAGAAATATTTTTACAGGCATTTCCTGCCGTGAATGTCACTGCGGGAGAACTCACCGTCATCAGCTGGGTCCTCCCCCAGACAGAGGCAACAAAGGCTGACAACCGCCAGGAGGCATCCTTCCCTTCGCACCGCTGGGCACGCACACGCACCTTCGGCGAAGAGATCAACAACAATCTTAAAAAGCACTTAGTCTCAACCCTGAAGGCATCAGGCTTTGAAGCAACAGCCCCTACGCTCCATGACGGTTTTTCATGGCAGAACTCGGATACCTATGGGATTGCATCCAACTGGTCAGAGCGCCATGTCGCCTATGTATCCGGCCTGGGGACCTTCGGCCTGTGCGACGGGCTCATCACCCCTGTCGGCAAGGCCATGCGGTTAGGCTCTGTGGTGGCTCACTTGCAGATCCCTCCTACACCGAGGCCTTACAGTTCGCACACAGACTATTGCCTGTTCTTCTCGGGAGGTGCCTGCAGAAAATGCATCTCGCGCTGCCCTGCTGGCGCCATCAGCGAAGCCGGACATGACAAAAAAAAGTGCCTCGAATATGTTTTTGGAAAGGCCATACCCTATATCAAGGCCAACTATGGCTTCGATGGTTACAGTTGCGGACTTTGCCAGACAGGTGTGCCATGTGAATCAGGAATTCCACGCACCCTTAAATGATGATATGAGAAGTAATTGCAAAACCCGAATAAGGGTGTCTCACCCGCGAAAGCGGGGGTTCAGAAGGCCTTAAAAAAACTGGACTCCAGCATTTGAGGGAATGACATACCAGGAGTTTTGCAATTGGCTCTTGAATTTTCCAATTATTCGATGAAAAGGGGCTTCTTATGAAAGGAATAATCCTCGCAGGCGGATCAGGAACAAGACTCTATCCCATAACGCAGGTCGTGAGCAAGCAGCTTTTGCCAATCTATGACAAACCCATGATCTATTATCCCCTATCTGTTTTAATGCTGGCCGGTATACAGGATATCCTGATAATCTCAACACCCTCAGACCTTCCGCGGTTCGCTGAACTGCTCGGTGATGGTTCACAGTGGGGAGTGTCATTTGCCTATGCAGAACAACCAAAGCCCGAAGGGATCGCGCAGGCATTTATTCTAGGCCATGACTTTGTCGGGAAGGAAAATGTCTGCCTGATACTCGGTGACAATATATTCTATGGAACGGGCCTATACGACCGACTGAAAAGCGCTTGTTCGCTTCTTAAGGGCAGCGTTGTTTTCGGGTACTGGGTGAATGATCCCCAGCGGTATGGGGTTGTGAGCTTTGATTCATCCGGGAAACCAGTAGAGCTCGTTGAGAAGCCTTCTCAGCCAAAATCAAACTGGGCGGTGACCGGCCTGTATTTCTATGACAACAGCGTGCTGGACGTTGCACAAAACCTCAAACCATCCCCTCGAGGCGAACTCGAGATAACTGATGTCAACAAATATTACCTCCGGATGGAGACCTTGCGCGTCGAGCGATTAGGGAGAGGGTTTGCCTGGCTGGACACCGGAACCCATGATACCCTTCTGGCTGCCAGCACATTCATTGGGACCATAGAAAAACGCCAGGGCTTGAAAATTGCCTGTGTAGAGGAAATTGCATACCGTATGGGTTTCATTGACACGGAACAGGTTCTCCGGATTGCTCAGCCCTTGAAGAACAGCGGGTATGGGGAATACCTCATAAACATGATCCGTCAGGAAGGATGAACAATACTTCTCAACACTTCACAGCACTCGTCCGGGGGGGCAGCATCGCTTCCGGTGTCGGAGTAGCAAGGGGATATGTCGACATACTGGAAGACTTCTTTGCAGATCGCGGAGTCAAGGTCATTAACCGGGCCGTACCCGG
>CAYMDG010000179.1:0-6587 GCA_964388905.1 uncultured Bacteriovoracaceae bacterium
GACAAGGCCTCAGCCCTGGGTATCAGTGTGCTCCAGATAGAACAGACGCTGGGGGACTCATACTCGTCCCAACAGGTATCCACCATTTATGCCCCCAATAACGATTATCAGGTCATCCTGGAGCTCCAGCAGCAGTATCAGACCGACCCACTGTCCCTTGCCCTACTCTACATCCGATCCACGGACGGAACCCTGGTTCCATTGAGTACCTTAGTGAACCTGGATCGCACGGTGGGGCCCCTTTCCGTCAACCATCTGGGACAGCTCCCTGCAGTTACCCTGTCCTTCAATCTCGCGCCGGGAAAGGCGCTGGGTGATGCATTAAATGAGGTGGAGAAGACCGCGGATGCGATCCTGCCCGACACCATCACCGGCACCCTTCAGGGGACTGCACAGGCCTTCGAATCGTCCATGGTGGGGCTCGGTATATTAATTCTGGTGGCCATCCTGGTAATCTATGTGGTTCTCGGCATCCTCTATGAAAGCTTCATCCACCCGCTGACCATCCTTTCAGGTCTGCCCTCGGCAGGCATCGGCGCCCTGGTGACCCTGATGATCTTCCGAATCGATCTCAATCTGTATGCCCTGGTGGGGATTATCATGCTCATCGGGATCGTGAAGAAGAATGCCATCATGATGATAGACTTTGCCCTGGACGCGGAGAGGAAAGACGGGAAGAGTCCGGAGGAAGCCATCTATCAGGGCGCACTCATCCGGTTTCGGCCCATCATGATGACGACCATGTCCGCCCTCATGGCCACGCTCCCCATAGCCATCGGCCTCGGTGCAGGCGGAGAATCCCGGCGCCCGCTGGGGCTTGCCGTGGTGGGCGGGCTTGTATTCTCCCAGATAGTTACGCTCTACATCACCCCGGTGACCTACATCTATCTCGACAAGCTTCAACGGGTGATACGCGGATACCTCGCCAGAGGCGTGCATGCATGAAACCTGATTCTGCAATTGAATGTACCCATACAGGCTCGGTGTACTACTGATGGCCTTATGCATGAAACTCATAGCGACCATTGTATTGTTTTTTAAAAATAGGTCCGTTCAAAAACACAATCTTGCAGCCTTAAAGGCCCGATAAAATCAGCATTCCACAAAGGCTGCAAGATTGTGTTTTTGAACGGATCAGTTTTTTACTCCCCCTAAATACATAATCCGGGATAGAGAACACCCCATTCAATCTCTTCATGAACGACCGTCACCCCCACACCCCCGGTACTTCGGCCCTGCAGAACCTGCAGTGCCTCCCATCAAGATTGTAGGTCAAGATGAAATACCCCTTGCGTTCCAGGAGGAGTTTGCCGCAGGAATGGCAGAAGGTGTTGTTCCCTTCGTGCCCAGCGACATTTCCCACATATACGTACCTGATCCCTTCCTTCATGGCCATATCCCGGAAACGGGTCAGTGTGGAGATGGGCGTCGGCGCCAGCCGGTCGAGCTTGTATTTGGGGAAAAACCGCAGGAAGTGGAGCGGATGATCGGGCCCCACGTTCTTCAGGATCCAGGAGCACATGTGTTTCACCATGTCCTCGTTGTCGGTATAGCCGGGCACCAGGAGGTTCGTGATCTCCAGGTGGACGGCACGCTCGTGGAGCGTCTTCAGGGTAGACAGGACCGGGTCGAGCCTGCCGCCGTTGAGCCTGCGGTAGATGTCGTCGGAAAATGACTTGAGGTTGACATTGGCCCCGTCGAGAACCGTGCAGAGCTTGTTCAGGGGTTCGGTGTTGATGTAGCCGTTGGTGATCATGAGGTTTGCTATGCCGTTTTTTCGTGCTTCCCGCGCAGTGTCGAACATGTATTCATAAAAGGAGATGGGCTCGGAATAGGTGTAGGCAATACTGGCCGATCCGGACGCACGGGCAGCCTTTATCACTTCAGGGGGGAAAAGCTCAGACGTGCCCATGTCTTCGGGCCTGGATTGGGAGATCTCCCAGTTCTGGCAGTTAAGGCACCTCAGGTTGCAGCCGGTTGTGGCAATGGAGAAGGCCCTGGTCCTTGGTTTGAAGTGGAACAGCGGCTTTTTTTCAATGGGATCGATTGTGGCGGAACAGGGGTTCCCATAGGCAATGCTGTAGAGCTTCCCTCCGAGGTTCACCTTGGAGCGGCATACGCCCCTGTCGCCTACCGAGAGCTCGCAGTGGTTGGGACAGACCAGGCAGGCCACCTTGTTTCCATAGCATTTCTGGTAGAACATCCCCTCTTTCGAATATCTCCAGAGCCACTTGGGGGCATCGCCTTTAAAGATACTGCCCTTGATGTCGGCCAAAGGGTTCGCAAAGGCATACCGGACAAATCCCGGACAGCAGTTCAGCGCGGTGCCGGCGATGCAGAGCGCCATACTAGAACGAAGGAATGCTCTCCGGGTGATCTTTGCCATGGCTTATTTGGATAATAATACTCGCAAGCTTGATGGCGATCAAGACCGTGCAGGCAACAATAATTCCAAAGACAGGGATGATCAGGGCGCTCAGCAGGACAATGCCCAGGGCCGCCCCCACAAGGTCCACGGAAAATGCCCGGGCGGCAACGGTGTTGCCTCCGCCATGAGCCCCTGCCACCAGGGGAAACTGGAACCCGCAAAGACCGGAAATGAGAAAGGCAAAGGAATAGAAGAACAACTCGTTCAATCCCTGAGAGAATTCAACGAGAAGGCCTGTAAACATGATCAGGAGCAGTACCAAAAGGCCATCGGAAATGATAAGATTTTGCCTGATGCTCCCTTTATAGCGCAGTCCAAGGAGTATTCCCGGGATGAGACCGGCCAGGAAGACCGTTATGATAAGGCTGATCTTCATATAGAGAAACCCCAGGAGGATCTGGAAGCCGAAGATGGTGATAATCTCGCTGCCCATGTTCACGAATCCCGTGGTGAACAGGACGAATTCCTCTTGCCGCAAACGGGTAAGGTACATGGTAAAGAAGCAGGCCAGGGCTATAAAGAAAACAAGAGGATACGATGAGTACTTTGCAAACCATCCCTCATGGGCAACCCTCATGATATAGGGCTTCAAATCAGTATTCCTGGGTGTATGGGGATCCAGGAGTTTCATGAGGCCGCTCATCCTGTCCCGGCTGACATCGCCCGAGAAGTAATACCCGATGTAATCCGTCTTGATTCCCTTGCCCGCAAGGAGTCCTGGGATGTCCCCGCTTAATGGGCCATCGCTTGTGATAAAATATATCTTCTGTCCCGGAAGGATAAGCACATGGGAAAACACTGTCGAAGCAGTATTGTACAGCGAAGAGGCCTGAGAGCGCGCCGTGGCGGACAGATAACTCTCGTAGCCTTCCACCGAGAAACTCAGCACGCCTGCCTGGTTCAGGTGGGCCTTGGCCAGCCGCATGAACTCCTCGGTGAAGTATCTGTTTGTCTGGAAGGTCTTGGGCTCGGGGTAGTTCACGAGGATGGCGTCATACTTCTTGGCCGTACGCTTCAGGTATGCCCGGCCGTCTTCGGCGATAACCCGGAGCCCTTGTACGGGTTTGACAAGTCCCAACCTCATTTCGACCCCGCTCAGATAGGGATCTATCTGGGCATAGTCGATTTCTTCAGGCCGGTACTTCCTTATTTCATCGACGATCCCGGGTACCGACGAGACAAGCAGCACTTTTCCGACGCTTTTGAGCTGGCTGAGGGCGTAGTGGCTGGCTTCCTCTGCAATATTCGCGTTCTGACCTGAAAGGGCAGGGACCCCGTCCACAAAAACCGTGTAGAGTTCGTGATCCCTGGTGATGGTTATCCTCCCGAAAAAGGATTCCCGGTATGAGATGAGCTTGCCTGGCATTGGCCCCAGCGAGTCCTCCTCCAGGGCCATACCCGCCCCATGAACGGCTGCTGCCGCAACCACCAGGGCTGCAATGAGCACCCTGTTCATCCCGGCAAAGACCAGGAGGAGGCACGAGGCTGCAACGAGGATGACGTTCACTGCCAGAAGCGTCCCAAAGGGCGTGAGGAGATGGACCAGTGCAAGGGAGAAGGCTGCCCCCCCGGCTGCAGCCCCGAGAGAGTCCATGGCATAGACCATTGATGCCGGGTATGTCTGCAAGACCGACCTGAGGGCGAAGAGACAGTAGGGAAAGAAGATTCCTATGAGGAGGGCATAAGGCGCGATGGTTCCCAAGACAAAGGCCAGGGTCGGGTAAAACCCCACGGAAGCACCCTGAGCCCAAAGGGTGTTCCGTGTATATCTCTCCATGAGGATCAGCACGGTGGGAAGCACGGTGAGTACTATTGCCATCAGGCCCAGGGCCTTTACAGACGCCCCGCCGGCGCTCCTTTGGAGATACAGCGCCATGAGCGAGCCCATGCCGGTCGACATCAGCCAGGTGAGCAGGATCAGGGCGACGACGAACTCGTTTCCTTCGAAACCGGCCAGGAATTCCCGGATGATTATGAGTTGCGCCACAACCGAGGAAATGCCGGCTGCAAAGACGCTGAAAAGGACTGGGCGGTTATTTCCCCTCTTCAAAATACTGAACCTGGTAGGTCTGGACCTCGAGTTTGCCTTTCTTCCATTCATCAGGGCTCAAGCCCGCCTTCATGCACAAATGGGCCAGGAACTCCTCCTTGTCCGGGAGCTGCTCCCACACCTGGGGCAGGAAGGTGGCCCCGGCTAAACCCTGCCTGATGATAAGCCCGTCGACGCCCGGCCTGAGCTTTTTCAGCAGGTCTTTGGAATCGGTATAGGCCAGGGGTTTCGCCTCGGTGAGGATGCTCACCTCCACATGGACGTTCGCCAGCTCCTTTTTTGTCAGGGCTGGAAACCGCGGGTCCCTGAAGGCAGCATTGAGGGCATTGTGCTTGACGCCTTCCACCAGGGGATCCCTGGCCTCAAGGCTGCCGATGCACCCCCTGAGCTGGCCTTTCATGGTCAGCGTCACAAAGGTCCCGGCCTTGACCTTGAGCGCCTCATCAGCTAGGGCCTCGGCAAGCTTCGGGTTTGCCGGGGCCTGCTCACCCAGGTTCTCCTGTATGGTCTTGCGTGCAAGTGCCACCAGGGCCATGCCCTGTTCCTTGGTAAAGTGCTTGTCCATGGCTTGTCCTCCAAAAAAGGCGATTGCTGCATACCCCACCACCCTTCTATAATCACCGAGTGCATCGCCGCTCGTTGCATAATGAAGCAGGACAGGTTCCCACTTGTTCTTGCGGGCAAACCCCAGGATCACCCGTATGGGTACGGCACCGCATGCCCTGTTGCTCTCAGATGTGAGTCCCTCGCCCTTGAGCTGCCGTATCATGTCGATGGTAGAAGTGTCCCTCACCTTTGCAGCATCCTGGGGCAGGTAGTGCGAAAGGTCGGAGCTTGCCACCAGCAGGGTGTTGTCATCCACGAGAGGCCAAAAGGCCTTTACATATAGATTGACATCACCCGGGCCCATGACCACGGGAATAAGTGAGAATTCCTTGATATAGGTCTGGAGAAACGGCAGGACCACCTCCACGGAATGCTCGGCCTCATCGGATGCGGCATTGTAGGTGAACGGCGAGCCGGTCTTTCTGAGCCGTGAGGCATCTTGTGAGAGCCTGATGGTGCCGAGCGGGGTCTCATACGCGTCGGCAGTGCTCACGGATGCGCCGGGGAAGCCGACCCTGTGGTCCGGACCCATGACGATCACCTTGGAAAAATGCCTGCCTGAAAGGACCGGTGCCGAATAAGCGGCTGTCTGCCCCGAATAGACATACCCTGCGTGGGGGAGTATGAGGGCCCTGAGCTGTTTGTCTTTGGGAAACCTGACCGGGGACGACTGGGCAGCCCGGGTGAACTGTGCAATGGTCTTTGTGAGCTCTTCGCTCGATGCCGGGTAGAACCTGCCTGCATAGACTGCCTTGCGGACCGTATAAGCGGATGCCTGGGTGTAATCCGATGCTGCCAGGATGCAGACGACCAGGAAGATGAGGGAACGCAGAAGAGATTGGCGCTTCATACTGACCCACCTCCTTGGACCTTAAGCATGCACCTCTTGCACGCGATGTTCAAGAAGGAAAAGGTCTTAAAAAAAGAACCCGGTTACTATGCAGCAGTTCCTGCCACGGCGGCAACGGGATCTTTCATCCCCAGCAGACCGCTTATGGTCTCATTGAGCTGGGTGAAATTATGCGACTTGACCACATAGGCATCTGCGGCCATGGTGAGCGGGTGGTTCTTGTAGCCCGAGTATGCCGAGTGGATGATAATGGGAGAGTCGATCTTGGACTTCAGGATGTGTCCCATGGTTTCAAACCCGTCCATCTTGGGCATGCGAATGTCCAGGATGATAAGGTCAGGGCTTAACGCCCCTTCGGCCTGGAGCATCTTCATGGCCTCAACCCCGTCGGATGCTGTGGTGACCTCATAGCCGTTTTCCATTAGTTCTTCCCTGATGAGGAATTGGATATGCTCATCATCTTCCACAAGCAGTATTCTCTTCATGCCCTTTACTCCCTTATGTCATTGATCTATCCCTGATCTCGGCCTTCATTGCATGCATCACTTGTGAGCAGGCCCCCAAGCAACTTGTCCCATGCCTTTGGAATTGCACGAATGGTGCCAGAATTGGCAGTGTTTATTAATTCATAAAATCAATATGTTATAGCTTGG
>CAYMDG010000180.1:0-1536 GCA_964388905.1 uncultured Bacteriovoracaceae bacterium
TTGCCGATTTCAAGCATATGCCGGTTTACCTTTACGGCCTGCATATCCTGGCGGCGTGATTCAAGAAAAAAAAGAAGCTCCTTCGGGGTTTTAAGATTTGTATAGGTAATGGGCGGGATCCAGTCGCATGAAACCGACACCAGAGAGAAGACCCCAATAAGGCCTGCAGCAATTATCATCAGAGAAGTAGTGATTGTCTTTCTCTGTTCAATCATTGGCGCTCCCATCAAGGTTTATCAATTCGCGTACTGCCTCTGCCAACTTCGGGTCCTTCAACCACTTCATGTCCTTTGGGTCTATATCCGGCTTCTTTACTACCCGTTTGGCTCTACCCTTTTGCGGGGGCTTTTGCACATGGCCGAATTTGCCTTCTACCTTCTGAATTTTGATCCCGGTGATGTCCTTGATCTGTTTTTCAAGAATCTTTGTCAGCATTCCTATCTGCTGGGCCCATGCAGGGGAATCGCACATCACCAGCAGGACCTTTTTTTTGATTACAACCGGTTCAGTATGATCAGACAGAACCTCACCTGCAATTTCGTTCCAGTTATGACGGACCATCATGATCTGGCCTATCTGTTCATTGCTTCTTGCAAGGATGTCTCCAAGCCTTTGCATGTTAACATGATCGGGCAATGGTAATTGATTGTCAAGGGTGACGTGACTGAGGGCTTATTGTCAGAAGGCTTCAAGATTGATGCTTTTAGTGGAAATTCCGGGATAAACCATTCACGCATCAATCAGCAGGTGTCTTTCTCATCAAGCATCCGGATTACCCGTTTCATGTCGTCAGGCATCTCGCTTTTAAAATCCATCTGCTTATTCGTGATGGGATGTATGATGCCCAGGGTAAAGGCATGGAGCATCTGCCTGCCCAAGGCCTTCATACATGATTGAAGGAAAGGATCTTCAATGCTGTTTGCCCTCCTCTTTCCCCCGTATTGCGGGTCCCCCACAACGGGATGGCCCATGTCGGAGAGGTGCACCCGTATCTGATGGGTCCTACCTGTCTGCAGAGTCAGCATCAACAAGGAGAACCCCTTCCATTGCTTGAGCACCTCCCAGTGGGTTACAGCCCTTCTCCCTTTATCCGCGCGTGAGGTCATCCTTTTTCGATCCCTGGGGTTTCTCTGCATGAAGGTATCAATGGTGCCCTGAACCTGCGGCATATGACCGTAACATATGGCCACATACACCCTGTGGTGCTCATGTGTTTTAAAGGCATTGGCCAGGATTGCATGAGAATTGCTGTCTGCTGCTATCACCATCACCCCCGAGGTCATCTTATCAAGCCGGTGGACTATACCGGGCCTATGGGGATCACCCACACCCTTTATCTGGGGGTATTTGGCCAGGAGGGCGTTCACCAAGGTGCCATCTGCTTTGCCTGCACCGGGATGAACCATAAGTCCTGCTGGCTTGTTGATGACTATGATCCACTGGTCTTCATAGATGATATCAAGGGGTATAGTAAAGGGCTGAAGCGGGGCGCTCTCGTCCATTATGCTATAGGAGCCATGTATTCTCATACCGTTT
>CAYMDG010000180.1:1636-4550 GCA_964388905.1 uncultured Bacteriovoracaceae bacterium
GCCGAGATGGGAACCGATTCAACCCAGCCGCCGTCAACGCACATCCTGCCATCGATGTCTACAGGCGGCAGGATGCCGGGCACTGCGCTCGATGCCTTGACTGCCTGCCTGGTCATACCCGAATGCAGGATCTGAGGATATCCCGAGACAATATCCAGGGCCATGCATGCAAAGGGGATCTTGAGTTCCGAGAAGTGCTTATCAGGGATGATCCGGTCAATCTCGGTGAAGAATGTTTCGGCAGACACCACAGATTCCCTGAAGAGAAACCGGTAAAAAAAGTATCCTTTCTTCGCAGTGGCAAATATTCTGTCAAGAAATCCCCTGCCCATTTCTTCTGAGCTGGAAATCCTGTTTACCTTCTGACGGAATTCCTCGGATGTCAGCATATTTGTAATGCTGCTCTCAACAAGACCGATATCGCAGCTATGGGCATAGAGCGATCCTACGATGGCTCCCATGCTTGTGCCGGCAATCACGTCGGGGA
Source organism: uncultured Bacteriovoracaceae bacterium (assembly GCA_964388905.1). GTDB lineage: Bacteria > Desulfobacterota > Desulfomonilia > UBA1062 > UBA1062 > MWEI01. Next base: position 2,124 of record CAYMDG010000180.1, read on the forward strand.
TTATGCCCGCTTCCAGGAGCGCCTTTAATACCCCGATGCTTGCCAGACCTCGAACACCTCCGCCACCCAGGGCAACTCCAACTTTAAGCTTCATGGGAAAGCACCTCGCTGATATTGTGCGCCAGCATGCTGATTTCCTGCTGTTCCACAGACTTCAGATCAAAGATGAGCGAGTCTTCCTCTATCCGGCAGAGTACGGCAGGGCTGCATGACCTTAGCCTTGCAAGGACCTGCTGAGACTTAGGGTTCTGAATAAGCACCCCGTAGGAGGGGAAACTCTTGGTAGGTGCAGACCCCCCGCCGATAACGGCCTGTGTGGAAACGATCCGGGGACCATGGTTTTTGATGAGCCTCATCAATCTCTGGGCACGCTTCTTCACCTCGCTGACCGGCTCGGTAATCATCCTCAGCACAGGGATACGATCGATCCTGCCCTGGGCAAGGAGCCGCAACGTTGCGGCCAATGCAGCTATGGTGAGCTTGTCCGCCCTTATGGCCCGGTGAAGAGGGTGCCTAGCTATGGTCTCCATAAGGTCTGACTTTCCAAGGATGATACCCGCCTGAGGTCCACCCAGAACTTTGTCCCCGCTGAAACTGATGATATCTGCTCCTTGCTGGAGGCACATGGGTATGGTCCATTCGCCATGGATGCCCCATGGGCCCAGGTCAAAGGGCACACCGGAACCCATATCGACAAAGAGTGGTTTGCCGAAATCTCGGCTTAAGGATGCCAGGTCGTCAATCCCCACCTCTTCGGTGAATCCTACAAGGGAAAAGTTGCTCCTGTGCACCTTCATGATGAGCGCAGTATTGTCTGTGAGCGCATTTCTATAATCAGAGATCCTGGTCTTGTTCGTTGTACCGACCTCTTTCATAACTGCGCCGCTCATTGCCATTACATCAGGCATACGGAAGGAACCGCCGATCTCCACCAACTCGCCGCGGGAGATGATAACCTCGGAGCCCTTTGCGAGGCTCGCGATTACAAGCATGACAGCAGCGGCATTGTTATTGACTACCAGGGCATCCTCTGCACCAAAACAGGCCCTGGTCAATGGGCGGATATGGTCCTGCCTGGAACCCCTCTTCCCTTCTGCAAGGTTGTACTCCAGGTCAGAATAGGTAGAAGCTGCATGAAGAACCGCATCGATAGCCTCCCTGGCCAGGGGCGCCCTGCCAAGGTTGGTAAACACGACCACGCCTGCGGCATTGATGACTGTTTTCAGTCCGGCTTCCATGATGGACCTGGCATAACCTGCAACCTCTTCGGCCACTATCGATGCATCAGGACTTATGGTGAGCCTGCCCGAGGAGATATCAGTCCTTATGAATTCAAGCCTATCCCGCAGGAGCCTCTTAATTATGGCAGTATCATAGGGCAGCTCCTGAAGGATGGGCTCTTTCAGCACCATGTCAACTTTCGGTATGCTCCGGTATGGTTCATTCTTGGGCATTTTCCCTCCTGAAACCTCTTATTGCACTGGGGCTTCTTTCCATATACATAAAATATAAGGCGATGCATATCCTCTTCAATGCAATGACTGCAGAGCCCTGTGGAGCATATTTTACTATGGGAAAGCCCCAGACAATTGATCGTCATCTTTGCCACGGCAAAGACAAGGAAGAAAAATATAAAGACCTCATTGCCCTGGACTACTGGTGGGGCCTCAGAGAGCTGGCAGCCGATTTTGATATATCAAACTTCATAAACATCGAAGGCCCCGAGCTTACCCCGAAACAAGATAAAGACATCTCTTATATACAGATCCTCCATTACACGGTTGAGGTGAAGCTCGCCGGGGCATTCTATCAGATCGAAACCATGGACAGGCTTTTCACCTCCAATCTTGATGATGGTTCAAGTCTTGACCTGAGGGTGTTCGAGGCCAAAGAGTCTTTCGATGCATTGCATGGCGACCTCTATCAGGCTGTGTGTGCACTTGCAAATGAGTTCTTCATACTGCTCAACCGGGCACATTACACCCCCACCAAGGTAGACCACACCAAGCCCATCGCCATGAGCCCCTCAGACCTGAGATACTGGCTCAAGCTTAACCGGCATAAGGACTATCTTGCTATAAGCTCCATGATCAATGACTGCGACAATCTGCTGGACGTACGCCACCATGCCACCCATTATGGTGCGGTACCGGTGTATGCAAATGCCAAGACAGGCATCCTCTATCTCCAGAAAGATTTCCGTATGGGGGTAATGCTCACCAAGTATGACCTGGGCAGGTACCTGAAAACGGGCGGCGCCATGAGCTCTCTTGTGGAAATATCGCGCCCCAGGGCCTCCATGCTCTGTTCTCGCATCAATGACATCTACCGGTTCATCTACCTCTCGGATATCTTTGAGCAGTTCATGACTGACCGGAAGATAGCAATCAAGGACAGTTACAAACCATACTGGGAAAAGTAAACTTA
>CAYMDG010000180.1:4650-6562 GCA_964388905.1 uncultured Bacteriovoracaceae bacterium
ACCGGAAGATAGCAATCAAGGACAGTTACAAACCATACTGGGAAAAGTAAACTTAGACCATTCAAATCGATTGAGTTCCGCAGGAACGCAATCGATTTGAATGGTTCTATTTAAAAAATTGACTCAACTTAATCGCAGGACATGCATCCGACTTTCTTCCAGGCACGCCTGATAGTTCATCAAGCATTACCTGCAATCTCTTTTTCCTGTACCACCTGCCTGGCATGATCCGTTGCAAGGAACAGGTACATGGCAGGCACAACGAACAGCGTGAACAGGGTGCCGATGGCAATACCGGTGGTTATAACCAGGCCCATATTGTAGCGCCCCGCTGCGCCTGCGCCGGATGCAAATACCAGCGGCATGATGCCCAGCACCATGGCCGCGGTGGTCATGAGGATCGGCCGCAACCGGACTGCAGAGGCCTGTTCTATGGCCTCACGCTTGCTCATGCCCTTGCGCTGCAGGTCATTGGCAAACTGTACGATCAGGATGCCGTGCTTGCTGATGAGGCCGATGAGCGTCACAAGGCCCACCTCGGTGTAGATGTTCAGGCTCGCCCCGCCGATCCCAAGGCTTATGAAGATGAGGGCCCCGCAGATAGACATGGGTACGCTGACGAGCACGATGATAGGATCGCGGAAACTCTCGAACAGGGCAGCCAGCGCGAGGAAGATGATGATGAGCGCGAACATGAAGGTGAAAAGCAGCGCGCTCGACTCCTGCACATACTGCCGCGACTCTCCTCCGTAATCGACGCTGTACCCTTGGGGCAGTACATCTTTTGCGATCGTCTTAAGAGAATCCAGGGCCTGGCCCAGGGAGATGCCCGGTGTGAGGACTCCTGAAATGGTGGCGCTGTTGAGCTGCTGGAAGTGATTGATGGACTCGGGCACCACGGTGTTCCTCAGGTGTGCCACGGTGGATACCGGTATCATAGTGCCCGTTGAGGTTTTGATGTAGTAATTCTTGAGCTGGTCTGCAGTGAGTCGATCAATCTGCGCCACCTGTGGGATCACCTTGTACGAGCGTCCGGAAAGGCTGAAATAGTTGACATAGCCCCCGCCCAGCATTGTGGCCAGTGAACCGCCCACATCGCTCATGGTCAGTCCGAGCTGTGCGGCCTTATCGCGGTCAAACTCCACTACGGTCTGCGGTTTGTCTATCTTGAGGTCCGTATCCACGAACATGAACAAACCGCCGGCCCGGGCCTTGTCCATGAACGTCTGTGAAACCAGGTTCAGCCTCTCGAAAGATTCCGTGGTTCCTATGACAAACTGCACGGGCAGCCCGTGTCCGGTTCCAGGCAGCGGCGCGGGCTGGAACGCCACTGCATTCGCTCCCGTAATTTCCCCAAGTTTTTTTTGAATCTCCGGCAGCAGCACCTTGGTCGTTCGTGTCCGCTCGTCCCACGGTTTCAGCACCAGACCAGCAAAACCTGAATTTAGGCCGTTGAAACCCTCTACCTGGAAGAGATGTGCAATCTCCGGAATAGGGGTAACAATCTCTCCGAACTGTTTTGCATAGAGCTGAGTCTGTTGCAGAGATGAGTCAGGGGCTGCGGTTAGCATGGCGATCATGAATCCCTGGTCTTCCTGAGGGGCCAGTTCGCTTTTGGAGCTTGTGAACAGGAAATAATTGCTCGCCAGGATGATTGCTGCGAACACCCCGACCACGGGCAGATAGTTGAGTGCGCCTTTAAGCATCCTCTCATAGGCGCCGCGTAGCATGTTGAACTGGCCGTCAATGAAATCCGTGAACCGGTGCCTTTCTCCCGGCGCCGTGTGCTTGAGATATCTGGAGCACATCATGGGCGACAGCGTCAAGGCGATGACGGCAGAGATCAATACGGCGCCTGCCAGGGTGTAGGCGAACTCGGTGAACAGGGCGCCCGTGAGGCCGCCCATGAATC
>CAYMDG010000181.1:0-2180 GCA_964388905.1 uncultured Bacteriovoracaceae bacterium
TTTTTTATCCCAAGGATTGCTGTTATGGAACCCAGCATGCCTGGTTTATCTTCACAGGTGACAGAGAACTCTATCTCGTGACTTCCGCTGATACCGGTATCCCATTCCACCGGGATAAGTCTCTGGGCATCGATCTCGTTTGTATAAAGGCAATTCATGCGGTGGACCGTGATCCCTTTGCCGCGGGTAATGAACCCTATGATTTCATCGCCGGGTATGGGCCTGCAGCAACGAGCATACCGGACGAGCAGGTTCTCAACACCCTTGACTACTACGTTGGTGCCTTCCTGTTTTTTCTTTGGTGTAACATCCTTATGTTCCTTCTTCTGCTCCTCGGGAATGATCTTGTGGATAACCTGGTTAACCGAGGTTCTCCCGAAGCCGATGGAGGCGTAAAGATCTTCGGTGGTCTTGAACAAGAACTCCCTTGCAAGTGATTCAAGATCGATATCTTTCGCCACATGATGGCTTTTTAACTTCTTTTCGAGCATCTCCCTTCCAAGCGCGATACTTTGCTCACGCTCCTGCGTCCTCAACCATGTCTGGATCTTGTTTCTTGCCCTCGATGTCTTTGCTATCCTCAGCCAGTCCTTGCTCGGGTGTTGTTTCGGAGACCGGAGGATCTCGATGACATCTCCGCTTTTCAGCTCGAAATTCAACTTTACTATCTGCCCGTTTACCTTGGCCCCGGCACACTGGTTTCCAAGCTGCGTATGGACGCTGTAGGCAAAATCAAGGGGAGTCGCCCCAAGGGGGAACTGCAGCACTTCGCCTCTGGGTGTGAAGACAAAGACATCTTCAGGATAGAGGTCAAGTTTTACACTCTGAAGAAACTCGTGCGGGTCTTTGAGCTCCTTTTGTGATTCCAGCAAACGCCTGAGCCAGGAGAGCTCATGGCCTTGCTGATCCTTGAACCTGGGTTGATCCTTCAGCTTGGAGTAATCTTTATAGAGCCAGTGTGCAGCGATACCTTCATTGGCAATAAAATCCATCTCGAAGGTCCTGATCTGGATCTCAATCCTCTCCCCTCCAGGACCGAACACCGTAGTATGCAGAGATTGATATTTATTCGGCTTGGGCATGGCGATGAAGTCCTTGATCCTCTGCTGAATAGGCTTCCACATGGAGTGGATAATGCCCAGGGTTTCATAACATTCACCTACAGTTGTTACGAGAACCCGTACCCCGAGGACATCATAAATGTTCTCTAAAGAAATACCTTGGCGCTTGAGCTTCTGATAAACGCTGTAGATATTTTTTATCCTGCCCTTGAGCTCGGCCTTGATTTCCGCTTCGGCGAGCTTGGCTTGGATCTGCGCTATAACTTCTTTGATATATTCATCTTTTTCTTTTGCTATCGAGTCCAACGTGGCCTTCAAGATGCGGTAATCATCCGGCTCCAGGAATTTCAGACTGAGCTCTTCCAGTTCCACCTGGAGCCAGTGAATACCGAGCCTGTTGGCCAAGGGGGCATAGATATCAAGGGTCTCCCGTGCTATCCTGATCTGTGATTCGCGTTTATGGTATTCCAGGGTTCGCATGTTATGGAGGCGGTCCACAAGCTTTATGAGAAGAACCCTTAAGTCCTTGCTCATGGCAAGGATCATTTTGCGGAAGTTCTCTGCCTGCTGTTCTTCCACAGAGCGGAAATTCATCTTGCTGATCTTGGTGAGTCCGTCAACTACCTGTGCCACCTCAGCGCCGAATCCCGCCTTGATTTCTTCTATTGTGATGAGGCTGTCCTCGACCGTGTCATGGAGGAGGGAAGCGACTATGGCCGTTGCGTCAAGGTGCATCTGGCCGGCTAAAAAGGCCACTTCAAGGGGATGGTTGAGGTATGGTTCGCCGGATAGCCTCGTTTGTCCCTGATGAACCCGGGCTGAAAATACATAGGCCTTCTCGATCAGACGCTTCTCCGCTTCAGGGGCGTATGCGGATACCTCGTCAAGGATGTCATTTATCCGTATGGTCAACGGTTATACCCTTCACCTCTAGCTGCCTTACACAATAATCGATTATCCCGTCGGTTCCGACCTTCTCCACCTTTCCGCTTGCCCTGTCCTTGAATTCTACTACACCGCCTGCCAGGTCCTTAGCCCCTACGGTTACCCGCAGCGGGACACCGATAAGGTCGGCATCCTTGAACTTCACGCCAGGCCTTACATCCCTGTCATCAATCA
>CAYMDG010000181.1:2280-6555 GCA_964388905.1 uncultured Bacteriovoracaceae bacterium
TTGGCCTCGCTGACCTCGTGATCGCCCCTTACCAATGCCGCTACAGGGCCGTTCTCCGTGGCGTAAATCAGGGTTTTGATCAATCCTGAAGGCTCAATCAGCAAAAATTCGCACACCTCCTCCACGGTCCTGATATTCGGGGTGTGAATCTCTACAGGCGCCCCTTCCGGTGACTTGGGAAAAGAGAGATCTCCAGGCATTGCCACCTCTGCCCTTTCCTGGTTTGCAGCATACTTGCACGAGTCACAGCTCAGGATGGCGTCCTCACCGGTATCGGCCAGGACCATAAATTCGTGGGAAAAATTACCCCCGATGGGCCCCGAATCAGCCTCAACGGCCTTGAACTGCAGGCCGCACCTTTGAAAGATCCTTTCATAGGCCTTATACATGGCTTCATAGCTTTTCTGCGCACCCTGATCATCCTTATCAAAGGAATAGGCGTCTTTCATGATGAACTCGCGGGCCCTCATGACCCCGAAGCGAGGCCTTATCTCGTCGCGGAACTTGGTCTGGATCTGGTACAGGTTGAGCGGGAGTTCCTTGTAGGAATGGACGTAGTCCCTCACGATCTCGGTGATTACCTCCTCATGGGTGGGCCCAATGACGAACTCCGCGCCCTTGCGGTCCGAAACCCGCAGGAGTTCTTTGCCGTACAGGGACCACCGGCCGCTTTCCTTCCATATTTCAGAGGGCTGGACGGCAGGGAGCAGGACCTCCTGAGCGCCTGCAGCGTTCATCTCTTCGCGGATGATCTTCTCTACCTTCTGGAGTGCCTTCAGCCCGTAGGGCAAGTATGAATAGATACCCGAGGCGAGTTTCTTGATCATGCATGCCCTGAGCATCAGCTTGTGGCTCACCACCTCTGCGTCGCGGGGCTCTTCCTTAAGGGTGTGGAGAAAAAACGAGGACATCTTCATGAAACATTCTCCTTCTGTAGTTCGTTCACAATTGTTTGCACAATGTCTGCAGTCTTGATCCGTCGCAAGGGCTTCCCATGGGAAAACAGCAGAGCGCCCTTTTTATCACATGCCACTCCGAGGTCTGCTATCCTGGCTTCTCCCGGGCCGTTCACCACGCACCCCATGACCGCCACGACCATATGTTTCCTGATACTCTTCAGCGCATCCTCCAGTTCGGAGGCAATGGCCGCCACATCCGCGCAGCTCCTGGCGCAGGTGGGGCATGCAATGACACGCACCCCCTCTTTCCTGAGGCCCAGGCATTCCAGCAGGATCCTGCCGGCAAAGACCTCCTGGACCGGGTCGGCTGACAGCGAAATCCGTATGGTATCGCCGATGCCCTCTTCTAGGAGCGCCCCGATACCGGCTGAGGAGCGGATCAATCCCGACAGCAGCGGCCCTGCCTCTGTAACACCCAGGTGAAGGGGCCAGGATTGTACCTGGGAAAACCTCCGGTATGAATCGATGGTCTCTAAGACATCAGAAGATTTCAGGGAAACCTTCATGGACTCTACACCCATATCCTCGAGCATCTCGACATATTGCCTGGCATTTTCAATCAATGCGCCCACGTGGTCATCTGCATATTTTGCAAGAAGAGACCTCTTGACCGAGCCGAGATTGACCCCGACCCTGATGGGGACTTTACGCTCGATGGATGCCTTGGCCACAGCCCTAAGCCTTTCTTTACCGCCGATATTGCCGGGATTGATGCGGATACCATCGGCCCCTTTTTCAATAGCCCCGATGGCAAGCTGGTGGTCAAAGTGAATGTCTGCTATGAGAGGCATTCGGATACCTCTCCTGATCTTGCCAAAGGCCACGAGCGAGTCTTCATCCGGGATACTGACTCGGACAATGTCGCATCCGGCCTTTTCCAGTTCCTCGATCTGCGCAATCGTACCCTTAACGTCCGTAGTGGCGGTATTGGTCATGGACTGAATGCTGACCGTAGAACCACCACCTATAGGACATGTGCCGATGAAAATCCTGCGGGTAAGTTCACGATGGGGGGCCATTTTTGATGAGTACCATATTAGGGGTTCTTACTCAAGATTGTAAGGCGTTTGAACGATAAGATTACAGATGATGAAATTGTCTCCTGATCAGATTGAAACCCTCCTTAATAATGTCGGAGAGTTGCCAACGCTGCCCTCCATAGCTACGGCAATCATGGAAAAAACCATGGAGGCGAGCGTAAGCGCACGGCAGGTTGCCGAGCTGATAGAGAAAGACCAGGCTCTTTCACTGAAGGTTCTCAGGGTTGCGAACTCACCATTTTACCGGAGGATCAAGGAAATTTCCACCATCCGTGGTGGCGTAGTCCTGCTCGGCTTCAATGTGTTGAAAAGTATTGTTCTGAGTATCAGCGTCATCAATATGTTCAACGAAAAACAGCGCCATGCGCTCGATTTCTATAAATTCTGGCAGCACAGTATCGCATGCGCTGTGTGCGCAAAATCCATTGCGGGAAAGATCCTGCCGGCTTCATCCGAGGATGCCTTCGTTGCGGGCTTGCTGCACGACCTCGGTAAGGTCATTGCTGATCAAATCATCTGTAAACACGGTGAATACAATGGGGTATTTGAAGCAATGAATCGTGTCGGTGCGGATATCTGTGAAATCGAACAAGGCATCATGGGCATCGATCACGCATCCATCGGCAAATACCTCATGGAGCGCTGGAACCTGCCCGGTCACCTCAGCAAGGCCGTAGGCTACCATCACAGCCTCATCGACATTACTGATGATGTACAGACAAAACAGCTATGTTCCATCATCCATGTGGCAGATATGGTTGCCAACCACCTGGGGCTTGGGATTAATCCGATCCAGACAGGGTTCATCGATCCATCTCTGCTCCACCAGCTGAAACTAACCAGCCAGGACATCCAGGATATCTCCATTTCCCTGAAGGACAATATCTCGGCCATCAGTGATGAGTTGGGTATCCCTACGGCAGAGCCTAAGACCTATTTTGAGGTGCTGCAGTCGGCAAATGCCCACCTGGGAAGGTTAGGCCTTGACCTGGAACAGAAAAAGATGGCCCTGGAACACAGAACCATGGAACTCGTCAGCCTCAACCAGATGAGCACCAACCTCCAGGCATCGTTGAAGCTCTCTGAGATTACAAACACCATTGCATCCCATACCATCACCATCCTTGATGCTAAAAAGACCAGGTGCCTAATCCGCCTCAACAACCTGCGTATCATGGTGACCGAATCCTTCATGCTCGGAGAATCCCCTCAGACCAAGGCGGGTATTGCAAGCGCAACAAAAGAGATGTTGGATAGGACGAACGGCATCTTCCCAAGGGCCAGTGGTATCATCTTTACTGCCTTAAAGGTAGACGACAAGATCATCGGCGCCATCGAGGTACTCCTGAAAGACAACTTGGGTCCGGATGAAATCTCTCAGAAGGGGCTCCTGCTGCGCACCATTTCCGAGGTGAGTTCTCAGGCTATCCAACGGGCCATGCTTATCACCAAGAACATGAAGGCCGGGAAACTGGCAGCTGTTACCAAGACAGCCATTGCGGCAAACCATGAGATCAATTCACCCCTGACCACCATCTTATTAAAGCTTGATATGCTCACAGGCGAATTGCAGTTGAGCGCGGCAGCAAAAAAGGTCATCAATGAGATAAAAGGTGAGGCCATTGCTGTCAGGAATGTCGTAAAAAAGATGCTGGAGATCTCTGACGTGGTGGAAACTTCCTACGCACAGAACGAAAAGATGCTCGACCTGAGACAGAGAGCAAATACACAATCGAGAGAACCCTTGCACAAGGAAAAGGCTCCGGATCAGGGCGATATTGCCGGATTTGAGGATTATATCGAGGAACAACCAAAGATTGAGCCTGTCTCGAAAGGCGCTAGGCCAGGCAATATCGAACATACTCCAGGATTTGAAGATTACCTGGAAGACAAGTCAACGGCTTCCGCAGGGGCAAAGACTTCATCAAAGGGCAATGAAAAAAATGTTGATACCCCAGGCTTCGAGGATTACCTCGATAAATAGGGTCATGCCTTTTCATAGTCACCCTTAGCTATTCTCTACGCTCCAATTCTTCATAAGGATCGCCCGTAGATACTCAATTGTATTTCCCGTAAAATACCAGATCAAGTTTTTTTTATTCTTCTTGATCGTAAAATCTGGGATAATGTAAACAGCACATCCATCAAGGGGGCAATTGTATGGAATCACTCATTGATGATCAGGGCCGGATCAGGTGGGGCATCTATGACGAACCCATCCAGAGCGTGAACTATCTCGACTATGACCTCCAGACACCGATGGGTCTGACCTTGCC
>CAYMDG010000182.1:0-4367 GCA_964388905.1 uncultured Bacteriovoracaceae bacterium
ATCTATTCTTATTAACAACCTTTTCCTTTACATCCATTCCCATATTTGTTATTCCTCCTAGCTGACGTCTTACAGCCATTTTATGGGAGTAACTCGTTGAAAATAATAAGGTAGAACGCAAATTTTCTATCCATATGCGTCTGCCATTCTTTCATGGGAGTCGATATGCCCGAAATCACGGTTACCGTTGACGGCAAGGCCAGAACTACCGAGGCATCAGTTGTCCGGGAGTTTATCAAGGACAAGCGCGTGATTGCAGCGCGTGTGGACGGGGTCCTGGTGGATCTCGCCACCGGCCTGAAAGACGGCCAGATTATAGAGACTGTCCTTGCGGAATCGAAAGAAGGTGTAGGGATTGTGCGTCATTCCACGGCCCATGTCATGGCAGAGGCGGTGAAACTCCTTTTTCCTGATGCCAGGCCCACCATCGGCCCGTCCACTGAAGAAGGTTTCTATTACGACTTCGACCGCAGCGCGCCATTTTCATCCGAAGACCTTGCCAAGATCGAGGAGAAGATGGACGAGCTCGTCAAGCAGGACACTGTCTTTTCCCGCAGGGAACTGCCCAAAAAGGACGCGAGGGCCTTCTTTGAAGAAAAGGGCGAGCCCTACAAGGTGGAGATCATCGATGATCTGGGCGATGACGTGAGCATGGTCTCGCTCTACGAGCAGGGCACCTTTACGGATCTCTGCAGGGGCCCGCATGTGCCGTCGGCCGGTTTCCTCAAGGCCTTCAAGCTGCTGTCCGTTGCAGGCGCCTACTGGCGCGGCGACGAGAAGAACAAGATGCTCCAGCGGATCTACGGCACGGCTTTCGCCTCCGAGAAGGAACTCAAACAGTACCTGAACTTTCTGGAAGAGGCGAAGAAGCGCGACCACCGCAAGCTCGGCAAGGAGCTCGAGCTGTTCATGTTCTCGGACGATGTGGGCCCGGGCATGGTCATCTATATGCCCAAGGGCGGCAGGCTCAGGAGCCTGCTCATAGATTTCGAAAAGAAGATCCATTTCAGGAAGGGCTACGACATCGTCTACGGCCCGGCCATCCTGCGGGGCAAGATGTGGGAAACCTCCGGCCACATGGACAACTATAAAGAGAATATGTATTTCACCGAGGTGGACGGCCAGCTCTACGGCATCAAGCCCATGAACTGCCTGTCCCACATCATGATCTATAAATCCAAGGTGAGGAGCTACCGCGACCTGCCTCTGCGCTATTTCGAGCTGGGGAATGTCACCAGGCACGAGAAGTCAGGCGTCATCCACGGCCTGCTCCGCACTCGCCAGTTCACCCAGGACGATGCACATATCTTCTGCCGGCCTGACCAGCTCATCGACGAGATCACCTCGATCATGGACATGGTCGAAGAGGTGATGGCGGTTTTCGGTTTCGAATACACCATGGAGATCAGCACCAAGCCTGAGAAATCAATGGGCAGCGACGAAATGTGGGAGTTGGCCACAAAGGCGCTCATCGATTCGCTGAACAAGAAGGGCCTTGCGTACGACATCAATGAAGGGGACGGGGCGTTCTACGGCCCCAAGATCGATGTGAAGATCAAAGACGCCATCGGCCGCCAGTGGCAGTGCGCCACCATCCAGTGCGATTTCAACCTGCCCGAACGTTTTGACACGCACTATATCGGCTCGGACGGCGAGAAGCACAGGCCCGTCATGCTCCACAGGGTTATCCTGGGATCCATCGAGCGGTTTATCGGCGTGCTCATCGAGCACTTTGCAGGGGCTTTCCCGGTGTGGCTGTCGCCTGTGCAGGCCGTTGTCATGAACATCACCGATGCCCAGACCGACTATGCCGCTGGAATCGCCGATGTACTGAAAAATAAGGACATCAGGACAGAGCTTGATCTCCGCAACGAGAAGATCGGCTTCAAGATACGCGAGGCGCGCCTCCAGAAGGTTCCCTACATGGTCATCGTGGGAGACCGCGAAGTGGCTGATGGCACCGTAAACATCCGGGACCGCTCCGGCGAGCAGAAGACAATTACCCTCGATGAGTTCATCTCTTTGGTAAAGTCCTTTGATCCTGTTATCTAAACGTATTGACAACAAATACATGCTAGGTTAGAAAAGCGCTTAAACTAAATTTTTTGGAGGGTCGCATAGCTAGGAACGGCTTTTTCAGACCGAACGAGAAGGACAGGATAAGGGTTAACGAGCGGATCGTTGCTGATAGTGTCAGGATTATCTCTGCTGATGGACAACAACTGGGAATCATGACCGTACCTGCAGCCCTTCAAGCTGCTCAGGAACAGGGCATGGATCTCGTTGAGGTGGCACCCACTGCAACGCCACCTGTTTGCCGCATCATGGAATACGGCAAATTTAAGTACGAACAGTCGAAACGTGAGGCTGTCGCCAGGAAGAAGCAGACGGTCATCGTCATCAAGGAGATAAAGTTCCGGCCCAAGACCGACGAGCATGACTACCTGTTTAAGGTGAAGCATATCATGCGGTTCCTGGAGGAAAAGAACAAGGTAAAAGTGGTGATGCGGTTCAGGGGCAGAGAGATCATACACATGGACAAAGGACTCGAGATGCTTATCAGGGTCCGGGACGATCTGGCTGATAAGGCCATTGTCGAGACGGAGCCCAGGTCGGAAGGCCGGACCATGGTGATGATGCTGGCCCCGAAGTAGATATGAGGAGTGGACGATGAAACTGAAAACAAATCGGAGTGCAGCCAAGCGGTTCTCAGTGACCGGCACAGGTAAGATAAAGAGGAACAAGGCCTATAAAAGGCACCTCCTTTCCTGTAAGTCAACCAAGCAGAAGAGGAACCTCCGGAAGTCCGGACTTGTGCATTCTGCGAATGTGGCCGGCGTGAGGCAGCAGCTGCCGTATCTGTAAGAGGTGTAAGGGACATGCGAGTAAAACGTGGTGTTGTAGGAAAGAGAAAGAGAGTCAGGGTTCACAAGCTCACCAAGGGCTACTTCGGTGGGAGAAGAAACCTTGTCAGGGTAGCCCAGGAGTCGGCCAACAAAGGACTTGCATATGCGTACCGTGACAGGCGCCAACGCAAGAGGGAATTCAGACGCCTTTGGATTGCAAGGATCAGCGCAGCCGTCAGGGCGCGGGGATTTACGTATTCCAGGTTCATCAATGCCCTGAAGAAGGCCAGTGTAGAGCTTGACAGAAAGGTTCTAGCGGATCTTGCCATCACCGATCCCAAGGGGTTCACCCGTATCCTGGAATCTGTTTCTCAGGCATAGATGGAAACACAGCTCGAAGAACTTCAAAAGGCGTTCTTAGAGGACCTGGGACACATCAGCAAGCCCGATGAGATCGAGCCGTTACGGATCCAGTATCTGGGCCGAAAGGGCAGACTCACGGGCATTCTGCGTCAAATGGGTTCTCTTGGGCCTGATGAGCGACCCCGCATGGGCGCCCTTTCAAACCAGCTCAAGGTCTTCATGGAGCAGGCCCTTGATGATAAGGCATTGAGCTTTGCAACGGATAAGCCGGTAGAAGGCATCGATGTAACACTACCGGGCCGGGTTTTCAAGCGGGGCTCCATACACGTCATAAACCAGGTCATGGGCGAGCTGGAAGAAATCTTCCGGAACCTCGGATTTACCATAGCATCCGGTCCCGAGGTGGAGGACGACTACCACAACTTCGAGGCACTGAATATCCCCGAAAATCACCCTGCCCGCGACATGCAGGACACCTTCTATTTCAACAGGGGCGTGTTGCTGCGCACCCATACCTCTCCCGTACAGATAAGGGTGATGGAGTCACAGGGCCTTCCGGTGCGCATAATCGCACCGGGAAAGGTCTACCGGTGCGACTTCGATGTCAGCCACAGCCCCATGTTCCACCAGGTGGAGGGGCTCTGGGTTGAAGAGGGCATTACCTTCGCGCACCTGAAGGGTGTACTTTACGAGTTTATCCATACCCTGTTCGGGCCGGATATCCCACTACGCTTCCGGGCATCGTTCTTCCCCTTCACCGAACCGTCGGCTGAAGTGGATATGGGCTGTATCATCTGCAAGGGCAAGGGGTGCAGGGTGTGCAAAAATACCGGATGGCTTGAGATATTGGGCTGCGGCATGGTGGATCCGGAGGTGTACCGGTTCGTGGGCATAGACCCGGAAAAGGTTACGGGATTCGCCTTCGGTCTGGGTGTCGAGCGTGTTGCCATGCTCAAGTACAGCATTGACGATATCAGGCTCTTCTATGACTCTGATCTGAGGTTTTTAAGCCAGTTCGCTTAAAGGGCATGTCATGAAGATCAGCTACAACTGGATCAAGGAATTCGTCGACATTGATGTGGATGCATATACGGCTGCCTCGGCACTCACCATGAGCGGCACCGAGGTGGAGGACATCACCCATCAGAGCGTCCCCAA
>CAYMDG010000182.1:4467-6419 GCA_964388905.1 uncultured Bacteriovoracaceae bacterium
CGCAAGGCAAAAGAAGGCGAGCTCTTCGTCACCCTGGACTCGGTTGAAAGGACGCTGCGCGCCGAAGACCTCCTCATCTGCGACAGACAAAAGCCTGTGGCCCTTGCAGGGATTATGGGAGGCGAGAATTCCGAGGTCCTGCCCACCACGAGCAGCATTGTTTTGGAGAGCGCCTTTTTCGATCCGAAAGGCATTCAGCGAACCTCCAAGGGATTAGGCCTTTCCACCGAGGCGTCCTACCGGTTCGAGCGGGGCATTGACCCTTCCATCCAGGTTGAGGCCTCTAACCGCGCTGCATGGCTCATGCAGCAGTTTGCAGATGCCAAGGTCCTCAAGGGCGTCATGGATGTGAATTATTACAATTATGAAAAGAAAGAAGTGAAACTCAGAAAGTCATATCTGGAAAAGGTTCTCGGGATCACCGGTATCAATGATGCAGATGCGGAGCGCATTTTCACCGGGCTTGGCTGTGGGGTCAGGGGCGACGAGGCAGGCTGGACAATATCAGTGCCCGTCTTCAGGCATGACCTTGGCCGGGAGATCGACCTGGTGGAAGAGTTCATCAGGGTCCACGGCATGGACAAGGTGGAGCCGGAACTCCCCGCGTACAGACCCGACAAGGCGGCATCAGGGGAGAACGGCATTTATAATCTCAGGCTGGGCCTTGCCGCCACCGGATTAACCGAGGTGGTAACCTATTCCTTTATTGCGCCCCGCTGGAAGGCAATATTCGCAACCGATACCCTTGATCTTTTAAATCCCATATCCGATGAGATGAAGGTAATGCGCATGTCGCTTCTGCCCGGGCTTGCAGGCGCCATCGAACGCAACAGGAAGCTCTCAGTGCGTGACATTGCCATATTCGAGATCGGCAAGTGCTTCCTGCCCAATGCCTCTCAAAAACTGCCGGATGAATACCTGAGGCTCGGCATTGCCATGACGGGCCAGCGTTTCGACAGCCACTGGTCGGAAAGGGGCAGGGCCGTCGATTTCTACGACATCAAGGGGCTCGCGGAGAAGCTGCTTGGCACAATAGAGCTGAAGCCTTCGAACCATCCCTTCTACAAGGCCGGGTACCAGGCGGATGTGTTCAAGGATTTTCAGGCCATCGGCACCATGGGCTGCCTGCATGGCGATATCCTCGCCATGCTCGACATGGAGGGCGATATCTATGCCCTGGAATTGTCCATGGAAGCCATACTTGAGAAGAAGTGGCCCGGACTCAGGGAGATCCCCAAGTTTCCATCCACCTGGAGAGACCTCTCCATGGTTGTGGATGACAGGATCGCGTACACGGATATCGTCAAGGCCATACAGGCAAAAGGGATCGGCGAGATCCGTCAGGTTGCCGCAGTGGACCTGTACACCGGAGAGAAGCTGCCCGCGGGCAAGAAGGGCATCACTATCCGCATCACCTACCAATCGGATGTCCGCACCTTGGAAGACGCCATGATCAATGAATGGCAGGGCGGAATCATACAATCGCTCCGGTCGGATCTCGGCATAGAACTGCGGCAGTAATTACCTCAAGATCTGTTTCACAGGCCCTGCTGCAGGTACTTCACCGGACTTGACTTATACCTTGCATAGAGGATGATTAATCCCTTGAAGAGTAACGGATGTTCCCTCGACCTGGTTGTAGCAATCCTTTTGATCTGGCTTATGATGCCCGCAGCGCTCAAGGCCGAATACCGCATTGCTTACAAAGACAAGACCATACAGACATCATGCTACTGGATCGAGAAATCAAGAGTCCACCTGTGTGAGGGGGGAGAACCCTTGTCCCTGTCCGAAGTGAGCTCCATAACGAATGGGCAATTTTCCCCTCTTGAGTCAGAGATTCACCTTGATGCCCTGAGGCGCTTCCGGACATATGTCAGCTGGCTGCTGGACAGGGAGGAGGACCTCCTGGCTGAAGATAATGCATATGAAGAAGAATTCAATGAGTTTGA
>CAYMDG010000183.1:0-6403 GCA_964388905.1 uncultured Bacteriovoracaceae bacterium
AAGGCCTTTCCCTTCCAGGGCATGCCTGCCCAGGATAGAGCGTATCCGTGCCTGTTGGTCGGCGGGCGCCACCAGGGCGATCTCCATTTCTCTCGGCAGATAGCCGCACTTTTCGGCCAATGGCCCGATGCGTTCGGCGATCTGTACCTCCCGCAAACCGAAGACCGGGATTTCGACAATAGCCGGGATCTCTCCCCCAATACCTTCAAGAACAAGGGGGAGCATGGCATGGGATTCTCTTGGCACACCAGGCAGAAAAACTACCCGGCAGTTCTCGAACCAGAGGTCTATACCCGCAGCAGAGCCTACGGGGTTTTCTATTAGTGCTTCAGTTGAAGGAGGTCTGCGATCTTTCAATGTGGCTACAGCGAGGCTGGTCGTATCGTCAGGGGTCAGCCCCAGCCCCCCGGTGACAATGATCAAATCAGACTTGTCGATGAGCTCAAGAATGGTTGAACAGAGCGTCTCCGGGGCATCCGAGATCATTCTCACCTCGGCAACCGTGATCCCCTTTGCTGTGAGTTGTGCTGCAAATGGCTGCACCAGGGCATCAACTCGCCTTCCCGTGATGATCTCGCTGCCCGTGATGACGAGGCCTGCCTTCACGAAAGCCACCCCTTCCTGCGGACAAGGTGCAGGATAAGGGCGCTTATGACCCCTGCAGCGATATCATCAGCCATGATGCCGATTCCGCCTTTTACCTTTCGATCGATGATGCCAACCGGGAACGGCTTGATGATGTCGAAAAACCTGAAGAGCACTGTACCCAGGGCAATTTCTTTGAAACCTTTGGGTCTTGATATGAGGGTGACAAGCAGCCCGCAGACTTCATCGATGACCACCCGGGAGGGGTCTTTACCCCATTGTTTCTCCATGGCGCCCGACGTTATGACACCAAAGACAACGAGCTTGCCGAGTGAAAGGATGTACAGGGGCGCAGGCAGGCGCCTCAGGATCAGGTACAGGGGCAGGGTTGCAACGGTTGCAAACGTGCCGGGTGCCTTGGGAAAATAACCGGATCCGAAAAAGGTGGCAATAACTCTGCTGGCGATCCCGGGCATATGCAAAAATTTAGATCGTGCCCTTCAAGTGCTTGATCTCGCCAATGAGCTCCGTCATAGGGCCATGAGAGACAACGGTATCCATTTCATCTAAGATCTTGTGAAATTGATCGACTATTTCAATGCCTTCCTCTGTCAGGTGTGCGCCTGTCCTTCCGTGTCTGCCCTTCTCAAGGAGTCTTATGCCAAGACGGGTCTCGTAATCGCGCACCTTGCCCCACGCCGCCCTGTAGGACATCTTGAGGCTCTCGGCAGCCTTGTTGAGGGAACCTGTCTGGCGGACCAGCATGAGGAGTTGGTATATGCCGATCCCGAAAACCGCTTTGCCGCCGACTTCGATCCATATTTTATAAGCGAAGTGCATAAAAATATAGATAGCACGAAGCCTGCCGTCTTTCAAGGGCAGCGGACTGTTGATAGAGGTTGATCTCTCCATGTCAATGCGTTATGGAATATTTTCAATACTATATATCGCGGAGCCTTCCATGAGTGTGTGTTTGATATCAGCGTTTTCCCGGCACGTGGGCGAGACGGTTACCATCAGGGGATGGGTGGCCAATCGCAGGTCCAGCGGCAAGGTTTCATTTCTGATCTTACGCGACGGCTCAGGCCTCTGCCAGGCCATTGCCGAAAAGGAGGCCATGGGCGATTTCTACGAGGAAATCAGAAGGCTGCCCATCGAATCCTCAGTGATCGTCACGGGCAAGGTTGTTGAAGAAGCCAGGTCGCCGGGCGGTTATGAAATGCATGTATCGGGCATGGACATCCTCCAGATGTCAGAGGAGTTCCCCATCGGCAAAAAGGAGCACGGCCCTGACTTCCTGCTGGGCATCCGCCATTTGTGGCTGCGAACGCCCAGGCAGGTCGCCATCTTGAGGGTTCGCGACACGCTGGTCAGGTATGTACGGGAATTTTTCTACAAGAACGACTTCACCCTCATCGATACCCCCATCTTCACCACCACTGTTGGCGAAGACTCGTCCAACCTCTTCTCCGTGGACTATTTCGACCTGGGCAAGACCTACCTGTCCCAAACGGGCCAGCTCTACCTCGAGGCTGCCATATTCGGTCTCGGCAAGGTCTTCTGCCTGGGGCCCACCTTCAGGGCCGAGCGCTCAAAAACCAGGCGGCACCTCACCGAATTCTGGATGGTTGAGGGCGAGATGGCCTTTTTCGATCACAAGGACAACCTGGAGCTTCAGGAGAACTTTGTAACTTACATCGTGCAGAACACTATCCGGGACATGGCTGACGAGTTGAAAAAGCTCGAACGTGACATCGAGCCCTTGAAGAAGGTTGTGCCGCCGTTCCACCGGGTCAGCTACGACGAGGCCATCGAGATCCTGCGCAAGCACGGTTCGGATATAGAATGGGGTTCCGACCTGGGCGGGGATGATGAAACCATTATCACCCAGCTCTTTGACAAGCCCGTGTTCATCGAGTGTTATCCCAAGAAGGTCAAGGCATTCTACATGAAGCAGCACTCGGAAAACCCCGAGCTGGTCATGTGCGCCGACCTGCTGGCGCCGGAAGGGTACGGTGAGATCATCGGCGGGTCGCAACGGGAAGAGGACCCCGAGGTCCTCATGAAGTCCATCCTTGATAACGGCCTGGACCCGGAGCGCTACGGATGGTACTTCGACCTCAGGAAGTACGGCAGCGTGCCGCATTCGGGATTCGGCCTGGGTATTGAACGCACCCTGTCGTGGATATGCGGACTCAAACATGTTCGCGAAACCATCCCCTTCCCGAGGATGATGTACAGGGCATATCCGTAATAACCCCAATAATAAGGGCGGCCCTCCAGCCGCCCTTTCATTTTATTCTGCATTTGAAAAAGAAAAAATCACCCTTCGAGGGGACTGGGGTGATTTTCGTGATGATGAATGAATATAAAGGCTGGAGCGGGAAACGGGATTCGAACCCGCGACTTTAACCTTGGCAAGGTTACACTCTACCACTGAGTTATTCCCGCGACATCGCCACTTATATGCAACAGGCTTTTGTTTGTCAAGGCTCAATTCCCCTGCAACGGCCTGCTGTTATCAACCCTTGTTAACAAGTTCTCCATTGACAAAATCCGTTGTAACCTTACTAAGTAATAATAGGGAGTAGTGGTCCTTTGGGAGGATAACTTTAATCCTGGCAATAGTGTAGCGGATTTGAGGTGGACTATGGATGAAAAACAATCGAACCCCAATGCCTCCATGGAATTTTTTCAACCTTTGATGACCATGGTGAACCAATTTTTATCCGGGCTGCCCGGCACAATGTCCGGCCAAAAAATGAATGAGCGCAAGGACAAGCCCGAGGACCACTCACGGTTTTCACCCGAGGCCCTGCTCTCCATTATCAAGACCTGGGGAACCCTGTCTTCCGCCATGAGCGAGCCGGCCGCAGCAGGTGCCCTGGCGAGCGGAATTGCAACGCTGCCGGACATCATGGCAAAATTCTTCCAGACAGGCATGTCGGGTTTCTTGAAGATTCATGAACAGACAGCAGACAAACTCAAGGACCTTGGTAAACGCACCGAGGCCTATAGGTTTGAAAACCTCGACCAGGACAGTATCAAGGTATGGTCCGACTTCTATGACAAGGAGATCCGCCAGTACCTCAAGGTCCCCCAGCTCGGGTTGGTGCGCTTCTACCAGGAGAGGTTCTACCAGACCATTGACAAGTTCAATGTCTTTTCCACCTCCTTTGCAGAATTCATGCATGTGCTCATGCTCCCCATGGAGAAGGCATTCATGGTTTTGCATGATAAGATCGAGGAACAGATCCGGGAAGGCAAAACCCCTGAAGACCCCCATGAGTACTACCGGTTATGGGTGAAGATCCTCGAAGGCCACTACATGACCCTGTTCAAAACTTCCGCGTACACCAAGACCTTAAACGATACCATGAGCTCCTATGAGGACTACCTGAGCGCCCGCAACCAGCTTGTTACGGATGCCATGCAGTCACTTCCCATACCCACGAACAAGGACCTCGACGACCTGTACAATGAACTCTATCACCTCAAGAAGAGGGTGAAAGACCTGGAAAAGGTGAACAAGGACCTCAAGAAGTCAACTGCATCCGGAGGCTAAACCATGGAGGAAAAACCAAAGATCCCGGTTGATATAATCCTAAAGCACCTTGCAGAAGATGCGGACAAGGCCCAGGACCGTGCACAGAAGGCCTCCGAGGTGCTGCTGGGGCCACTGGAAACAGGAATAGCCACTACACCGTACGAGGTTATCTACCAACAGGACCGCGTCAAGCTGAAGCATTACCTACCCATGCGTGAGCCGGCCAAGGACATCACCACACCGCTGCTGGTAGTCTATGCCCTCATAAACCGCGAGACCATGCTCGATCTCCAGCCTGAGCGCAGCGTGGTGAAGAACTTCCTGCAGGCCGGCATCGACTTGTACATGATCGACTGGGGATATCCCTCCAGGAAGGATAAGTTCCTTACCATAGACGACCACGTGAACGGTTATATGGATGACATTGTGGACCACATAAGCCATCGGTGCAAGGTGGACAAGGTTAATCTCATGGGTATCTGCATGGGGGGTACCTTCTGCGTAATCTATTCGGCGCTGCACCCGGAGAAGGTGAGAAACCTCGTAACCACGGTATCACCCACCAACTTTGACACCGACCAAGGACTGCTGCACATCTGGATGAAAAACGTGGATGTGGACCTTATGATCAATGCCTTCGGAAACATGCCCGGAGACATCATGAACTTCGGGTTCCTCCTGCTGAACCCTGCGCGCCTCATGATCGACAAGTATGTGGGCTTCATGGAGAACATGGACGACAAGGTCTTTGTTGAGAACTTCATCCGCATGGAGAAGTGGATCTTTGACAGCCCGGATGTGCCAGGCGAGACCTTCCGACAGTTCGTGAAGGACTGCTACCAGAAGAATCTCCTCATACAGAGCAAGCTGCTCGTGGGAGACAAGCGCGTCGACCTTAAAAAGATCACCATGCCGCTGCTCAATATCTACGGCCAATACGACCATCTCGTGCCGCCCGGGGCTGCAGACAAGCTCACCGGTGCAGTGGGGAGCACGGACAAGGAAGACCTCTGCCTGGATACAGGGCACATCGGAATATACGTAAGCTCCAAGACCCAGAGGGAGTTCACCCCGAAGATCGTACAGTGGCTCAAGGACAGAGACATTCCTAAAAAAGAAGTGAAGGTGAAAAAACCACCTGTCCGCAAGACGCCTAAAAAGACCGCAAAGGTCTCATGGACAAGCAGGACAAAGAATACCACACGCTCAAAGGAGATAACCAATGTCTGAGAAAAGCGATTACTTCAAGACATTCTGCAAGGTTAGCAGCGCCTTAGGCACTACGCTGAAAAAAGAAAAGCTGCTGGACCTCATTGTGCAGAGCGCCATTGACACCATGGCCGGTAAGGCGGCATGCCTCTTCTTCGAAGACGAGCTCAAAGAAAGTGATATCTTTGTCCCCATAGCCCAGAAAGGCCTCTCAAAGAGCTATCTCCACGCCGAGCCCAGGGAAGCCAAACGGGCTTCCGAAGAGATCATGAAAAAGGGATATATCGCCATCCACGATGCCACCACAGACCCCAGGGTGAAGACCCATGAACTCAAAAAGAAGGAAGGGATAGCATCCATCCTGGTAGTGCCGGTCATCGTAAAGGAGAGGGTAAAGGGCGTGCTCACCCTGTACACCGACAAGCCCCGGATCTTTTCCGAAGACGAGATCCTCTTCCTCACCGCGCTTGCCGAACAGGGCGGAATGGCCATTGAGAGGGCCCGTCTCGTCATGCAGATCACACGGAACATCCGCATCTTTACCAACATAGCCCAGGGGCTCAACGAGAGTCTGGATATAAAAATAATCATGGAGCGTCTGTCCGTGGACATGGCCAAGGCGCTGGGCGTTAAGGCGGTCTCTGTAAGGCTCATCGATAAGGACAAACAGGTCCTTGAGCTTGTAGCCAGCCACGGCCTGAGCAAGAAGTACCTGAACAAGGGCCCGGTGAGGATCGAGAAGAGCGTCACCGAGGCGCTCAAGGGCAAGACCGTGAGTATCACCGACGCCACGAGCAACAAAGAGGTTCAGTACAAGGATGAGAAAAAGAAAGAGGGTATCACGTCCATTCTTACCGTGCCCATCAAGGCCAAGGACGAGGTCATCGGTGTCATGAGGTACTATACCGCAGAAGAAAGAGAATTCACCGAGGGCGAGGTCATGCTGGCAGAGGCTGTTGCCGGCCTGGGCGGACTTGCCATTCAGAACGCATCCATGTACCTGCTGCTGAAACAGGACATGCAGTGCCTTAAGGATGACATCTGGAGTCACAGGTCGTGGTT
>CAYMDG010000184.1:0-2245 GCA_964388905.1 uncultured Bacteriovoracaceae bacterium
TTGATCCGGGCCATGTTCTTTATGGTATCGATATTTTCGTTGAGATAATGGGTGTCCAGCACCCATATCACATGGCGTTTCTTATACGGGATACCTGCCCTGTCCATGTACTCGCACGGGAAGACCTGCACCGTTATGGTCTTCATGTCGTAATCCTTGCCGCACCCACAGATGGCAGCATGGAGCACATACCAGGGGACTGTGCTGTTCTGAGGCACAATAACCTTGATGCTGTTGATCAGATCTGAAAGATTGACGCCCCGCTCGCTCTGGTCGACGACAAAATATGCCTGGGGATCGTTGTCATGGAACAAGGCATACGAGCTGCTTATCCTTTTGAGCCCGTATTTTTTAAAACTGTCTTCGATTGACTCCCCGGGGCATTTCTGTGAATCGAGACATAAGGCATCTACCAGGATGCCGTCGGAGAGCTGTTTGTATGCTGCACTGAGATTTTGTATGTCTTTGGGAGAACTCTCTCTCACGGTCCAGCCCTTGGGCAGGTCTGGGATCGATTGGGGCAGGTCCATGTTCAGATAAGCAAAGGTGTCCATGGAGAGGTGCGCCGGGTTGTTCACCGCCTTGTAGGCATTGCTGAAAAAATTATTGGGAAACCGGTTTTCAGGAGGGAAATAGATGATCATATAATCCATTCCCACCGATGGCATCCGGGTGATGCTGTCGAGATAGTTGAGTATCTGTTTCATGACATAATGCTCGGTAATTTTCACACCGATATCCTTGGTGGCTAGGTGGTTGACCAGCCACGACCTTTCATATGCCTTGATGAGGGAAACGTGGCCATAGATCACACCATTACGTTCGTATGTCAGATTCGCGAATATGTCAGGACAGTGATGGTACAGTTTTTTATAGGTCTCTTTAAAATCGTCTTTATGCTGGGCTATGCCGGTGTATTTCTCCGGGTATATGAACCCGGACTCGAAAAAGAAGTTCCACAAGGATGCCATGTCCATATCATACGATACCCGGGCATAGGGGTCGTCGGCCCTTGAAATTACGTTGAACAGCTGATTGTAGGAAACGACATCGATATCGGTGATCAGAAAACCGTACTGGATAGTGTTCTTTTTCTTCTTTTCCCCATAGACGACCTTGACCGGGCACTTCAGATTGAGGCCGCCTGCAAAATCTATGAAGGCCTCATCGATGATCATGCCCGGCATGAGGAGCGACGAGTCCGATTCCACCATCACGGAGAAGCCCGAAGAGTTGATGTCTACTATGTCATAGGATACCCTTGCCCCTGTCAGGGGATGCGTGAACTTCACTTCAGGGCTTGGAACGAGATTCAGGCGCGGATTACGGTTTTTCCGCCCGCCGTTTCTCTTCAGGGGAATGTTCAAGGGTGCCAGTATAATGGTTTTTCCCTGGTTCTCGGTACGGATGAGTCTGGACATACCCGAAAATATCAGCCTGCCGCCGCGCATGAGATCCACTTTAATGGGCTCGTCCAGGGCCTGGGACCCGGAAGATGTCCATGGGAGGCCTTTCAATTCGATGCGCAGCCCTGCAGGATTGAACTCGTAAAGGGCCCCGGCATATTCGATGTCATCATGACATACCCGTGCAAGCACGTTCCGGCACAGGTGCCTACCGGCATGACGGGCCTGATATATGACGCCTGTCTTCCCAAGCCTGGCAGCCAACAGCCGGGATGTGATGAAAACAGGGTCGGCATGCATCATGATCACGGACTTTCCGTTGTCAACCAGGAGACCCTTGAAGATGAAGTCCTCGAAGTCATGGATGGATCCTTCCGGCAGAGAGAACGTCACCTCGCTTCCGGTGCACGGCCCCGGGATCACCTTGAAGAGATACTCTTCTTTGGTGTGAGGGAAGATCATGTGTGCGAAGATCTGATCGTCAACAAAGTTCTTGAAGTTCATTGCATTGACGAATTGTTTCTGATCGATGCCGGATGAAAAAAATGGAGACCGCTTCAGGTCGGATCGCCTGAAAGGGATAAGGTAAGGGTTGTCCAGTAATGAATCTTCCCGGAGTTCTTTCCTGCCATGAACATCACTGCCCATCATATGCCCCCCCTTAGTGGATGATATGGTATCTAAATTGTCCTACCCCCTGTTGCTGATATTAAAGTGATTACTTATTTGATCATACATGGATTCTCTTTCAACACAAGTGCATTTTTGTTGCGATGCAAAGGGGACAAAAAGGGACAGATTAATTCTGATAATGAGGCCCTGTCTCGATTTCTCCCCAT
>CAYMDG010000184.1:2345-6373 GCA_964388905.1 uncultured Bacteriovoracaceae bacterium
ACAAAAAGGGACAGATTAATTCTGATAATGAGGCCCTGTCTCGATTTCTCCCCATATGCCCCTAGCCCAGCAGCGAATCGCGGCCGTTGTTTATGAAGCAGGCCTTCATATCCCGGTACTTGTCGGGCGTCAGCAGGTGATAGGTGGTGTCGCCCTTGGCTCGGTAATAGATCTGCATGGCAGGGTTGTTCTCGATGTTGTAGTGCTCACGTTTATAGGGGCGTACCACGATCTTGTGGGTGTCAGTCACAGGGAAACTGTCGATTATGCGGATAAAGTCAGGCATCCATTTCGGGTCCATGCCGCCCTCTTTCTGCTGCCGGATCAACCAGGCATAGACGTCATCCGGACAGAATTCCTCACCCTTCCTGAGCTGGATAGTGACCATGACCTTCTCATCAGAGACATCGCAAGGTGCACCATAGGCGATGGCACAATCCACGCCGGGCATCTCCTGGGCATACTGCAGGACATTCTCGGCCGAGAAGTTCTCACCGTCCTTGCGGATCCAGTCATCGGTGCGGCCGTTGAAATACAGGTAGCGCTTGCCATCCACGACCCTGATATGGCCTATATCCCCGGAATGGTAGATGCCGCCGCGGAATTTTTGCGTGGTTGCCTGGGCATTACCGAAGTAGCCCTCAAACCTGAGGTTGTTGTCGCCCACCTTGCGGCATATCTCGCCCACGGCCTGGTCGTAGTTGGTGAGCCTTCCGTTTGCATCCACGATCCCCGGGAGACATTCCTTGTCCTGTTCATCCAGGATGAGGATGGATTTATCCACTTGCCCCACGGATTCGATGGGGTCGCCGGGACGGTTGGCCGTGGTGATGACCGCCTCGGTCGATCCGTAGATCTCATAGATGTGCTCCATTTTGAGATAGCGCATAAGTTTTTTCCGGTCCACAGCCGAGGCCCCGTTTCCGTACGCGATCCGGAACCTGTTCTTGGGATGCGACGCCAGGGCCTTCTCCACAGCATCGCCGCCGCCGTATTTGTTTTCCAGTGCATCCAGGATGTAGTGCAGCGGCTGGCCGACATAATTCAGGAAGGCCACCCCATGGGCCAGCAGGTCTTCCTCAAAGGCACGGGCGCTGAAACGGCGCTTGAGCACAAAGCTCCCGCCCGCGACCATCTGCGGCAGGATACCCACGTACCAGGCGTTCGAGTGGAAGAGCGGCATGGAAATGTATCCGCGGTCCTTCTTCGTGAGCTTGGTGTCGTTCCGTACGACAAAGCCCGCACCCACGAGCTTGATATGCGTACACGGCACCCCTTTGGGCATACCGGTCGTGCCGGAGGTGTAGATGACGATCACCGGGCTGAAATTGTCGATGGGCACCCGGTAGCTTCGCGGGACGTCGGGCTCGGCATCGGCTACTGCCTGTTCCAGGTCCTCATAGCCCTTGCCCGCTATCTCGCTCTGGCTGCCCACATACAGGATATCCTCGGGTCCGAGCACCGACACCTCGCCCATGACGCGCTCCACCTCTGCAGCCGTGCTGGCATTCATGATCAGGCGCGTTATGTTCGCCTGGTTGATGACTTTAGCCAGGGTCTCGCCGCGGAAGCCGGTGTTGATGGCGAAGAGGACCGAGTTGCTGAGTCCGGCCCCCAGGGCCGCAAAAATAAATTCCGGGGTGTTTTCCATATAAATGCCCAGCGCTAAGCGCTCGTTCAGGCCTAACTTACCCCTTTCAAGCAGCTTCCTGCGCTCGGCAAGAAAGAAATTGGCATATCGCCCGGCTTGCCAGTAGACCTCGCGATAGGTGTACTCCCTGCCTTCAAAGATAAAAAAGGTCCGATTGCGCCGGGGCCACAGCCACCACATGGTAAGCCGGATCATGGTGGTAAAATTCACAAACCAGAGTAAGGTGCGGATGATTGATTTCAAAGAAATACCCTTCATACAAAAACTCCTCATGGATGTGCGGCGAGAGCGCCGGGTCGCCCATTGCAACCTTGGCATAGGAGGAACCTCAAAGGACATTCGCTGCCTATTGAGGCGTCTCAGCTGCACTTCGAAAGTTGTAGTGCATATTTTACCATATAATGCGTACCTGCGCATACGGCAAAACGGCAGATATCAATGACGACTCTGCGCTGTCGTTAAACGGTGACCCGCAGCAGTGATCCAGCAACACAAGGCAGGGTTGAGGTGAGCGTTCTGTAGCCTTACACGGCAGATATCTTGATCAAGGTGCCTGGTGAAACCGGTGTCCCTCACCGGCCTTTTTGAGAAGAAGTTCCAGGCAGCTTAAAATCTTGCATTGAATCCTATTCTCACGATCGAGGCCTCAAATTCCGTATTACCTATATTCGTATCGTTGAAGTCAGCGTCGCCCCTTGATATATCGAACTGATACCCTCCGCCCAGACTGATCTTCGCATAAGGCGACACCGGAAATGCTATATCGAGGCCCAGCAGTCCATAGAAACCATCATCCATATGAATCAGGTCCTGACTGTATTCAGTACCGGCTGTGTCTTCTATTGTATATCGGGCAGACACATTTGAATTTACCATTGCATACCGTGCACCAGCCTCTAACGTCAGCTCTGCGGTGCGGCTCTTGATGGGCCGGAGCAGAACGGACAGGCCGATGGGGCATATCGTGGCATCACCACTGAGGCGAGCCGTGACTGAAGTCCCGGAGTCCGGGTAGTAATCCATAAGCTCTACCGTCCTCGCATTCCACTGTTGTACGCCTATGGCTGCGGCAAAACCGAGTGCAGGGGAGACCCAATTCACCAGTTCTATATCGAGACCAAACGCACTATCCCAGTTATCATCGGTGCTCAACGGGCTAAAGCTGCTCAGAAGGAATCTGACCTCGCCTGAATCGGCATGGGCAAATGTTGTAAAAAAAACAAGAACAAGAACAGCGAAGACTTTCTTCATGGGTGTCCCTCCTTGGGTTGTGCTCACCTGTCAACTGCTTATCTGCCATAAACCCTTTACTCTTATCCTTTTCATCCAGGTAACGTCCCTGCCCTTTGCACGATCAATCCTGCCGGGTTTGGTGAATCTGTCTTTTGATGACCTTGTTGTTGATATTGTTCATCCAGTTGTTGTCGGACCTGTAACCGGCCTGCCCCTGGGAGTTATACCGGCCTTGGAGCTGATTATTGTATGTACCATGGCCTCTGTCGTTATTACTTTTTCCAGGGTTATTGTTCCGGGGTTGCTGGTTATTCTGTTGACGATTGTAGCCTTCGCGCCGTGAGTTGTCGTAACCATGGTTCCCTTGTTTCCCGTAGTGGCCAAAGGATTGTCTTGGTGCATGGCGGTAACTGCCCTGCACGGCCCTGCCGTGAAAGCGATGATAAACTGGCGGCCTGTGGATACATACGGCATGGTTATGCCGTACCGGGGTCCAATAACCCGGCACCCAGATACGATTGGGGTGCCCGATGATATAGTGGCCTTCTATCCAGATATCGTCTTCATATGGGTCTTCCGCCCAGACATCATCTTCATAAGGGTCTTCCACCCAGACATCATCTTCATATGCACCTCCCCCATCCATTTCAAACTGAACCACGGGAAATCCGAAGTTGACATACACCTGAGTACCGGCCATGGCACTTTGGGCAAAGAGGATGAAACTTGCCGCCATGCATATGGATAGGATTGATTTCCTCATATTCCCTCCTCAATTTATTGTTAATTGCTAAGACGCTTTGGGGCCTGAATAAGTTTACACGCCTTTTATCAGAAAGGGATTATTTTCAGTCGGGTCAAGAACGATTTCTCGCAGCCATCGAAATGATATAACGTAATTCTGCTAGCAGGAGCTAGGATGCCCTGTTCAGCCTGCGATACATGGACCTGTTATTTCGGTATATCTCAACAAATTCGGTGAAGAGCTCGTCGTAAATTGTGCGGTTCGCAGGGTCCGGTATAAAGGTGTTCCCGTATTCCATCAAGCCGGGTATGTCATCAAAGGTTATCTCTCCTAGGCCTATTGACGCGATAAAGGCGGCACCCCTGGCATTTGCCTGCATGGGGTCCTTTGCCTGACGGA
>CAYMDG010000185.1:0-6321 GCA_964388905.1 uncultured Bacteriovoracaceae bacterium
AAGCGGGTATCCATTCCGGTGATTCCGCCTGTGTGCTTCCGCCCATTACCTTGTCAAAAAAGACCATAGAACTCATCGAGAAGCAGACGAAAATGATCGCATCCGAACTGGGCGTAGTAGGCCTCATGAACATCCAGTATGCCATCAAGGACGGTGAGTTATTTATTCTCGAGGTCAATCCCAGGGCCTCGAGGACCGTGCCTTTTGTGAGCAAGGCGATCGGCGTGCCCATAGCCAAGCTGGCCACCAAGGTAATGCTGGGTCACAGCCTGACGGAACTCGGCTTCACCACGAAGATCAATCCTAAGCATGTATCGGTCAAGGAATCCGTGTTCCCCTTTAAAAGGTTCCCCAATATCAACATCGCCCTGGGGCCCGAGATGAAGTCCACCGGTGAGGTCATGGGCATTGACACCTCCTTTGAGCTGGCATTCGCCAAGTCCCAGATTGCCGCCGGGGCTGATCTGCCTACATCCGGGGCCGTTTTTATCAGCGTTCACGATTTTTACAAGGAGCGGATCGTTCCGGTAGCGCGTTCATTTGCCCATCTCGGTTTCACCATCATGTCCACCACCGGTACTGCGGAATATCTGAACAGCCATGGAGTGGAGGTCCAGACCGTTCTCAAGGTGAGCGAGGGCAGGCCCAATGTGATGGATTATATCAAAAACGGACAGATCCAGCTCATCATCAATGCTTCAATAGGAAGGAAGCCCACGGAAGACGCCCATAAGCTGCGTCAGAGCGCCATTAGGTACAATATACCCTATTCCACGACCATTGCCGCCTCACGTGCTTCAAGCGAGGCCATCAGGGCGCTCCAGGGTAATCAACTGCAGGTCAGGGCGTTGCAGGATTACTTCTCATGAGGGGGAGGCCATATATAAGTTCATTTCTTGCGGCCCTAAATCTTGACACCATTGATTCTATAGATTAGATTAGGAGCATCACATGGCCACAAACATGTCCACCAAGTATATCTTTATAACCGGTGGCGTTCTATCCTCTCTTGGCAAGGGACTTGCCGCAGCCTCCATCGGAGCCATCATGGAGGCCAGAGGACTGAAGGTCTGCAACATCAAGCTGGATCCCTACATCAATGTGGATCCCGGCACCATGAGCCCATTCCAGCACGGCGAGGTCTTTGTGACCGATGATGGCGCCGAGACGGACCTTGATCTGGGCCACTACGAGCGGTTCACCTCATGCGTGCTCACGGCAAAGAACAACTTCACCACGGGAAAGATCTACGATTCGGTTATCCAGAAGGAGCGTAACGGAGAATACCTCGGTAAGACGGTCCAGGTGATCCCGCACATCACTGACGAGATAAAGGACCGCATCAAGGCGGCTGCCATTGGTAACGACATCGCCATCGTGGAGATCGGCGGCACCGTGGGCGATATCGAATCGCTCCCCTTCCTTGAGGCCATCCGCCAGTTCGGCTTCGACATGGGCAAGGTCAATGTGCTCTATATCCACCTTACCCTGGTCCCCTATATCGCAACGGCAGGCGAGCTCAAAACCAAGCCCACCCAGCACTCGGTCCAGAAGCTCCGTGAGATAGGCATCCAGCCCCAGATCCTGCTCTGCCGCTCGGAGAAGATGCTTACCAACGAGATGAAGGAGAAGATCTCGCTTTTCTGCAATGTGGAAAAGAACGCTGTCATCAATGCCATAGATGTGAAGAGCATCTACCAGGTACCCATTGTGTATCATAACGAGGGGCTTGACGACAGGATTGTGGAGTATCTCAACATGTGGACCCGGGCCCCCATGATGCAGAAGTGGGATGATCTGTTCGAGCGCATCAATGGCAGGACTCAAGAGGTGAACATTGCAGTGGTGGGCAAGTATGTGACGCTTACCGATTCGTACAAGAGCCTGAACGAGGCCCTTGAGCACGGAGGAATATCGGGCAACACGAAGGTGAACCGGGTTTTTGTGGATGCGGATGATCTCGTGGGCAAGGACGACCTGTCATCATACTTTGACGGCATCGACGGCATCCTCATCCCCGGCGGCTTCGGCGAGCGCGGCACTGAAGGAAAGATCCTTGCCGCCGGGTATGCCCGGACGCACAAGGTCCCTTACTTCGGAATCTGTTTGGGTATGCAGCTTGCCGTAGTGGAGTTCGCCAGGAACATCTGCTCATTGAAACGGGCAAACAGCACGGAGTTCAACCAGGACTGCCCAGAGGCGGTCATCGATTACCTGCCCGAGCAGCGGCATATCACCCGCAAGGGCGGCACCATGAGGCTCGGGGCATACCGGTGCACCGTGGCGAGCGATACGAAAGCCATGAAGGCATACGGATCGGCAGAGATCTCCGAGCGTCACAGGCACCGCTACGAGTTCAATCCCGAATATGAGAAGCAACTCTCGGATGCCGGTCTGATCATAAGCGGAAGGAACCCGGAGACGTCATTGGTGGAAATAATCGAGCTGCCTGACCACCCATGGTTCCTGGGCTGCCAGTTCCACCCGGAGTTCAAGTCAAAACCCATGCAGCCTCATCCCCTGTTCAGGGATTTCATAAAGGCGAGCCTGGAGTTCAAGAAATCGAAACAGCGGGCAGAGTAACTGAACAGAGTCATCTCTTAAGAAAGATCCGTAAGCCTGCCATCAAAGGACCGGGAAGCAGCGAATAAGCGCCTGATGCCTCGGCCACCGGTGTGAACCCGCACTGGCTGCACACGATCTCGCCCCGGTCCTTCACATAGCAACCCTGCGCAACCCTGCCGTCAGGGCTGACGTTGGCCAGAAGCCTTTCTCTGCACTGCCAGGAGTTATCGATCATGGCATTCAGGCCCCATGCGGAGTTGAGGATGGGGTAACCCTGGTTCTTGAGGGTGATCACATGGTTCAAGACGAGCTTTCTCTCTTCACCGGTCAGCGCCAGAGATTCCTCACCCTGGCCATAGGGGTAGAAGAGCTGGAGCGTAATGCCTTTGACTGTCGGAATAGAGGAGACAAGCCGGATAATATCCGAGCATTCTTTGCAATTGAGACTGTTCAGCGTTATATGGATAAAGAGTTTCTTATGTTTTGCCGCTTTCACATTCTCTATGACCCGATCGTAGGAGTTGCCCCGGAGATGGTTATGAGTATGCCGCAGCCCGTCCACACTGACCCAGAGGATATCCGTCGGGACATTGAGATCGAGTGTCCCATTTGTAGTGGCAGCAACGCAAGTGAAGCGTTCCCGGGCGTAATTTGCGAGATCGATGAAGGTATGCTTACCATCAGACCAGAGGAGGGGCTCGCCGCCTTCAAAGACTACGATGGGGCAACCCATGTCGGAAAGTGTGTCGAGAGACCTGCAGGCAGTCTCCCAGTCCATGTGAGTGCCGGTCTGGCCGGCAAGGAAATGGAACGGGCAGGCGCTGCATGCAAGGTTGCATTGATAGGTGAGCTTGAAGCTGGCAATAAGGGGGGACCCATGTCCAAGCAAGCGCGTCTTGAGGAAGAAACGGAGAATTGAAGAGTATCTTCCCATGATAACCAGGGTTACGTGGTCTGCGCCTGAGCCTGGGCTTCCTCTTCAACCCATTTTTTGTATTTCACTGCCTTTGCCAGGGCGAAAACGGCCCTGTCCGGGGCCGGATAGGGCATGATGCCATGGGTGTCCAGGAACTTCACCGGGTTATTGTCCATCTGAATGTCAAAGCTCATGATGTCGAAGACCGGTATGATGGGCCTCTCATATCGGGCTATGAGCTCCACGATGAGCGAGAAGAGCCTAGTCTCCTCCTTGATCATGAGCTCGGCCGAGAGTTTCACCGCCTCGGACGGCACCGTGCTGGATCTCAACCAGCCATAGGCGCGCAGACTCATGTATCCGAGCCCCATGAGAAGTACTGCATCTGCGGATGCATGCTCCATGAGCTCGGTTATGGTGTCGGTGATCACGCTCACCCGCTGGGGCGCCACCAGGTCGATGGGGTTGCCCCGGCTCCAGTAGCGGGGCAGCTTCGTGTCAAGGATCTGCACAAGGGTACTATCCAGGGGGTCGATGGAAAGGCCGTTTTGTGTACACAGGTCAGTGGCCAGCACTCCCCACCCGCCGCCCGGCGTGATGATGGCCACCCGGTTACCCGATGATATTGGCTGCATGAGCATGCCGGCCACATCGACCATCTCGTCCATGGTGTCCACTCTGATGATTCCGGTCTGGCGGCACATGGATGTGAAGAGGCTGTCATCGCCTGCCATGGCGCCCGTGTGAGACATGGCCGCAATGGCACCTTTCTCGGTGCGGCCACCCTTGATGAGGATGATGGGTTTTACGGGAGTTATTCTCCTGGCAGCCTCGAAGAACTTTCTGGGCCTCCGCAGGCCCTCGACGTAGAGGCAGATGATCCTTGTTCTGTCATCATGCTCCAGGTATTCGAGGAAGTCTTCCAGGCTGAGGTCCGCTTCGTTGCCCGAACTGATGAGGCGGCTGATGCCCATGCGCCGGCGAAGGAAGCGGTAGGAGATGGAAGATCCGAGGTTGCCGCTCTGTGCGATGAGGCCGATGTTCCCGGGTATGAGGGGCATGGAGCCCATGAGGGCCTGCATGATGGAGGGGTAGGCGCTGAATACGCCCATGGTGTTGGGACCCACGAGCCTCATGCCGCCCTTTCTCGCGATATCGAGTATCTCGCCTTCTATCCGGGCCCCTTCGGGACCGGTCTCGGAAAAACCTGCAGTTATGATGATGCCGGCAGGAATCCTCTTCTCAACACACTGCCTCACTGTTTCCAGCACAAGGGTGTCAGTGACCACGATGACGGCAAGGTCTATTGTCTGCTCGATCTCGTTCAGACTGGAGTACACCTTCCTGCCAAACCACTCCCCGCCCTTGGGGTTAACAGGATAGACTTCGCCTGAGAAGCCCCGCTTGAAAAGGGTGTGCAGGATATTGAACCCCCATTTGAATATATCTGTAGAGGCACCGATGAACGCGATGCTTTTCGGCTCGAAGAGGTGCCCAAGTCCGTTTATGCCAGGCATAAGGCTAGTATTTACCAGGAAAATCGGGAGTTCTCTTTTCCTTCTGTGCCTTCACACCCTCACGGGCATCCTGGCTGGCAAAGATTGGCATGCCGATCTCCACCTCTTTGATGAACACATCTTTGAACTCCCGCATGCGCATCTCGCGGTTGAACTTAATGATGCCCTGGGTGGCAAGGGGACCGTTTGCAGCTATCTTTTCAGCAAGCTCCATGGCAGTGTCCATGAGCTTCTCTTTGGGCACCACCCTGTTGAGGAACCCCCACTCGTACATGGTCCTGGCGTCGAAGTTGCCTGCCGTGAGGAGGATTTCAAGCGCCCTGCAGGTACCCACATGCCTTGGGAGGAAGACGTTGCCGCCGCCGGTGGGCATTATGCCGAGGCTTGCCTCCCGCATCTGGAATACGGCATCTTCGGAAGCCACGCGCAGGTCCGCGCCCATGACCATCTCGAAGCCGCCCGTGAGGCAGTAGCCATGGATGGCGGCTATTACGGGTTTGTTCACGAAGCTGATCTTGAGCATGGCCTCGCCCACCCCTTTGCCGTCCCATCCGGCCACGATCCATTCCTCCGCCTCGTTCTCGGGCTTTCGTGCGCCCGTGAGTATGGGTATGGCGGTCTTCAGGTCCATGCCCGCGCAGAAGATGTTCGGCAGGGCAGAGTAGAGCACGACAACCCGGATGTCCGCATCATCATTGATGTCTATCCAGGTCTTGTGCAGTTCGAGCAGGATCCCCGGGTCCAGGGCGTTGAGCTGCTGGGGGCGGTTGAGCCCTATCTTGGCAATGTGTCCTGTCTTCTCATATATAAGGTTCATTCTTCCTCCCTTGGGCATTCGATTGATAAAGCCAGATTCAGTTTAGTGCATATGAAGGAATTAAGTCAATAAATGCGACCTTAATTTCAAGGTACCGTGTTGTATTCTTCATGAAGACAATCTTAACCCGGTCTTCTCATCATCCTTGCCAGCCTCACGATAATATCCGAACTGAGCCTGGTGGCAAGTCCGTTTGTGAGACGGTGGTTGAGGTACAGCAATTTCGCGAGGAGTCCTGGAACAATCAGGAATTTCTTTTTTCCCATGCCTTTGACTATTGTCCTGGCCACCGGGCCGGGTTTCAGGGCGCCTGCGAAGTTTTTTAACGCCCTGGCCTCAGGGGGGATGCCTGCCTCATTTATCAGAAACGGCGTATCCACCTCGGGAGGGCAGACCAGCGTCACGGCAATGTGATAGTACTTGAGCTCGCTCCTGAGGCACTCTGCAAGGCCTACAAGGGCATATTTCGATGTTGCGTAGGAGGTGTAGCCGAACATGCCCATGAG
>CAYMDG010000186.1:0-2704 GCA_964388905.1 uncultured Bacteriovoracaceae bacterium
CTACGGTTCTCCAGCCAGCACAATGCATCATGAGGGGTATCAAATTCCTTTGCGTTGCAATCTTCGGCTCCTTCCCCATGAATCATTGCGAGATACTTGTCACATGTCAGTCTTGTATTAATACTGACACTTCCTATAGGCTGGTTATCATCTAAAACCTGGAATGAAAATCCATTATTTGTTGAATATTTCAATGTAATCAATCTATACCTTCTTTCATCAATACCCAGGATTGATAAATACGTGTCTCACCATAAACCAACCGGTATACCTCGCTGAACTTAGTCAAAAAAGTATTGATCATGATGCAAGCAGCATCATGAAGTGGATAACATTTTGTCGGAAGAATTTTGAACAGTTGGGTCATAACCAAACAACTTACAACCTCTGTGCCAGGAAATATGACTTTGTAATATCAATATATTGTGAGGTTTGATGGTCAGGGAATTGGTAATAATTGTAACCATGTGTACGAAAAGCGCTGGTCTCTCCATGTGACAAAGCCCTTTCAGGGCTCGTCCACTATGAACCGGACTTCTTCATGGACAGGGATATGCGGGAGCGCTTTTTGTCTACCTCGAGAACACGCACCAGCACCTTCTGGTTCACCTTCACCACATCAGAGGCGTCCTTCACGAACCGGTCGGCAAGCTGGCTTATGTGCACAAGGCCGTCCTGGTGGACCCCGATATCCACAAAGGCCCCGAAATTGGTCACATTGGTCACTATACCCGGCAGCTCCATGCCTGCTGAGAGGTCTTCAATGGTGTTTATGTTCTCGGTAAAGCTGAAGGCCTCGAACTGCTCGCGAGGGTCCCTGCCGGGCTTGGCGAGTTCGGCCATGATGTCTTTCAGGGTGGGCATGCCCACCGTCTCGTTCTCATAGCGTTTCAGGTCGATGCACGAACGCAGCTCTGGGTCTTGCATCAGTATCGATACCGTGCAGCCCAGGTCCTTTGCCATCCGTTCCACCAGAGCATACCGCTCCGGGTGCACTGCGCTTGCATCGAGCGGGTGCGAACCGTCCCGGATGCGCAGGAACCCTGCACAGAGCTCAAAGGCCTTTGCCCCGAGGCGGGGGACTTTCTTGAGCTCGACCCGGTTTTTAAAGGGCCCATGTTCGCAGCGGTAGGTGGTAATATTGCCTGCCAGGGTCCTGCCCAGGCCTGAGATATAGGTGAGGAGCTCAGGGCTTGCCGTATTCACCTCTACCCCCACGGCATTGACGCAGCTTTGAACCAGGTCGTCCAGCTTGTCCTTGAGCCTTGCCTGATCCACGTCGTGCTGGTATTGGCCCACGCCGATTGCCTTGGGGTCGATCTTCACCAGTTCGGCCAGGGGGTCCATGAGCCGCCTGCCGATGGATACGGCGCCGCGCACGGTCACGTCATGATCCGGGAATTCATTACGCGCGGTTTCCGAGGCGGAATAAACCGATGCGCCGCTTTCGTTGACCATGATCACCTGCTGCCTGAGGTCCAGGCCGCGCACAAAGGACTCGGTCTCGCGGCCGGCCGTTCCGTTCCCGATGGCAATGGCCTCGATAGTGTACCGGGCAACCATCTCCTTGATCTTCCTTGCAGCTTCTTCAATTTTTGCTGCGGACTGGCCTGGATAGATCACGTCATGGTGGAGGAGCGCGCCCTGGCTGTCGAGACAGACCACCTTGCACCCGGTGCGGAATCCGGGATCAATGGCCAGAACCCTTTTCCTGCCGAGCGGGGGTGCCATGAGGAGCTCGCGCAGGTTTCTGGCAAACACCTGGATCGCCTTTTGGTCAGCCCTTGTCTTCAGCATGCCCCTGAACTCGGTTTCCATTGACGGCATGAGGAGCCTCTTGCAGCTGTCCGCACATGCCTGTCGAACCTGCTCCGTACAAGCCCCACTACCCGTGCAGGCCAGCCTTTCCATAAGAGCCAGTGCCATTGCCTCAGGGAACCGGATGGAGAGTTTCAGGAAGCCCTCCTTGTTCCCGCGGAACATGGCCAGCACCCGGTGGGACGGCGCCTTGGCCGCGGGTTCCTGCCAGTCAAAGTAATCCCGGTACGTGGTGGCTTGTTCTGCAGTGCTGTCTACGACCTCGGACCGTATGGTCCCCTCCTTCTCGAAAAGGGCGCGCATGGAGGCTCTTATATCCGCATCTTCTGCCATGCGTTCGGCCATGATGTCCCGGGCGCCTGCCAGGGCATCGTCCGTGGTCTCCACGCCAAGTTCCTTGTTGATGTAGGCCAAAGCCTCTCTGGCAGGCTCGGTCCCATCAGGCTGGGAAAAGATGAGCTCCGCCAGGGGCCCCAGGCCTTTTTCGCGGGCGATTGTGGCCCTGGTCCTTCGCTTGGGACGGTAGGGGAGGTATATGTCTTCCAGTTCGGAGATGGTCCTGGCAGCATCCACTGACTGGTGCAGCAGGTCGGTAAGCACTCCCTGCACAGTCAGGGAATTGATGATGGACTCTTTCCTGGCATCGAGCTGCTCGAGGTCCTTAAGCCGGTCCCTGATGGCGGTAATGGCCACTTCGTCGAGAGACCCGGTGATCTCCTTGCGGTAGCGGGCGATGAACGGCACCGTGGAGCCTTCTTTCAAAAGGGTGCCCACCGCGTTCACCTGCCTTGGTGCTATGCCCAATTCAAGGGCAATCATTGCATAATAGGATTCTACCATTACCCACCTCTATCTTTTTCGCGCCTTCCAAGTCAACCTTCCATGG
>CAYMDG010000186.1:2804-6312 GCA_964388905.1 uncultured Bacteriovoracaceae bacterium
GGCAGCGGGTCAGAGGGCAACAACACCGTGCTCTCCATCCTCAACAGCCAGTGCGGGGCCTGCGAGTTCAATGCCTGCAGCGGCAAGGAGCTCATCACCACCACCATCGAGCACCCATGTGTACTTGAGGCCTCACGGTGCATGGCGGAAAAGGGTGTCAAGGTGACATACCTCGACGTGGACAGCCACGGCAAGGTGGACCTCGGCCAGCTCAAGGATTTCATAAGGCCCATGACAGGGCTGGTCTCCATCATGATGGCCAACAACGAGATCGGCACCATACAGGACATCAAGGCAATCTCCAAGATCGTGCACGGACACGGCGCGCTGCTCCACACGGATGCGGTCCAGGCTGTGGGCAAGGTTCCCGTGGACGTGAACGAGCTCGGTGTGGACTTCCTCACCTTATCCGGGCACAAGATCTACGGCCCAAAGGGGATCGGCGCCGTGTACATCAGGAAGGGTTCGCCTTTCTGCCCGCTCATCAGGGGAGGCCATCAGGAGCGCGGCAGGCGGGCCGGCACCGAGAACACCATCGGCATCATTGCGCTCGGCAAGGCCGTTGACATGCGCGCCATAGAGATGGCCGAAGAGGAAAAGCGGCTGCTCAAGATGAAAGAGGCATTGAAAAACGGCATCGCGGAAAAGATCCCGGACGTGCTCTTTGTGGGACACCCGACAGACTGTCTGCCCGGTACGCTGAACGTGTCCTTTGAAGGTGCAGAGGGCGAGGCCATACTGCTGTATCTCGACCTTGCCGGGATAGCGGTCTCCACCGGGAGCGCCTGCGCATCGGGCTCGCTGGACCCCTCCCATGTCATCCTGGCCACTGGTTTGCCTGCGGAGTGCGCCCACGGCTCCATCCGCATCAGCCTGGGCAGGGAGAACACCGTTGAAGATATCGACTACATGCTTCATGTGCTGCCGGGTGTCATCGGTCGCATCAGGGACATGTCCACTGCATATGTAAGGAGGCAATAATGGAACAGGTGAACTGGGTATACACCGACAAGGTGCTCGAGCACTTCATGCACCCCAAGAATATCCTGGAGGATGAAAAGGCCTTTGACGCGGACGGCAGGGGCATTACGGGAAACATCAAGTGCGGCGACCAGATGGTGGTTGCCATCAAGGTGGACAAGGAAAAGGGCACCATCACCGACTGCAAGTGGAAGACCTTCGGCTGCGCCAGCGCCATTGCCAGCACCTCGGTGTTATCCGAGATGGTCAAGGGCATGAAGCTCGAGGATGCATTCAAGCTTTCGCCCAAGGACATCAACAAGGAGCTGGGGGGCCTGCCCGAGCACAAGATCCACTGCAGCGTGCTGGGCGACAAGGCGCTCCGCTCCGCCATCAACGACTACTATGAGCGCAGCGGCATGAAGGAGTTGATCAAACGGGAAGAGGCCCGGGTGGTGTGCAACTGCATGAACGTCACCGACCACGAGATCGAAGAGGCCGTGCTGGAAGGCGCCAGGACCTTCTATGAGCTTCAGGAAAAGACCAAGGTAAGCACCGTGTGCGGGGAGTGCAAGGACGATGTGGAGCGGCTCTTGGAGTTCTACAAGAACAGGCACTTCTGCAACATCGAGGAGAAGCCCTCGAACCCGTAAAACAAGACGCTCATTCAAAGAAACGGAAGAGGTTCATCATGA
The DNA here is from genome assembly GCA_964388905.1 of uncultured Bacteriovoracaceae bacterium. Taxonomy (GTDB): domain Bacteria; phylum Desulfobacterota; class Desulfomonilia; order UBA1062; family UBA1062; genus MWEI01. The sequence continues at coordinate 4,460 of CAYMDG010000186.1, forward strand.
TCCCAAAGCAGAATACCGAACTCAATGAGAATGGAAATATCATAAAAAGGGTAGTGGACGAGCTGTGCGAGCCGGAATCGTTTGATCAGGTGTACCACAGGCCAACCCTGGAAGGCGCCATGCCATCGCTCGATGTCCTTGCGGATATCGTGGAAAGGGTGCGCATGGTCATCTTTCCTGCCTATTTCAGCGATTCCGAGATGACGCTTTCCACAATGCCCTATATCATCGGGAACCATCTGGAGAAGATCGAGCGCCTCCTGAACGAACAGATAAAGAGGGGCTTCGAGTTCTCGTGCGAGGTGACGGACCGCAAGGCCTGCATCGAGTGCAACGAACGGGCCATTATCCTGTCCCGGAAGTTCATTGCAACAATCCCCAGGATTCGCGCCCTGCTCATTAGCGACGTATCGGCGGCATACGAGGGCGACCCGGCGGCAAAGAGCCTGAGCGAGGTCATATTCTGCTACCCCAGCATCAAGACCATGACCAACTACCGCATCGCCCACGAGCTCTATGAGCTGGGCGTTGAGATCATCCCCCGGATCATCACCGAGATGGCCCATTCTGCAACCGGCATAGACATCCATCCCGGCGCCACCATAGGCGAGCGATTCTTCATCGACCACGGAACCGGGACGGTTATCGGGGAGACCTGTGATATCGGCCGCAACGTGCGCCTGTACCAGGGCGTCACGCTCGGGGCCAAGAGCTTCCCCAAGGATGAAGAAGGCAGGCTGGTCAAGGGAATACCGCGCCACCCACTGGTGGAGGACGATGTAATCATTTACTCGGGAACCACCATCTTAGGCAGGGTCCGCATCGGCAGGGGCAGCACCATCGGCGGCAACGTGTGGCTCGACCACGATATAGAGCCGGGATCCACGGTGATGCAGGCGGTCAACGCGAACAACATCATTCTTTGCTCCAGGGAAAACCTCTAAAAGCCTATGCCGGGAAGGGATGGAAGGGTATGCATAAGCACAGTGGGCATAGGCGGCTGATGATGGCGATCCTTGTCTTTTCCCTTGTCTGCATGGGAACCCCTTTTCACCCAGTACATGCCGCCCAAAAAGGGCCTTCGAAGGTCTTCATGTGGTCGGTGCAGGGCCCCAAGTCCAGGGTCTTTCTCCTGGGCTCCATGCACATGTTCAAGGCGGCATCCTACCCGCTTGATGCACGCATCGAGAAGGCCTATCAATCCTGCCCCAAGGTGGTCTTCGAAGCGGACCTTGAAGGGCCGGGTACCGATGAGATCAGGGACATGATGCTCAAGCTGGGCACCTACCACGACGGCAAGACACTGCCCAGGGAGGTCTCCGAGAAGACCTATGCCCTGTTCAGGCAACGTGTAGAGGCCAATAACCTTGAGGTGGAACAGTACGACACCTACCGGCCGTGGCTTGCTGCACTGTCCATTGCCACCGTGGAACTCAAGCGCCTGGGTTTTACCGCCGAGGACGGTCTGGACGCACACTTCTCAAAAGAGGCCGCCGCGGACAAAAAGAAGATGATATACCTGGAAACCGCCCGGCAGCAGCTGGACCTGCTGGCCAATGCTTTCCCCGGAAAGGAGGAGGACCTCCTCAAACAGGCACTTGAAGAGATAGCGGTGCTGGAAAAGGCCTCTACCGAAATGGTGCAGGCATGGAAGGCCGGAGATGCAGCCCGGATGGAGTCCTTCACTCAAAAGAGCCTGAAGAAATTCCCCGAGGTGGAAAAGAAGCTCTTTACCGAACGGAACAAGGCCTGGACCACTCGTATCTCAAAGTTGCTCTCCCAGGATGGTGACGCATTCATAGTTGTAGGCGCCGGCCACCTGGTGGGCAAGGGCGGGCTTCTGGAGATGCTCA
>CAYMDG010000187.1:0-6266 GCA_964388905.1 uncultured Bacteriovoracaceae bacterium
CCCACCCCGATATCTACCCTCACCGGCACCAATAAAGGATAGGCGTTTTCCATCTCGGATTTCACCATTTCCCGGACCTGCTCCATCTCATCATCGGCTACCTCAAAGACCAGCTCATCATGGACCTGGATGATCATCCTGCTCTCCATTTTCTTCATGTGCTCATGGATCTTCACCATGGCCATCTTGATGATGTCTGCTGCACTCCCCTGGATGGGGGTGTTTATGGCGATCCTCCTGGCTGATTCACGCTCGTTGAAATTGGTCGAAGCGATCTCCGGGATGCTCCTGCGCCTGCCCATGATGGTCGTCACAAAGCCGTCTTGCTCAGCTGAACGGGAGATGCCTTCCATGTATTCCTTAACTCCAGGATATTTGGCCAGATAGTTGTCGATGTAGCGCTTTGCAACATCACGCTTAATATTGAGCTCTCCTGCGAGTTTATGGGGGCCCATACCGTAGATGATACCGAAGTTGATGGTCTTGGCCTGGCGGCGGTGATTCTCAGTGACCTCATCAATCTTAATACCAAAGACCTCGGCAGCGGTTCTGGTGTGGATGTCGATGCCTTTTTCAAAGGACTCCATAAGGCTCTTGTCTTTGGTAATGTGTGCAAGGATCCTCAACTCGATCTGAGAGTAATCTGCACTCAGGATCTTGTATCCCTCGGGCGCCCTGAAGGCTTCCCTAATGCGCCTGCCCATATCGGAACGGATAGGGATGTTCTGCAGGTTGGGCTCGGAAGACGATATCCTTCCCGTTGCCGTGACGGCCTGGTTGAACCGTGTATGGACGCGCCCTGTCAGGGGGTCGATCATGGTAGGCAGCGTGTCCACATAGGTATTTTTGAGCTTGGTGAGCATGCGCCAGTCAAGGATTATGGCAGGCAGCTCGTGCCTGGGGGCAAGTGCCTCCAACACGGCGCTGTCCGTGGAAAACCCTGTCTTGGTCTTCTTTACCATGGGCAGATTGAGGTCTACAAAAAGGATTTCACCCAACTGCCTGGGGGAGTTGATGTTGAACGGCCTGCCCGCATGGGCATAGATACGCTCCTCCATGCCCTTCATCTGCACATCGATTTCCTTTGAGATAGCAAGGAGGACATCCGGGTCAACAAGCACACCGATAGCCTCCATGGTTGAAAGCACATCCAGCAAAGGCGTTTCTATCTCGTAAAAAAGCCTGTCCACCCCGAGTTCGGCCATGCGTCCTGAAAGAATCTCTTTGAGCGGCATAAGGAAGTGGGCATGGGTTGCAAGGTAGTGGTCAAGCTCATCATGACCCAGGTCGCTGAGGACCCTGGCATTCCTGCCTGAACCGAGCAGCTCCTTGGTCCGGGGTATGTCCCTGTCAAGATAGGACTTGGAAAGGTCTTCTACAGTGGTCTCGCCGGTTGCGGCATCACAGCAGTAGGCGGCAAGCATTGTGTCAAAGATCTCCAGGGCGGGATCAAGGCCCCTGAGCTTGGCCTGCACCAAGGCTTCCTTTGCATTGTGCATGACGAGACTGATATGGCGCTGCTTCAAAGGATCGAGGCAGGCATCCTTTTCCTTGCAGACATAGGTGACTTCCGCCTGGGAGACAGCCGAACAAGACCCCTGCATCACGTACATCCCTGCCTCTGTCGATATGGATGGGTTGCAGGCGTATTCGATTGTGCCCTCAAAGACCTCGGCGGCCTTTGGCGCCTCACCGGCAAGCCCGGCCTGCAGCGCCCTGAATTCGAGCTCCGCGAAAAGCTGCGAGAGCTTTTCCACGTCCATTTCCTTCATGCGCATGTTATTCAAATCGAAATCCATAGCCACTTCTCTGTCGAGCCGGGCGAGCTCAAGGCTTAAAAAAGCCTTGTCAGTATGGTTCAAGATAGCCTCTCTGGCCTTTTTGCTCTCTATTGCCTGTGCATGCTCGATGATGTCGGATACATGCCCATATTTTGAGATGAGATCCAAGGCGCCCTTTTCACCGATGCCGGGCACACCGGGTATGTTGTCCGAGCTGTCGCCCATGATGGCCAGCAGGTCAGCGATATATTCAGGGGAGACCCCATATTTCTCTTTCACTGCCTCAGCGTTATAGACCTTTTCCTTGAGGGTATCCCACACCGTCACTGCTTCATCTATGAGCTGCATGAGATCTTTGTCGCCGGATATGATGGTGATACGCGCCTCCCCCTTGAACCTCCGCGCTGCCTCCGCGATGATGTCGTCCGCCTCCAGTCCCTCTTTGACCAGGATGGGGATGCCAAGGGCCTCAACGATCCGGAGTATATAGGGGATCTGGATCTGAAGGGCCTCAGGCATTCTCTGCCGTGTTGCCTTGTATTCTTCATACATGAGGTGCCGCTCCGTTGGGCCTTTGGAGTCACGCACGAAGCACATGAACTCGGGTTTTTTATCCTTGATGAGCTTCAGGAGCATCCTGGAAAAGATGTAGATGGCATTGGTGGGCATGCCCTTGGATGTGGAGAGGCTCTTCATGGCATAAAACGCCCGGTAGATGTACGAGCTGCCGTCGATGAGAAAGATCTCTTTTCTGTTTGTCATTTTTTAAAGGTAAGCCCGGTGTCCCTGCCATGTTTCCATGCCTGATAATCCTTTAGGATCTTGTTGTGATCAAATGCGAGTTCAGGAAGGTGTTCAAGCATGAACACCCGTGCTTGCGACGCGTCATCGCCCCCTTTCAGCAGCCCACGGCCCTGAGCAACAAACACCGTGGTAATGGTGTGCTGCCTGGGGTCGCGCGCTGGGTCGGAGTATACGGAAAACATTGTGAGCCCTGCCAGGTCAAGGTTCGTCTCTTCCTTGGCCTCTCTCATTGCGGCTGCATCCACGGTCTCACCATAGTCTACAAACCCGCCGGGCAAGGCCCATCCATGAGGTGGATTCTTCCTGAGTATAAGCACGACACCGCCCTCATACTCAATAATCACATCCGCCGTGGGTACCGGATTACGGAAGGTCTTTATGCTGTGACCGCAGTTCGGGCAGCTGATCACCTGAAAAGAAGGCATCAGAGGTCCTTCAGGGCAATAGTAACCTTCAGGCCGTTCGTATCATCCAAAAGCACATCCGCAACAGGCGAAAGGCCACTGCAGGCCTCATCGATCTCGTGGCGCACCTTGTCATCCATCTTCAGCTCAGCGCAGCTGATATGTATGATCCCGTTGTCGAGAGAGATTTTGATGGAACGGCCTTTTTCCGTGTAATCCATCATGGTATTGATGGTTCCCGACACGGCCCCGGACAGCGCATTGTAATCCACTTTGGCATAGTAGGACCGTGGACCATACGCAATATCACGCTTGGTGTCGTGTTTGAAACGCATATCGGCCATAAGGAAGTTCACTTCCATCTCCAGGTATTCCCGGAGTTCCACTGAGGTGTATCCCTCATTGACCATCTGGATCTTATAGCCGAGGCCTTTGAGGATGAAGTCGATCTTATCAGCCCCTTCAAGGATGGATGTGATGTCCTTGTCGTTCTTCTGCTTGGTCTTGGCAAGATCCTCCTCCGAGAGGTTTTTCAGCGTTTCGAAGTTTTCATTTCTTGACTGGAGGAGCTGTGCCCTTCCCATGACCCACATCAGGGGCGTATTGAGGTTATGGACAACGCCGCCCAGCAACGATCCCATATGGGCAAGATTCCTTTCCTTCATGACTCCTCCATAAATGCCCGGTAGGCCAGGTAGGTGGAGTAACAATCCACCTTGGAAGCAAGCTCGAAGGGCGCATGCATACAAAGCAACGGCGGTCCTGCATCAACGATGTCCATGCCGTACTCTGCGAGGAATTTCGCCACTGTCCCCCCGCCGCCCTCATCCACCTTGCCAAGTTCGCCGGTCTGCCAGGGGACGCCTTTTTTGTTCAGGACGGACCTGAGCCAACCCATATACTCCGCGTGTGCCTCGCTGGAACCGACTTTCCCACGCGCCCCGGTGAACTTGGTCACGCATATGCCATAGCCCATACGCGCCGCATTGGCCTTCTCGTGCACCTCGGGGTAGTCCGGGTCAAGCGCGCCGTTGGCATCGCCCGAGATCGCCTTGCTCCTGAACAGGACACGCGCAGGGTTGATGTCCTGCTTGAGCTTGTCGCCCAGCGCCCACAGGACCTCCTCGATGAACATGCTCTTGGCGCCCGTGTTGCCGTCGCTGCCGATCTCTTCCTTGTCCACCAGCAGCACTATGGTGGTAACGGGCACCTCCCTGACATCGAGCACTGCTGCAAAGGCAGCCCAGGAACAGACGCGGTCATCCTGTCCATACGCCCCGATCATCGAGGCATCAAGGCCCACCTCCCGGGCAGGGCCTGCAGGGACAATCTCGAGGTCGGCAGAGATGAAGTCCTGTTCTATGATCCCGTATTTCTTATGCAGCAGCGTAAGGATCTGGCCTTTGACCTTATCCTCCTTGGCCTTAAGGTCCGGTCTGGAACCGCAGATAAGGTTGAGCTTCTCGCCCACAAAGGCGTCTTCCAGCTTCTTGCCGTACTGTGCCTTGCCTGCGAGATGGGGCAGCAGGTCCTCGATGATCAGGCATGGCTCGTTCTCATCCTCGCCGAAAACGATCCTTACCAGTTTGCCATCGGCCTTGACCACAACGCCGTGCAGGGCCAGAGGCCTGGCAAGCCACTGGTATTTCTTGATCCCGCCGTAGTAGTGTGTCTTGAGCATGGCAAGTTCCGTGTCCTCGTACAGCGGGTTTGCCTTAAGATCGATCCGGGGGCTGTCGAGATGCGCCACCACGATCCTAACCCCATCAGCCAGGGGGCTTTTGCCGACCCGGCAGAGGGCAAGGGCCTTACCGCGGTTCTCAAAAACAATGAGTCCCTTGTCCCGGGCTGCCTTGTCCATAATGTAGCTGACAGCCTCCCGTTCGGTCTTCACCTGGGAAAGAAACGAGAGATACCCTCGGCAGTATGAATCCACCTTTCCCTCTTTTCCCTGGAGAATCTCCCATCCGGATTTGAGTTTGTTGGCCAGAACATCTTTGAGAGTTTGCTTTTTTCTTGGCATCTTCTTCCTTGCCTGTTGCATGAATTTACCAGGGCCTGAAGTGGAATCTCCCCGGTATGGTATGGTTGCAGTATCCGCACGCATGACCCTTCATATGAAGGCGCTCAATGAAGAAACCCTTTCGTGCAATGATCAGCTTCTTGCAGTTCGGGCAGTAGGTGTTTTCCCCGTCATGCCCCATTACATTTCCACTATACACGAAATGCAGTCCTTCACTCAATCCGATTTCCTGCGCCTTCTCGATTGTATTTACCGGTGTGGGCGGTGCATGGTCGTATTTGTAGCGCGGGTAGTACCTGCTGATGTGCCAGGGTATGTCAGGACTGATTGAGTAAATGAAGGAAGCGATGTCATGCAGCTCTTCATCAGAATCGTTTTCTCCGGGAATGATGAGCGTGGTGACCTCGATCCAGATGCCCGCATCATGATAGGCCTTTATGGCATCAAGAACCGGCGCCAGCCTGGCCGAGCACAGCCTCTTGTAGAAACCCTCGGTGAAGGCCTTGAGGTCGATGTTGGCGGCATGGATGGTTCCCTTCAGGCTGTTTCCAATCACCTCGGTTGTGGTGTAGCCATTGGTGACCATGACATTGAACAGGCCCTGTTCTTTGGCCACCACAGCCGTATCGAGGGCATACTCCAGGTAGATGGTCGGCTCGGTATAGGTATACGAGATACTCCTGCAACCGTTTCGCGCGGCCGCTGCAACCACTGCTTCAGGCAAAAAGTCTTCTCCGGTGATACGGCCCGTTTCGCCGGGGTACTGGGAGATATCACTGTTCTGGCAGAAGGCGCACTTGAAGTTACACCCGAGAGTAGCAATGGAAAAAGACCTTGAGCCGGGCAGAAAATGAAACAGGGGCTTCTTTTCAATGGGGTCAACATTGGCCGAGATGCTCTTTCCCCACACAAGGCTGTAAAGCATCCCTGCCTCGTTTTTCCTGACACCGCAGACACCGGTCTTTCCATGGGCAATGAGGCATCGGTGCGCGCACAGGAAACATCGCACTTTGTCATCATCGGCCTTTACCCAGAAACGGGCCTGCTTCATCAGTCCTCGTACCGTGCGCCCTTGTCAGCGGACAGGCTCATGCGGGCGTAGCGTTTGAGCACGCCCTTCAGCTCTTGTTTGGGCGGTTTCCATGCCTTCTTCCTGCGCGTGAGCTCGGCCTTATCGACCATCAGGTCGAGCCGGCGCCCTGGTATATCGATATGGATACTATCGCCCTCTTTTACCAGTGCTATGGGCCCGCC
>CAYMDG010000188.1:0-3349 GCA_964388905.1 uncultured Bacteriovoracaceae bacterium
GACCCCAGGTCCAGCCGCAAGAGGATATCGCTGTCCATGAAACAGGTAGGGGATGACCCCTGGGTCAGCGTGCTGAACCAATTCAAGCCCGGGGAAAGACTCCGCGCAAAGGTAACGCGAATCGCGGACTTTGGTGTGTTCGTCGAGATAGCACCGGGTATCGAGGGGCTCGTGCACATCAGCGAGATGAGCTACAAGAAGCGCGTGAAAAAGCCCCAGGACATGGTCTCGGTGGGTGACGAAGTGGATGTGATGATCAAGGACATATCCCCTGAATCCAAGAGGATCTCGCTTTCCATGAAAGAGGCCGAGGGCGACCCTTGGATCGCTCTGGGCGAGCGCTTTAAGATCGGCCAGGTGGTGGAAGGGACTTTGGAGCGCAAAGAGAAGTACGGCTTTTTCGTCAACCTGGAGCCCGGCGTTACAGGCCTCATGCCCAAATCCAAGATCTCTGCCTCATACGATGCCGCCGAAATAGAGAAAAAGCGCGAAGGTGACAAGATCACGGTGTGCGTAGAGGAGATGGACATCGCCAACCGCAAGATCACGCTGGCCCCGGCTGACGCCCATGCAGGAGGCGACTGGAAGGGTTTTGCCTCGGAAACAGGGAAATCTTTCGGCTCGCTGGGAGATAAGCTGAAATCGGCACTCGATACAAAGGATAAGAAGAAAAAGTAGAGATATAGCTGTCGGCTACAAGGATTATTCCTGCGGAACAAGTTACTTTGATGGGGGCAAAAGTTTCTGTATACGTGTCATTCTTACGTAGAGCATTTCATATCTCGGGGTTGATTGCTTTAACTCTTTGATTTTCAAAACAATACCTCTGCAGTATAAGCGTTTTTCAAGCACGGCCGTTACACTTTCACATGACGGCTATGATGTGCCAGAACCGCATCATGATCTCTTCTCTTAAAAGAAAGTCAGCGCCGGATGTACCATAATTTTCAAGACATGCCGAATAATCTTGATTGTTAGAATCACTTGTATAATAGTAAGACCATAAGTCAACTTACTAATGGAATAGCTATGGAGACAAAAGGAAGATTCATCTCGCCAATCCGGAAGTCGCCGGCTATACCTACGCTGGTGGCTGACCAGATTATCGACCTCATCAGCCGTGGCAAGCTCAAACCGGGCGACAAGCTCCCATCCGAACACGAAATGACCGAGCGCTTCCGCATCAGCAGGATCTCGCTGCGGGAGGCCATGAAGCTTCTTGAAGCCAAAGGATACGTGGAGTCCCGGCACCGGAAAGGCAAGTATGTCAGATCCTCTGCAGATGCCGGAAGGACATCTCTTGAAGATCTCCTGCTTGTGGACCAGGAGAAGATCTGGGAGCTGTTGTGCGTCCGCCGGATACTGGATTCCGAGGCGGCCCGCCTTGCCTGCCTGAACGCATCTCCGAAAGACCTCGCCAAGCTCAAAACAATATACGAGCGTGCCCTTGAGGCAGGAGAGGACGCGGTGCTCCACAATGTGGTTTTGGGCGGCAAGCTCTATATTGATTTTTTCAACACCCTTTTGGAATCGACAAAGAATTCAGTCTTCTTGCATATCCGCAAGTCAATGAATTCCCTGCTTATAGGTGCCTTACCCTACAGCAGGAAAAAGCTTTCAACCATCGAGGGAAGCTCACGCACCATTGTCAGACAGCTCTATGCGCTCTACCAGGCCGTTGAAAGGCGCGACGGTGATGCAGCGCGCCAGGCTACAGTTGAACATATCGATTACCTGAAACGATCATTGAAAAAGGCATTATCGGTCTCCTGAATCAACCCTCCTGTTTCAAGGGCCGCCATGACTGTCTTGCCCGTCATGGCGGCCCGGTTCTATTTTAACAGGCATTTTTGCAATTAAACACGGCATGAACAGTGGGTGGCTTTATGATTGAAACTCAAAGTGATCATGGATTTGTTTTTAAAAACTAGGTCCGTTAAAAACCTTTATCTCGCAGCCTTTGTGAAACGTTAATTTTATCAGTCCGTCAAGGCTGCGAGATAAAGGTTTTTAACGGATCAGGCTTTTACGCCTCTTCAACTCAACATCCGGGTTTAATCAATTGCAAAACCCAAAAAAGGTGTCACCCCCGCGTAAGCGGGGGATCCAGAAGTTCCTGAAAAGACTGGATTCCCGCTTACGCGGGAATGACAAAACCGGTCTTTTGCAATGAGCTCATGTAACTGAATCAGGATGCATGGAACTTCTTGTTCCTTGCAGCCATTTCCACCAGGATATCAGCCGGCTTATAGAGCGCTCCATAACTCTGCTCCAGGCGTTTCATCTTTTCCACTATTGTCTTGGCGCCCACGGCATCGATGTACCTGAAAGGACCGCCCGTGAACGGCGGGAAGCCCAGGCCGAACACTGCGCCGATATCTCCGTCCCGTGCGCAGGAGAGGATTCCCTCCTGGAGGCACAGTGCCGCTTCATTGATCATGGCCATGGCAAGGCGGTCCTGAATCTCTTCGGCTGCAAAGTTCTTCCTGGCTCCGCCCAGGATCTCGTAGACCTCGGTATTCACCGGCCTTCCGCCCTTCTTTTTCACCAGGCCCATGAGGCCCTTCTTCTTGGGCTCGTCATAGACATAAAAGCCCTTTTTGTTCTTCCTGCCCTTGTATCCCCTCTCGAAGAGCTTGGTGTATCCCTCAGAGGCCTTCAGACCCCGTGCATCGAAGAGCTTTTTCACCTCCCCCTTGGCGACGTGGGCCGCAACGTCTATGCCCAGCTCATCCACCAGGGTGATGGGTCCCACCGGATAGCCGAACTGTTTCATGGCCGTGTCTATTGCCTTGATCTCGGCACCTTCTTCGATGAGTTTCATGGCTTCGTTGAGCATTGGGATGAGTATGCGGGTGGTATAAAATCCCGGGCAGTCCTTCACCACGATGCAGGTCTTTCCCTGCTGGATGCCGAACTCCAGGGCCGTTGCCTTGACCCAGTCCGCGGTCTTGTCCGTGGTGATGATCTCAAGGAGAGGCATCTTGGGCACCGGCGAGAAGTAGTGCATGCCGATGATGTTTTGCGGCCTCTTGCTCTTCTGCGCAATAAGGGTGATGGGCAGCGCGGAAGTATTGGAGGCAAAGATGGTTCTCTCGTCAGTGGCCGCCTCTACCTCGGCGAGGATCTTGTGCTTGAGGTCGATATCTTCGAACACGGCCTCGATCACCATGTCGGTATGCGCGAACCGGCTGTAGTCATCGCATGCCAGCAGCTTGCCATACTGGACATCGCGTTCGAACCTGGTCATGGACCCGGACCTCGCCCTCTTGTCGAGCCCCTTGTATATCTCCTTCATACCCTTTGCCGCCGCGTCAAGGGAGATGTCTTTCATCAGGATGGTTTCACA
>CAYMDG010000188.1:3449-6240 GCA_964388905.1 uncultured Bacteriovoracaceae bacterium
GGTCTGCTTGTGTACCTGCTTCCTGGCCTGGGAGAAGACGACCTTGCGTCCCATGGGCGTCTCGTTGAGAAACCGGTTGAGTGTTGCATCGAGGACCTTCTGCTGCAGGCCCTTCTTCTTATTATTCCTTACAGGGACCTTGACACCTTTATCGGCCAGGTCACCTGCCTTTCTGATAACAACATCCCTCATACCCTGCTGCATCACCACCTCATCCACAAGGCCCATTTTGAGGGCCTTCTTTGCCCGCAGGTTTCTTCCCGTGAGCATAAGGGGTAATGCATTGGACAGGCCGATGAGCCGTGGGAGCCGTTGAGTACCGCCTGCAGCCGGGATGAGGCCGAGCTGGACCTCGGGCAGGCCGAGTGATGTCTTAGGGGAATCGGAGGCAATCCGGTAATCCGCCACCAGCGCAAGCTCCAGGCCTCCGCCGAGACAGTTGCCGTGGATGCCGCATACCACAGGGTACGGCAGCGATTCGATCCTCGCCAGGACGTTATGGGCCTTGGTGATGTAGGTGACCACCTCATCCCTGGACTTCATGGCATCGAGCTCATCCACGTCAGCGCCAACCACGAAGTTGTCATCCTTGCCGCTTAATATGACGAGCCCCTTGACGGTAACGTCTTTCTCCATGCTGTCAAGCAGGCCGGAAATTTCTGCGAGCAGGCCGCTGCTGACCTTATTCACCTTGGAGTCCGGGCAGTCGATGGTGACTGTCATAACCCCTTTCTCGTTCTTCTCTACTGTTAAATTTTTCATGGTGTCAAACCTCCTTCACTTCATGCATGTGCCGCTTCAAAGATGATGGCATTACCCTGTGCCCCGGCCCCGCACCCGGCCACAACGCCGAACTGCTGGCCCTCGTCGATCATCCGGTTGCAGCAGGTGGTGATGAGCCTGCCGCCGGTGGCCCCGAAGGGATGCCCTAGAGAGAGCGATCCGCCGTATCTGTTCAGCTTGTCATAATCAATCTCGCCCACGGCCTTGTCCAGCCCGAGTTTTTCCTGGGCAAACTGCTTGGAGGCCAACGATCTCACATTGCCTACCATCTGGGAGGCAAAGGCCTCATGGATCTCGAATACGCCGATATCTTTAAGCTTGAGTCCGGCCCTTTTCATGGCGGCAGGGATTGCAAACGCAGGGCCCAGCAGAAGCTCTTCCACCAGGTCCTGCCCGGTATAGGCGTATGACTTCAGATAAGCCTTGGGCTTCAGGCAGAGTTCTTTTGCCTTCTGCTCGCTCATGAGGAGAACCGCTGAACCGCCATCGGTTAAAAATGACGAATTCGCAGCCGTCACGGAGCCATACTTCTTGTCAAACGCACCCTTGAGCTTGCCGAGCTTATCCAGGGCCGTATCCTTCCTTGGGCCGTTGTCGCTCACGATGGCCTTGTCCTTGCCGGGCACCACCACCGGCACGATCTCTTGCTTGAAGATACCGTCCTCCTGAGCCTTGGCGGCCCGCTGGTGCGAGAGCACGGCATACTCATCCTGTTCCCGGCGTGAAATTCCCAGACGCTTGGCAAGTATCTCTGCGGTCTGCCCCATGAGCAGGCCTGTCGAGTACTCGGCAACAGCAGGCCTCTCCGGGACAAGGAAGTCCAGCGGCCGCATGTTCTTCAGGTATTTAAGCAACCCGGTAAAGTTCTTTGGCTTATGGTACATGGTCACATCCAGGATAAATCTCCGGTAGCGCTTGGAGATCTTTATGTCGGCATCCGAACAGCTCTCCACGCCGCCTGCGATCACGATGTCGGCATTGCCCGTCTCAATGAGATTGGCCCCGTTGGTGAAGGCCATATTGGCCGACACGCAGGCAAGCGTGCAGGTATGCGCAGGAACACTGATGGGCAGGCCCGCGCCGAGCGCCACCTCGCGCGCCACGTTCGTCGTGGCGATGTCGGTGGCCACGCACCCCATCAGGACATGATCGATGTCCCGGGGAGAAACGCCTGTCTTGGCCAGGAGGCCCTTCACTGCAAAACTGCCGAGCTGCCAGGCCATGAGGTCGTAGAACCCGGTACCGGACCGCTGGAACGGAACCCGGCACCCGTCGATGACCACGACCCTGCGCGCTGACTTATCTGTTTTTTTTGCCATACTCCCTCCACAATCTCATATTCTTGTTGTTCTACAGTCCAAGCTGCCGTGAAATGATGAGCAGCATGATCTCGGATGTGCCTGCATAGATGGTCTGGACCCGCGCGTCACGGAACATGCGGGCGATGGGGTATTCTTCCATGTACCCGTAGCCGCCGTGGAACTGGACGCACTGTGCCACCACCCGGTTGAGCATCTCGCAGACCCAGTACTTGGCCATGGAAGCCTTCTTGATATCTTTCCTGCCTTCAATATGATCGATGAGCAGGCTCTCTACAAAGGCGCGACCCACTTCCACCTCGGTGGCCATCTTGGCGAGCTCGAAGGAGATGTACTGGAAACGGCTGATGGGCCTGCCGAAGGCCTCACGCGTCTTGGTATATTCTATGGTCAGACGCAGGGCCTCCTCAGCAGCCACCTGGGAGCCCATGGCGCATACGAGGCGCTCCTGCTGGAGCTTGTCCATGAGGAAGTAGAATCCCTGACCCTCAGGACCAAGAAGATTCGATGCCGGGACGCGGCAGTCCACAAAGGCCATCTCAGAGGTGTCCTGGGAATGCATCCCGATCTTTTCGAGCTGCCTGCCCTTTTCAAACCCCGGCGTACCCGCCTCCACCACGATGAGCGACATGCCCTCGTAGGGGCTGGCGGCATTCAGGTTGGTCCGGGCGGCCACGATGACCAGGTCG
>CAYMDG010000189.1:0-1485 GCA_964388905.1 uncultured Bacteriovoracaceae bacterium
GTAGAGGCAGTAGGCCAGCAGGGCGTCGCACTCGGTAAAGGTGCCCATGGCAAGCGGCCCGGAGCCGTCTATGGTGCCGTTATCCACAGAAATGCCCAGGGCTTCCTGGACCCTTAACCGCAAGTTTTCAGTCATGGGGACATACTCCCCGAACGTCTTCAAAAGATTGGCAATGATCTCCAACCATGTAAGCCTGAAGTCGATTAAGGTTCCATCCTTATCAAAGATGACAAGCCCTGTTGTATATTCTTTTCCCGCTATCCGAATGGTTGGCACCTGGATCCTCCTGAAGGTTATGCATAAAAGAACTTTTGGGATTGATTGGTTACCATATTTCCGTGATATATACTACCGGCTTTGAAGGAAGGAGAGATCATGACAGAAGTGTGCCATGCGATGATGACCATGCGAACCTTGGCCTATCTCACCTTCATCCTTTTTGTTGTTACCGGGATATCATTTTCCTGCAGCCGCAGCATACAGGCCAAGAATAATGAGGTCCCCGGCTCCCAGCAGGCGGCCCCGGTAAAAATAGGTGTCTGCATGCCCATGGCGGGTCCATTGGCAGAGGTTGCCAGGGTACAGTCCGAGGGCATCAGGATGGCCCATGATATGGAAAAAGACAAGGAGGGCATCCAGGTTGAACTCGTATTCAAGGATACCGGAGCTTCATCGCTGGCCCTTTCCCAAGCGCTTCAGAAGCTGTTGGTGGATGATAAGGTGTCAGGTATCATTTCGGGCGCACCCGCTGACGTAATTGCTAAGGCCGGCGGAGTTATGAAGCAAAGACCGGTGCCTATTATCGCAACAACTCCGATCAGGCTTGACTGGAAGACAAAAGAGGGTCCGCCCGTGATAAGGATATGTGCAAGCCTTGAGGATCAGGCCAATGCATGCGCCAGATTCATGAAGGATGTGATTCATGCCCGCAGGGCAGGGATTATCATTAACGACCGTGACGAAAGCTGCGTCAGGCTTGCCAGCATGTTCTCTGCGGAAGTGGTAAAGGCCGGAGGCAG
Organism: uncultured Bacteriovoracaceae bacterium; assembly: GCA_964388905.1. GTDB lineage: Bacteria > Desulfobacterota > Desulfomonilia > UBA1062 > UBA1062 > MWEI01. The sequence goes on from CAYMDG010000189.1 coordinate 1,020, forward strand.
GATTGAGGATGTTGCTTACATAAAAGAGGGAGAAGACCCGTCATCTGCCATAACTCACCTTATGGGCCGGAAGCCTGATGCTGTCTATATTCCTCTTTCCGGGGCGAACACAAAAGAAACTCTGAAAAAGATCCGCTCTATTGATGCGTTAAAACCCATCTTGGTGGGCAGTATCGCCAATGAGGAGTCATTCTTCACTGATGTTGACAAGTACCTTGAGGGTGTTTATGTCCAGTCGAATTATTTTCAAGAGAGAGTGACATCAGCAAAAGGCAACGAATTTATTGAATACTACTCAAAGCATGCCCGGAAAGGGGCTTATCTCGGGGCAAACATTGCTACCGGAGTTGATGCCTATCTTCTGATGCTCAATATGATATCGATGCAGCAAAAGGCTAGATCTCATGAGGTGATTGCAGCCCCCTCCTCATGGAAGCCCCTGCTCCTGGGGATAAACCTCATGACA
>CAYMDG010000189.1:1585-6211 GCA_964388905.1 uncultured Bacteriovoracaceae bacterium
TTGCAGCATTTGCAATTTCTTTGTCTTTATTGTTGAGTTGAACACCCTGAGCCGATTGGGCGACGTATGCCTTGAGGGCATCAGTGTTCGGAGTATTAATTTTCATCTATTAGCACCTCATTCAATCCTTTCTGTAAACTGCTTTCCATAATATCCCTGAAAAGTCGCTTGCTCGCGCGCTGGGATATGGTGACGGAATCTGCACCAAGCTCGCTGCCGGACTTTTCCACATCATGTTTCATGCCCGAAGACGCATTCTGTTTCTCATAGGTCCTCATGATGAGATTCATGAATAGGCTTTTGACCTCCATACACACTCCTTGTGATTAATCAGCCGTCCGTAAGTTAATTATCGGATTCTCAGCGGAATTCTTTAACGTTATTTCTCTACAGGTGTCCTGCATCAGGCGCAAGGATATATATGCCCCAATCAGTCCCGAAGCACCTGGAAAAAATTGCCCGTCTTGCAGGATAAGAAGTATGGACCAGAGCCATTTCTAAGGGTTGGCACCCCATTTGCTCAAATGATCCCAGAAAGGAGCACATATGGATCAAGGGATATACACAGCGGCGGCAGGGGCGATTGCAATGGAAGACAGGCTCAATATCATCTCCAACAACATTGCCAACCTGAACACTACCGGATTCAAGAAGGACCAGATGAGCTTTGAACAGTATATGAAGCAGCTGGACACCTCTTCGTTGTACCCCGGACAGTACCGTACAGTGCCTATTGATGTCGTCGCGGTCAGCAGCTCTATTGACCTTACACCCGGGCCTCCTGTTAAGACAGGCAACCCGCTTGACATCGCACTGATGAGTGACGGGTTCTTTGTGGTCAATACCGATGAAGGTCCTAGGTACACAAGGGCCGGATCGTTCCAGCTCAGCACGGATAACACCATTATCACTCCGCAAGGATACAGTGTTCAAGGAAACGGTGGGGATATTATGATAGATCCCAAAAAGAGCGATCTGGTAATCGATTCGGTGGGGAAGATCACCCAGGATGGAGAAGAACTGAGTACATTACAGGTGGTGAGAATACCACCCGAGGCCCTTATGCGTCAGGGCAATAACCTGTTCTCAGTCAAAGAGGGGACCACTCCAGAACCTGTCGAGACCATATCTCTTTCCCAGGGTAGTATTGAGAAGGCTAATGTGGATCCGGTCATGGAGATGGTGGAGATGATCGCTACGGCCAGGGCCTATGACAGCTTTCAAAAGATGATCAGGTCTGTGAACGATACCTATTCATACTCGATGCACAATGTCGGGACAGTCGCATAATAAGGAGGAAAGTATATGATTCGAGCAATGTGGACATCAGCAACGGGCATGGGTGCCCAGGAATTAATGGTCAACACCATTGCCAATAACCTGGCGAATGTGAATACTACGAGTTTCAAGAAGAGCAGGGCCCAGTTTGAAGACCTGTTCTATGCCACCTATAATCAACCCGGCAGCCCAACCTCTGCCGGCGGCACCGTGCCTGTGGGAATACAGGTGGGAATGGGGGTAAAGCCTCTGGCAGTCCAGAAGATATTCTCCCAGGGAGACTATCTTGAAACGAAAAACAGCCTCGATCTTTCCATTGAAGGCAAGGGATTTTTCCAGATACTGTCCGAGGGGAACCAGGTTTACACCCGTGATGGGGCCTTCAAGATAGACAGCGAGGGTTATGTCGTGAATGCAAGGGGGGAGAGACTCCAGCCCGAATTTTCCGTACCCCAGCAGACCGCCAATATCACCGTTTCAAAGGCCGGTGTGATCTCCTGTCTATCCAATTCCGGTACGGTACTGGCCACCGGTAATATCCCCATCTACAACTTCCCCAATCCTGCCGGCCTGAGCTCCATAGGCATGAATCAATATGTGGCAACACCGGCATCAGGCGACGCTGTCGAAGGCACACCGGGCACTGAGAATTTCGGCACCCTCTCTTCAGGATTCCTGGAGATGTCAAACGTGGATGCCGTTGAGGAGATGGTCAATATGATCGCGGCCCAAAGGGCCTATGAACTCAACTCCAAGTGTATCAATACCTCTGATCAGATGCTCCAGACCGTTAACGGTCTTGCGAGGTAGCATAAGATGCGTAGCCTTGCCCTGATGGTATGCCTTTTTTGTGGGCTTCTCATGCCGGTGTACGCCTTCGGTAAGACGGTTGTCGATCTCAAGGGCGAGGTGGCAATTACGGGAAAGACCGTGAGGCTTTGCGACCTGGCACAGATCAGCGGAGAGGGTGCGTCTTTACTCTCAAGTATTGCCATTGCCAAATCACCAGACGGTGCCTTTGATTTGAATATCTCTGCCAGGACAGTTGAAGCCAAGGTCAGGTCGCACTACCTGGGCGAGGTGGTCTTCACGGGCGCGACCATCAGCCATGTTGTTTCTTGCACCGTGGAGGTACCTGAAGAGGTCTTGAAAAAGGTCTTTATCGAAGAGATACTGAAAAACAGTCCCTGGAAAGATACCGGCAGGATAGAAGTTGTTGATGTCAGGGTATCCAGACTCCCCAAAGTCCTTCAGGCAGATTCAAGCATCATACGGGCAAAATTTTCCTCCTTTGAAAGGTATCTCGGATTCACCACAGCCGTCATGCTCGTCGGAAGCGGAATATCGCCTTCGAAGGTGACAATAACCGGAAAGGTCAAACTTGTTGCCGAAATCCCTGCAGTAAGGGCAAAGGTAGCTGCCGGAAGGGTTATCACCACAAGTGATTTGATGATAAGTACCATTGACATCTCATCGTGTCCAAACGCCTATAACCGGCCTGAAGACTGCGTGGGTAAGCGCGCGAAGGTAACGTTGCGCGAAGGCTACCCGATCCTGCCCGCGCAACTTGAACGCAAGCCGGATGTGCTCATAGGCGAGACGGTCGTCATCCAGGCCCGGATCGACAACATCATTGTAAGGGATAAAGGCATTGCCATGAAAGACGGATATATGAACGAACCTATCCCTGTGAAGAATGTCTCCTCAGGCAGAAAAGTGCTTGGCACCATTATTGCTGCATCACTGGTGCAGGTTGAGCTGTAGGAGGCAAATATGAAGGCACGGCAATACGTTGTGTTCTTAATGGTTATGGCGGCGCTAAGCGCATGTTCCCATGCTGTAAGGGATGTTGATTTCAGCGAGGACGAGCTGTCTATGCCCCTGGGAGACCAGGCTGAAAATATTCAGAATCCCGGGTCCCTTTGGTCGCCGAGCGCCAAATATTACGACATGTACAGCGATCACAAGGCAAGACAGGTGGGTGACCTGATCATCATCCAGATCGTAGAAAATTCTTCTGCGGATAAAGAGGCTACCACCGAGGCATCGCGCGACAGCAGCATTACCAATTCGGTGTCGAGCTTTCTGGGGCTGCCCCTCGATAAGTCATCCGTCTTAGGGTATAAGATCGATCCGTCAGTACAGGTGTCTGGGTCTTCAAAATTCGCGGGTGACGGAAAGACGTCACGCAGCGGGACATTGAGGGCTGTTGTGTCGGCGCGTGTGGTGAGACTTCTTCCTTCCGGCAATTTTGCGGTCAAGGGAAAGAAGCAGATAAGGGTGAATGAAGAGGAGCAGTACATTACGGTATCCGGCATCATCAGGCCCGAGGACATCATGGGGAACAACTCCATCATGTCCACGAATATAGCCGACCTGAAGGTCGACTATTACGGTTCCGGTATCCTTGGAGACCAGCAGAACAAGGGCTTCCTGGCAAGGGCTATCGATAAGATATGGCCGTTTTGAGGTATATTATGAAGAAGACCATACTTGTTGCTATCCTGGTTATCTTTATTACGCAGCCCTTATTGGCCGTACGGGTAAAAGACCTGGTGGCGATCCAGGGGGTAAGGGAGAACAAGCTGTCGGGTTACGGCCTGGTTGTAGGACTCAACGGCACGGGTGACAAGGCCGGCAGTGGCAATGAATACACGATCCGGTCTGTTGCGAACATGCTCAGGAACATGGGTATTCAGGTGAATGCCGATACCCTGAAGATGAAAAATGTGGCAGCGGTCATTGTCACGGCATCCCTGCCGCCGTTTGCCAAAAGCAGCCAGAAGCTCGACTGCACGATATCCTCCATAGGTGATTCAACCTCCATTGCAGGAGGCACACTGATATCCACGCCCCTGTATGGCCCGGACGGAAAGGTATATGCACTGGGCCAGGGCCCCGTATCGGTCGGAGGCTTTGCCGTGAGCGGCGCGTCGGGCTCCGGGGTAACCAAGAATTTCCCCACCGCCGGCATGATACCGGGTGGGGCTATTGTAGAGCGGTCACTGGACATGGCCTTTGGCCCGCAGGTGACATTAATCATGAACAACCCTGATTTCACCACGGCGAACAGACTGGTCAGGTCTATTAATGATAAACTGGGGTCCCAGGTGGCGAGCGCTTCGGACCTTTCCACGATAAAGCTTGATGTGCCCGAAGCATATCAGAACCGTCTTGTTGATTTTGTGGCGCTCATCGAGACAGTCGATGTAACACCGGACAACAGGGCAAAGGTCATCGTGAACGAGCGGACCGGCACCGTGATCATGGGCAGTGATGTCAAGATCTCGACCGTTGCCATAGCGCATGGAAACCTGAGCATCAAGATCTCAGAGCAACCAAAGGTAT
>CAYMDG010000190.1:0-6201 GCA_964388905.1 uncultured Bacteriovoracaceae bacterium
GACCGTCATGGGGAACCTCTATGGGACTAAGCCCGAAGAGACTCAGTGCCTGGGGTGCATGCAGCCTGATCCGCCCAAGAAACTCTATGGCTATTGCACCATGTGCCCTATCCGGGATTGTGTCAGATCCAAAGGTTTCTACTCGTGCCACCAGTGCGCGGACTGGCCATGTTCCCAGATATCCGGCTTCGGACTTGAGACGGGTAAACGGGTGATGATGAAAACCATCCCCATCTGGCGTGAAAAGGTCGCCCTGCTTGGCGACGAGGAAGGCAGTGTGGAATGGGCCCGTTCGGTTTGTGAGCGCTACCACTGTCCTACCTGCGGAAAGCCCCTCTTCAGAGGGGCACAGCGCTGCCGTGGATGCAACTCCCAAGTTGCAGACGACCTGGACGGATCATTATAAAAAAAGAGCTGTTGAGGGATTATGTCAGAAATAATCCGCAGGTGTACTGATACGGATCTTCATGCGATCTTCGAGATCATCAACGACGCGGCATCCGCCTATAAAGGTGTTATCCCGCCGGACCGGTGGCACGACCCGTACATGAGCCAGGAACAGCTTCACCATGAAATAGATGCCGGGATCAGGTTCTGGGGTCTTGATAAGGATAACGAGCTTTCAGGGGTTATGGGCATCCAGGACAAGGGTGAGGTAACCCTTTTAAGGCATGCATACGTGAAAACAGCCTTGAGGAATAGGGGCATTGGGTCCAGGCTCTTGAAGCACCTGGAACCCATGAGCGACAAACCGATACTCATAGGAACCTGGGCTGCAGCGAGCTGGGCTGTGCAATTCTACCAGAAAAACGGCTACTGCCTGGTGAGCATTGAGGAGAAAAACAGGTTGCTCAGGCAATACTGGTCCATACCCGAGCGGCAGGTGGAGACATCGGTAGTGCTGACAAACAGACCATTTACCGTTCTTTCTTGAAAGGCATGAAAGGAGAAATCCAACCGTGGACATCACTACGATCATCATACTGCTCACCATAGGATCAGCTGCCGGTATCCTGGCCGGGCTCTTCGGGGTCGGAGGCGGGGTCATCATCGTGCCGGCGCTGATCCTCATCCTGGGCTTTTCCGAACATAAGGCAACAGGGACAAGTCTAGCCGTACTCCTCCCGCCCATCGGCATTGCCGCATTCCTGGAATATTACCGCCACCAGAATGTGGACATACCCGCCGCCCTGATCATAGCCGCTGCCGCCATCATCGGGGCCTGGCTTGGGGCGGTCATGGCGAACCGGCTCTCTGCGCCATTGCTGAGGCTTACCTTTGGGCTCTTTATCGTGGGCATGGGGATATATTTGGTATATGGGGCCATTAAAAAGCTGGGTTGGGTATAAGACCTTTCGCAAGAAATACCACCTTTATCATACATCATGGGTATAAAATTTTTCGTTTGGGCTGATGCTGCTAATTCCGATATGCCATATAAGGAGCTACCATGGGTAAGGTTTCCCACGAGATACTTTTGGACAGCCTGTTCGATGGCGTATATTTCGTTGACAAGGACAAGAGAATAACGTTCTGGAACAAGGCAGCTGAAAGGATAACGGGCTACAGCAAGGAAGAGGTCATAGGGTCGCGCTGCTCGGACAACCTTTTGCGTCATGTTGACGAGAACGGCCTTGAGCTCTGCCTTGCAGGCTGCCCCCTTTCTGCAACAATTCAGGACAGCGGCATTCGGGAGGCCCATGTCTATCTTCACCACAAACAAGGGCACCGTGTACCGGTTTCCGTCAGGACATCCCCGGTCAGGGATGACGATGGTGTGGTCATAGGCGGTGTTGAGATATTTTCCGACAATTCGAACCTCCTCCAGATCCTGCGTGATATGGAGCGTCTCAAAAAAGAGGCCTATGTTGATGAACTCACGAACGTTGGAAACCGAAGGTTCTGCGAAATGACGCTCCAGACAAGGATATTTGAGCTGAAGAACTTCGGAATTCCCTTGGGCATCATCTTCCTGGACCTGGATAACTTCAAGCAATGCAATGATATTCATGGCCATGTTACCGGCGATGAAATACTTATCATGACGGGCAGGACCATCACCAACATCCTTCGGAGGATGGACTCCATATCCCGCTGGGGAGGAGAGGAATTCGTAGTCATCCTGCCGCATATCGATGTTGAGATCTTACAGGAAGTCTCAGAGAGGATGAGGGCATTCATCGAGAGCGGCTATCTCGTCTCCGGCGGCAAGAGGCTTAACATAACAGCCTCCATCGGGGCCACCATGGCCTTGCTCGAAGATACCCCCTCATCCATTATCCAGCGGGCAGACCGGCTGATGTATGAGAGCAAGGCATCGGGTAAAAACCGGGTGACCCTGGGATAGAACAAGGATATGTTTAAAGTCTCATACCTCAATGTACAACCATTTGTCTCTCCATAACCTTGACTCACCAGGGGAATTGGGGCACAACCAATAAAACAATTCGCAAGGAGATCAACCATGGCGCGTGTACTGTTCGAAGACACTGCTCAAGGATTGGATAAAGCGGTCGCCCATCTCTTTGATGCCTTCGGGGGGGCAAACAGCCTGTTGAAACCATCCAGAGATGTCTATCTCAAGGTAAACGGCATCGACTTCAAACCGCACGTGTACACCTCCCCCCAGGTGGTTGCAGCAGTGGTGAACTACTTCAGGGCGCATGGCGCCCGGAACGTCTATGTAATGGAAAACAGCACACAGGGCAACTTCACCAGGCTCGTCTACGAGATAACAGGCATGAAACGGATATGTGAAGAAACTGGGGCCACACCCATCTACCTTGACGAAACGGCTGAGATGCCGCTCTACCTGGAAAAGTTACAGACCTTCATCAATATTCCGGACTTCATCCATGAGAACCTCATCAGGAAAAGGGCGGAAAACCTCTATATATCCATACCCAAGCTCAAAAGTCATTCCATGACCACAGTAACGCTCGGCATCAAAAACCAGTTCGGGCTTGTCCACCAGAAGAGCCGCATTGCTGACCACAACTTCAAGCTTCACCAGAAGCTCGCAGACATCTACGCCAACATCAGGCCCGACTTCACCCTCATCGATGGCATTGAGGCAACCAACTACGGGCACTATCCGGCCCTGAAACAGGAGGGGATTTGCGTGATTCCGCTGAATGTGCTTATCGGGGGTGACGATCCCATGGCCGTGGATGTCGCAGCTGCAAAATTCATCGGTTTCAACTTGGAAGAGGTTCAGCATCTGAAGCTCGCTGCCGAATACGGATTCGGCGAGTCGAACTTTGAGAAGATAACCATCGAAAACCGTGACATCTTCGAGACCCGTAAACAGCATTTTTCCTGGGACCTCCTGGAAAAGTTCCCGGAAGGGGTTAAGATTATCCGCGGCAAGACCATGTGCTGCAGGGAAGGATGCAAGCGGAACACAGAAGCGGTCCTGGAGGTGTTCGGGCAGGACTATGCCGGAAAGGGAGGATTCACGATCCTCATGGGCAAGGGGATTGACAGGACGGAATCTGCAGGCATTACCGGAGCGGTGCACATCGCAGGCGACTGCGCCATGGCAGAGTGCTATCAGGAGCTGAAAGGCAGACTCGGCACACGTAAGGTCACGGTTTCGCCCGGGTGCAACAACCTGGCAAAAACCATCGATGGCCTGGGAAAGCTGATGAAGATCCCTCCGTTACGGTTCGTGCCCATCAACCCGCTCAAGTCCTTGGCCCTGCTCCTGGAGGCGCACCTGCACGGCACCAAGGCGAATATTACGGATGTGTTCAGGCTATAGAGCACTGCCGGCAAGAGAGCCCCCAACAGCTAAAAATTTTTCTGAGAACTCCGGGGCTTTTCATACACCACGCACCACTGCCGATACTCTCAACCTTAAAGGTTGAATTTAACCTTTGACAAGAGCACGAGAACCATTTAACCTTTGGGGACCGAGGAGGATGCAAGCCATGACAACCAGCTATAAGTTTTATAAAGTGGAGAAGAAAGACACCATCGCATGGGTCTTCCTGAACAGGCCTGAAAAGAAAAACGCCATGGGGCCGGACGCATGGAAAGAGATCATACCGATCTTTGCAGACATCGATACCGATGATGACATCCGGGTGGCCATCATCGCTGGCGAAGGCAAAGACTTCAGCACAGGGATAGACATCATGGGAATGGCCCCCATGATTCCTACCATGAAGAACTGGGACATGAGCGCCAAGGGAAAGGTGAAGCTGTTTCATGACATCTTCCCGCTGCAGGAAGCCATGACCTGCGTGGAGAAATGCTCGAAACCCGTCATATGCTGCTTCCACGGGTACTGTATAGGCGCGGCCCTCGATCTGGGAAGCGCCTGTGATATCCGCCTTGCAGCCGTTGATGCCAAGATCTCGTTGCGCGAGGCCGCGGTGTCTTTCATCGCCGATGTGGGAGTTCTCCAGCGCCTGCCGCACATCGTGGGCCAGGGCATCACCCGTGAGATGGCCTTTACGGCAAAGTTCATTGATTCAAAACGTGCCAGGGAAGTGAACCTGGTCAATGAGGTATATCCTGATAAGGAAACGCTTCTAAAGGGCGCGCAGTCCCTTGCCCTTGAAATAGCCCAGCAGGCCCCGCTTGCCGTGCAAGGGGCCAAAGAGGTCCTGAATTTCTGCCGAGGCAAGGGCATTGCGGATGGACTCGAGTATGTGGCAGCACGAAGCGCCATGATTCTCCCCTCCGAGGATATGGCAGAGACAATGGCCGCATTCATGGAAAAGAGAGCCCCTGTATACAAGGGGAAATAATCATATAAATTATTTTTCCCTATAAAACGCCTCTCATAGTGGCACGCAAGAACCCCCAAACCCCAGCCGGGGGTTCTTATTTTTGTTAATGATCTGTAAGGATATCAGGCATCAAGCTGATGAATTTCAAAACCGTACTTAGTAACTGATTGTTATCAGTATCATTTTAACTCCACAATTGTCGTGATCAGTTGAGCACAAACCCTAAAGTTTAACATCTAGGATATCCGATGAGAACTTTAGATGGAAAAGAGAGAGAGCAAAAGAAAAAGAACCCAGAACTGGGAAGAGCTCCATGCCAAAACAAGGATAGGAGATCAATCCTTTCTGTTCCCCGTGGTTGATATCTCCATCGGCGGTATCGGGTTACTCGTGGCGGACGGGTATTCGCTGCTTCATGTGGGCACCCGCATCGAGATAGAGTCCCTTGAGAAAAAGGGCACAACCATCGCCACAAAAATTTCCGGCCGTGTCGCATACCTGGGCATGGGTGTACCATCACGCGTGGGAATCGATTTCTCCCCGGCCGATACCCCTATCGAGGCATTTGCGCAGCTGAACGAAGCCCTCCCGGATACGGGAAGGATTATAACCGACAAGGACAAGATCCTGCAGATCTTCGAGAATATCAAGACCTTCTCCCGTGGCTTCGGCGATATGCTCATGATCCATCGCCACAAGGCAATCCCTGCAGAATTCTTCTATCTAAGGCCCGAGCAGGAAAACATGGTGTTGCGCATTGTAAGGGTTTCGGAACTCAAGCTCCCCTATGAACCCCAGGTGGACATGGTTTACCCATTCTATATCTTCAAGGGTGTGGATGTCATGTTGTTCACTGCCAAGATCCAGGATATCATCAAGAATATCATGGAGACAACGTGGCCCGATACCTTGAGGTACATCAGCAGGCGCAGCGTCCTCAGATACTTCGTAACCGGCCAGGAACCCATCACCGCCACAATCGTCCATCCCTTGAATGCTGAAAAGATCAAGGTCCTCATCTGGGATATCAGCATAGAAGGAATGGGGGTGGAGATATTGAACGACAAGACCCCGCTCATTGAGGGCATGAATCTCTCCACCATCTGGATCGATCTTCCCAAAGGGCCGGTGAAGACCATGGGCGTGGTGCGGTCGGTAAGGAGCGAGGGTCTGCTTGACAAGACACAGATAGGTATCGAATTCCTGGGTGGTACGGACCATTACCAGGACAATATCCTGAAATACATCCTGGAAGCGGATCTGCCTTCAGAGGTCATCCTGAAGCAGGCGAATCACACCCGGTAATATTCCCGGTACCACTGAACAAACCGCTTAATTCCCGTCTCCACTTTGATCTGCGGCCTGAAATGTACCGCCGCCTCAAGGTCCAATACATCGGCAACAGTGTCCTTCACGTCCCCCTTCTGGAGAGGGAGCATATTCTTCTTTGCCTTTTTGCCCA
>CAYMDG010000191.1:0-6181 GCA_964388905.1 uncultured Bacteriovoracaceae bacterium
ATGAGCTTCAGGCGTTCGGCCATATGCAGCCTCAGGGCAGACAAGCTTGCATTTACCACATTCTTCTTGTCTGCAATGAACAATGCCACATCACCGGGGCCCATATCGAGCCGCTGTGCAATGCCGGCCAGCTGACCTTCCTTGAAGAATTTCGTCAGGGTGGACTTCCACCCATCCTCATCGAGGCGGGCCCAGAGCACCCCCTTGGCGCCATAATCAGAAATGGCGGGGAGCAATGAGTCCAGGTCCTTTCTGCTGAGATTGTGCGGGCCCTTGACCGCGATGGCCTTGACCGCGCCACCGAGCGCAACCGTGTCGGTGAAAACGCGGAAATCGGTTGTGGCTGCAATATCCGAAACATCAACGAGCTTCATGCCGAAGCGCGTGTCAGGCCTGTCATTGCCGTAGTCGTCCATGGCCTGGCTATAGGTGAGCCTTGGAAAGGGCCGCTTCAGCTCAAGGCCCTTGGTCTCCTTGAAAAGGGCGGCGATCATGCCCTCGGTGATGTCCAGGACATCATCCATGCCCACGAAGGACATCTCGATATCGATCTGGGTGAACTCCGGCTGGCGGTCCGCCCTCAGATCCTCATCGCGGAAACATTTGACAATCTGGTAATAGCGGTCAAAGCCCGAAACCATGAGGAGCTGCTTGAAGAGCTGGGGCGATTGGGGCAGGGCATAGCACCTGCCCGGGAAGATCCTGCTGGGAACGAGGTAGTCGCGCGCCCCCTCGGGTGTGCTCTTGGTCAGCACAGGGGTCTCCACGTCGATAAAGCCGTGCTGGTCCATATACCGCCTGACCGCGGATGTGGCCTTGTGCCTCAGGAGCAGGTTCTGCTGCAGGGTGGTCCTGCGCAGGTCCAGGTAGCGATGTTTGAGCCTCAAGGTATCGTTGACCTCAGCCCCGTCTTCAAGGATAAAGGGCGGGGTCAGGGCCTCGTTGAAGACCACCACCTCATGGGCCGTTACCTCAACATCTCCTGTGGACATGGCGGAGTTTCGCATCTCTTCAGGCCGCCGGAGCAGCTCTCCTGTGACGGCGATACAGAATTCGGGCCTTAAGGAATGGGCCACTGCGTGGGCCTTGGGCTGGTCTTCCGGATTGCAGACCACCTGGGCAATACCGGTACGGTCGCGTATGTCGATGAATATGAGGCCTCCCAAGTCCCTTCTGCGCTGGACCCATCCGAACAGTGTCACGGTTGTGCCTTCTGAAACGTGGTTGATCTCGCCGCAGTAATGTGTCCGTTTCAATCCTTTCATACTGCTCGTCACGCGTTCTCTCCTTTATTCATAAACATGGGTTTAATCTCTTCAAGGGCATCTTTTCTTTTAATAGTTCGCTGGGGAACATCCTTGATCATGTCCTTGACGGTAAGGGTGGACGAATCGACCTCGGTTCCTCCTATGATGATACAGACGGGATACCCTGCCTTATCTGCCCGACGCATCTGGGCCTTGAAGCTTTTTCCGAAGGCGGCTTCGACCCGGATGCCTGCAGTCCTGAGTTCTGCCATGAGACCTAAGGCCACCTGCTCCGCCCTGGGCTCTGCCTGGGTTACCACAAAGCATCCCTTTATTTGCTCCTGCCGTTCGCCCATGAGCATGATCATGCGCTCCATGCCGAATGCAAAGCCGATGCCGCCGACCGCCGGACCGCCCAGGGTGCTCAAGAGGTCGTCGTACCTGCCTCCGCCCGCAATGGCGTTCTGAGACCCGAGACCAGTGGCAGTTATCTCAAAGGTGGTCCTGGTGTAATAATCAAGGCCCCTGACCAGCCTGGGGTTCTTCTCATAGCGCACGCCAAATGCGCTCAGCCCTGTCAGGACTTCCGTGTAATGGGTCCGGCAGTCTCCACAGAGGTGTTCTTCGATGAAAGGCGCACCCAGCACCGCCTCCTTGCATGTGGGCACCTTGCAGTCCAACACCCGTAAAGGGTTCGTGTCCATGCGCCGCATGCAGTCACCGCAAAGGCTGTCCTGTCTGGAGGTGAGGAACTGCTGCAATGCCTCCTGGAACATTGGCCTGCATTGCTTGCAACCGAGAGAATTCACCTCCATGAGCAACATATCGCTGCCAAGGATGGAGCTCGCCAGGTTATAGGCCATGGCGAGTGTCTCGGCATCCGCCAAAGGGCCGTCCTCGCCCAAACGCTCGGCATTGATCTGGTGAAACTGGCGGTATCTGCCCTTCTGGGGCCGCTCATAGCGGAACATGGGCCCCAGGCTGTAGAGCTTGACGATCGGGTCTTTGTTCAACAGGCCGTGCTCAATGACCGCCCGGAGCACACATGCCGTGGCCTCGGGTCGAAGGGTCACCGAGTCGCCGGATTTGTCAATAAAGGTGTACATCTGCTTTTCCACTACGTCCGTGTCATCTCCGATGCCGCGAAGAAAGAGTTCTGTCCTTTCCATAACGGGCGGCCTCAGCTCGGAAAAGCCGTAGAGTGAAAAGATGGTTCGTGTAGCTTCCTCAACAAGCCGCCACTTGGCCGCCTCATCAGGAAGGATATCGTTCATGCCGCGTATAGCATTGATCACTTTTCACAGCCCCCGGGCCCACTCGGGCCTGATCATCTTCGAGGAGGTGTCATCAAGTGCCTTGTCGATGAGCCTGAGGATCTCCTGTTTGTCCCGGGGCAGAGTCCCGCTGATGGGCAGGTAGTTGGATGCGTGTTCAGAGCCGAACTTGCAGTCGGTGAGATCAAGGTCCTCCACGAACCACCTGAGTTCCTGCAGGGACTGCTTCTTGTCGATGAGCTTGAAGCCGCCTCCCATCATCTCCTGTTCATAGATTTTCTCGTAGGGTCCCAGCATAAGGGTGAGCGTTGCCAGGAAGTTCGGGTCAATGGCATTTGCCACCCGGGCAGAATCCTTGGCATGGTCATAACTGCCCTCTACTCCACCCAGGCCGAGTATAATGAAGGTGGACATGCGCAGACCGGCATCTTTTGCCTTCCTGCAGACTTCTATGATCTGAGAGGCCTTTGCCCCCTTCTTGATCCTTTTCAGCAGGGGATCATGACCGGTCTCGATGCCGAGGTAGAGGACATCGAGCTTGCGTGCCTTGAACTCCTTTAGTTCTTCAATTGTCTTGTCCTTAAGATTGGTGGGGCCCGCATAGGTGCTGATGCGCTCCAGATTGGGGAACCGCTGGTTCATGAGGTCGAGCACCCTGATAAGGAAATCCGTCGGCGCAGCCAGAGGGTCGCCGTCAGCCAGGAAGATCTTGCGTGTCTGCGGGTAGTGCCTCGCCATCTCCATGACTTCCTTCTCTATCTCATTGAAAGGCCTCACCAAAAAATCCTTGGTCTTGTACATGGCGCAGAACATACATTTGTTCCACGAACAGCCTAACGTAACCTGAAAGATAAGTGAGCGCGCCTCAGAAGGCGGCCTGTAGAGCGGCATATCGTATTCCATTGATTATCTCCTTGAACTCCTTATCATGATGCAGCTACTTCCATTGTTTGTAAGTTTGTAAGATGGTTCTTTAGGCCTTATCTTGGCGGATGTCTGTCCTATAATGATCCCTGATAGGCGCCTTTCATGAGCACACCTCTAGCCTTGTTTCCATCTCTAAGGGTATTACACAACCACATCAGGGGAAAAAATTCAATCCATATTCGGGCAGGGCATGGCTTCAGTCCTTTGTCCCGCTAGGGTAATCCTGCGGTTTGTAAGGCTTTATGTCGAGGATGGGCGTGCCGTCAAGCAGGTCGACGTTTTCCACATAAAGTATGTTACCCTCTATTTTAATAAGTTTAAGGATCGACATACCGATGCCATTGGGCCTGTTTGGCGAGCAAAGGCTGAACACACCTCGCAACTCACCCACGCCACGCCTCTTCTGCATGAGGTTATAGCCCGCAGAGCGATGGAAGTGAAAGAAGACCATGATATGGTCGTATTCATTGAGCCCGGCAAGCCCTTCCTCATACGCCTTAAAGATTTCGATGGTCCCTTTGATGGTGGATTCGGTATAAAATCTGGGCGCAGTGTCCGGGTCAAAGAGCTCGCAGTGCATGATGCCGATTGTGGTGTATAAGATTTCCATGGGTATCTTTTAACTCATATTCACAGAGAAATTCATCATGCAATTTTTAAAAATTTAATTAATGCGGTCAAAAAACATCTTTTGTTCTTAATAATGGATGACAAAGGAAAATCTGTAACTGGAACGGAGTCCACTTTCTTTATGGTATAGCCCTATCATTTACGCCAACAGCTAAGTTGTACAAGCTCACTATGTATACCGTGACAATAAAATCCCAGTTGAAAGACACCCGAGGCAGGGCCCTCGGTTCGGATTACACCAGTAGTTTCAGCACTGGTGAAGATTCCGCTTAGGGTTTATCGCTTAACCCTTCAAATCCTTGACCCCGGGACTTCCTCGCCCTATAACAACAACATGCATATCCCCGAACATCTCGTAATCAGACCACCCAGCGAGGCCAGGAGCCTTCTCATCAGGACCGTGCGAGGATGCAACTGGAGCCGGTGCCTGTTCTGCGGTATTTACGATTATTTCGATACTCCCTACTCCGAGCGTACCGTGGATGATGTGATCAAAGACATCGACGCCCTGCATGACATGTACGGAGACATCTTCAAGACGGCGTTCTTGGGCGATGCAAACCCTCTCCATTTGCCCATGGATTTTCTTGTAGAAGTATTGAAACACCTCAGGGTGAAGTTCCCTTCAGTGAATCGGGTTACGGCTTATGCCAGGGCATCAAGCCTGGCCAAGAAGACTCAAGAGGAGCTCCTTGCCATCCATGATGCGGGCCTTGACCGGGTCCATGTGGGGATGGAGAGCGGTTCGGATGCGGTGCTTTCACTTCACAAGAAGGGTACCAGCCAGAAACAACTCATCGATGCCGGGAAAAAGTCCATGGCTTCGGGCATGGAGTTGTCCTTCTACTTCCTTCTTGGGCTTGGAGGACAGGCATTGTGGGAAGATCACGTTAAAGGCTCTGCCTGTGTAATCAATGAGGTAAAGCCCGACTTTGTCCGGGTGCGGCGGTTGTGGATCCACCCCATGTCGAAACTCATGGAAAAAATACATGCCGGCGAGTTCATTGAACAGACTGCTGAAGGCACGGTTATCGAACTTAGAGACCTGATTGCCACCCTGGATCCAACGCCTGCCGTCCTCGCCTGCGATCATTCAAACAACTATATCCAGGTCTTCGGCAGGCTCGATGAAAACAGGCAAGAGATGCTGCACCTCATCAGCACCTTCCTCTCCTTACCGGAAAAGCAGCGCCAGGAACACTACCGGTCGATACCATCGGTGATATGAGAGGACTTTTGATATAAATCTTTTCTTAGCCAGGACAATTCAGTGAGTTTGTTCGAAAACTCACTGAATTGTCCTGGTCATATAAATTCCGATCCATACCGCATCCTCAGTTTACGCATCTTGCCAGTTTTCCCTTGACTTCTTAGGGAGTTTTCTTTAAAGGCCCTAGTCTATGGCAACGAGATATTTGACAAATAATTCTTTCGGGTTCTTCTTTTTTGATTAGGTCTGCCTGCGTTTAAGCTTTTTTAGATCTAGTCAAAAAAAGCCGTAGGTAGACCGTACTTGTCTACCTGCGGCTTTTTTTTGTTCATGAAGGGATACCCCATCACAGGTGTGGTGGACAGAAAAAACTGTAAGGGAGGTTGTGTTATGAAGGGGAGAGTAAGTTCAGCATTGATTATGGGGGGGTTGTTTCTTGCAGTCTGTATCATCACTGCACCAATCGCATATGCCAAGGATATCAAGGTTGGCGCTGCCATCAACCTCACCGGCCCGGCATCCACCTGGGGCCAGTACCATGCCAAGGGACAGCAGGATTACTTTAAGTATGTCAATGAGGTCAAGGGCGGCGTCAAAGGCAACAAGATCCAGATGATTACCGTGGATACAGCATATAAGGCATCCGAGGCCGTAGCTGCGGTGAGGAAATTCGCCATGCAGGACAAAGTGGATATGATAGCCACCTGGAGCGCAGGCGAAGGCATCCAGGCAAAGCCTTTGCTGCAGCAATTCAAGATCCCGGCCATCAACTATTCCACGGCATGGGAGATCCTCCAGCCCCCGGTTGACTACATGTACCTGCCTTTCGGCAACTACAAGCTCGACTGCCAGGCGGTCATGGAGTACATCGCTGCCGTCCATAAGGATGCCGG
>CAYMDG010000192.1:0-3732 GCA_964388905.1 uncultured Bacteriovoracaceae bacterium
GTTCTCTTCAATTCAATTCATCTCTGGACGATGACTTGGGGCTTTTTTATAGGATACCTGCAAGGCCCCCAAGGAGCGCTATCTTTGGGGCATATGCTCTCCGTTGACTTTTCCAAAAACGTTTCCCTTCTTATCCCCTTTCTGGCCGGGGTTATTCTCTGTCTTGTCCCCGGCTGGATTGGTATCGACCATGGTTATGTTGCGGGATTCTTCATTTTCGTCACAAGCGCAGTCCTTATAAAACTGCGCGTAAACATATTCTGGTTAGTATATGGAGTATTTACACTATCCATGTTATGGACTATGCTACGATGAGAGAAGAGCATGTCATTATTGTGAATAAGCTTGGTATGCACGCCAGATCAGCTGCATTATTCTCCAAGCAGGCATCACAGTTCACCTCAAAGATTGAGGTGGTAAAAGATCAAATGAAGGTGAATGGAAAGAGCATTATGGAGTTGCTGACTATTGCTGCAGTGAAAGGGGCCAAGATCATCATCCGCTCTGATGGCAACGATGAAGAGGACGCTATAAATTCTCTTGTATCCTTGGTGAAAGACGGGTTCGGAGAGCGGTAATGTCCCAGCTACAGGTCCATATCCTTCACGGTGTTCCAGCCTCAGCCGGCATTGCCATCGGGCAGGCCGTTATTATCGATACGAAAAAAATCGAACGGTATCCCAAACTGCGCGTTTCGGAAGACCGTGTCGAGGACGAACTCAAGCGTTTCTATGATGCCATGGTCCTCTCTCAGAAACAGATCGGCGAGGCCATTCGAACCCTTGAGACACATAATGTAATAAAAGAGCATTCTCTTATCCTCGAAACCCATCTCCTTATGCTGAAAGATCCGGCCCTCATAGACCGGGTAAAACAGCTCATAACAGAAGATTACATCAATGCCGAGTGGGCCTTGAAAATTGCCATTCAAGAGATCGAACAGGCCTTCGAAGCCATCGATGACGAGTACATCAAAAGCAGGGTAACGGATACGACCTACGTCAGTGAACGTTTGCTGCGCAACCTCATCGGCAGGCAAACCAGCGGGTTCCACCTGCTTGACAACAGCATCATAGTGGCGCATGACCTTTCGCCTGCAGATACGGCCATGCTCAACAAGAACAAGGTGCTTGGTTTTGCAACAGATGTCGGTGGACTCACCTCTCACACAGCCATCATCGCCCATTCACTTGAGATACCTGCAGTCGTAGGTCTTGAGAATGTGTCGTCTCTTATCAATCCCGGCGACAATCTCATACTCGACGGCATCTCAGGGGTAGTAATCGTCAACCCTTCTGAATCACAATTACACGAATATGAGAACAGGGCCAGGTCCTACCTGAGCCTTGAGCTCAAACTCAAGGAAAAGGCCAAGGAACCCGCCATCACCAAGGATGGCAAGTATATAAAGGTCAAAGGCAACCTCGAATTCAAGGAGGAGGTTAAGACCGTCCTTGATCACGGCGCAGAGGGGATCGGGCTCTACCGGACTGAATTCCTGTATCTCATCCGCAAGGAGATCCCCACGGAGGAGGACCATTTCGAGGCATACAAGACGGTTGTGGAAACTGTCTCCCCCTTCAACACCATCATCCGCACCTTGGATCTTGGCGGAGACAAATTCTATGCCGGCCTGAGCAGGGTGATCAACGAGAGGAACCCTGTCATGGGTTTGCGCGCCATCAGATTATGCCTCAAGGAAGTAGACATCTTCAAGACACAACTGAGAGGCCTTCTCAGGGCCAGTCACTATGGCAACACCTCCATCATGTTTCCCATGATCTCGGGTATGGAGGAACTGGCCAAGGCCAAGGATATCCTTGAAGAGACAAAGCTGACCCTGAAAAAAGACGGCATCCCCTTTGACGAAAATATCCGGGTAGGCATTATGATCGAAGTCCCCTCAGCAGCGGTCATTGCGGATATCCTTGCAAAGGAGGTGGATTTTTTCAGTCTCGGCACCAATGATCTCATACAGTATGCCATCGCCATCGATCGGGGCAACGAGTATGTAAACTACCTGTACGAACCCCTGCATCCCGGTGTCTTGCGCCTTATCCAATTCACCGTTGATGCTGCGCACAACGCCGGTATTCCGGTATCCATGTGCGGCGAAATGGCAGGTCGCGAGATCTATACCCCGATCCTCTTGGGAATGGGTATTGATTCCCTCTCAACAAATGCCTTTGCAATTTCTCATATAAAAGAGATGGCCAGAAAACTCAGCATTGAAACGTGCAAGGGCATTGTGAGCCATATTTTTGAGATGAGAACCGCTGCCGAAATTTATGAGTTCATGAGCAAAGAGATCATGGAAAATGCCCACGATATATTTGAACTTGCCTGAAATCCCTTTGATGAGACTGAAAATGGGGCATTAATTCATGAAAGATCCTGAGGCCCAAAAAAACCTTTGCCTCAACAAGGCCGCAAGGCACTCATATGAGATACTTGAGACGATCGAGGCGGGCATCGTGCTGAGCGGCCCAGAGGTAAAATCCCTCAGAAACGGCGGGGGAAACATAAAGGACGGCTATGCTCAGATTAAAAACGCCGAGGTCTTTCTGAATAATTTCCATATAAGCCCGTATGCCCAGGCATCGAATGTTCATTATGATCCCACGTGCCCGAGAAAGCTTCTTTTGCACAGACGGGAGATCTTCAGGCTGAACGGAAAGGTTAAAGAAAAAGGGCTCACCCTGGTTCCGTTAAGGCTCTATATCAAAGGCAACCGCATCAAGGTGGAGTTGGGCCTAGCCAAGGGCCGGCGTGCCCATAGTAAAAAGGACGTCATCAAGGAACGTGATATCCGGCGCGATACGGCCAGAGAGGTGAAATCATGGAGATAAAGATCAGCGATCTTGACTGTGAACGGATACTCAAACGATCTCTCGCCAAAGGCGGTGATTTTGCAGAACTCTATGTTGAACAAAAAAAAGGCACATCCATAATCTGCGAGGCACACAAAATCGAAAAGTTCCTTATCACCGACGAGTCGGGGATAGCCCTGAGGGTTGTCATAGGAGAAAGATCTGCGTATGCCTACACGAACGATCCTTCTTCACTTGATGATCTTGCCGATACAGTTGCCTCGGCAGTCAAGTCAGGAAGTTTCTCCGGCGCCATCGCACTCCTGAAAAGGCCTTCAACCTCGACAGTCCTCATGGATATCGATCCTGTGAGGATAGATCCCCAAGAAAAGATAGCGCTTGTTCAGAAGGCGGAGGAAGTAGCCTGGGGAATAGACAGCTCGGTAGTGCAGGTTAAAGTAATGTATGGCGATGGAGCACGCAGGGTCTTCATTGCAAACTCAAATGGATTCATTGCAGAAGACTCTCGTGACACCATTATTTTTGTTGTCCAGGGGATCGTTGCCCAGGATTCGCTCATGGAGACGGGCTATGAACCCATGGGTGGTGCGCGTGGATTTGAGTTGTTCAAAGAGACCCCCCCTGATGAAATTGCCAAAAGGGCCATCTGCAGGGCATTGAACACCATCAAAGCCAGGCGTGCGCCGGCCGGTACCATGCCGGTTGTTCTTTCCAGCGATGCCGGCGGCACAATGGTGCACGAGGCCATCGGTCACGGCTTGGAAGCCGATCTGGCCGGTGAAGGCCTGTCGGTCTATTCCGGCAAGATGGGCATGCAGGTTGCGTCATCAGCCATCACGGTCATTGATGACGGCACCATCAAAGGCTTAAGAGGCTCCATGGGCTGTGATGATGAAGGGAG
>CAYMDG010000192.1:3832-6079 GCA_964388905.1 uncultured Bacteriovoracaceae bacterium
GGGTTCTGAAAGAGGGCTCAAAGGACAAGATCCTCGTAATAGAGGTGCTCGGCATGATCACCACAACAGCCATGAGGGACAGCTTTATAACTACCAGACAGGGGACCCTTGAGAGGATTGATGGTGTCCTGGAAATGGCCAAGGAAGACAAGACCATTAAGGGCATCCTTCTCAAGATCGATTCGCCAGGTGGCGGCGTGACAGCCTCAGACCTGGTGTTCAGAGAGATCAAGGACTTCAAGGAGACCCGCAAGATCCCAATAGTAGCCTGTATAACAGGCCAGGGCACCTCAGGTGCGTATATGGTGGCTTTATCTGCTGACCGTATTGTCGCATTGCCCTCCGCCGTGGTGGGCAATATTGGGGTTCTCCTGCCTTCCATCAGCCTGGAAGGCCTTATGGACAAACTCGGCATTAAAAACCAGACGTTGACTTCGGGAAAACTCAAGGACTCGGGTACCATACTGCGGGATATGAACAAAGATGACAAAGCCATCCTGGAAGGGATCGTAACGGAATTCAGCCAGGATTTCATTGCAAAGGTGAAGGCCATAAGGCCCGTGAAATCCGAAGATATTTCTGTAATAGCTGATGGCCGGGTCATGACTGCCTCAACAGGCATGAAATTCAAACTGATTGATCAGGTAGGGTACTACGAAGATGCCATGAAAACCATGGAATCCCTCTCAAACTCAAAAGACCCAACCGTGGTTGTGTACCGGAGAAGGGGCGAGAATAAGGGCGGATTCTATTCATGGCCCTAAACCTCATCATCAAGCTCCATCTAAAATTATTTCAACCCGCTCCAATTACATAAGTCTATGATTGTCATTCCCGCGAAAGCGGGAATCCAGTCTCTTCAAGAATTTCTAGACCCCTACTTTCACGGGGGTGACAACTTTTTTGAGTTATGCAATTGCCTCCCAATAATCATTTATATTCCAGAGAAATATAACCGATTGTATCTAAGAGGATAGTACGAAAAGAGCACCTCTTGACGGGTAATCTCCTCAAGGTAAAGGGAGTAAGGGTACACATGACCATCATACCAAGCGGCGGCATAGAGATCGGCAGATCTGGCCAGATGAAGGCATATCTCGGGTCTTGTGTCGGCGTGGCAATCCTCGATTCAAAACAGCACATCGGCGGCATGATCCATATCCTGCTGCCTGAGCCGCTTTGCGATATCCCTGAAAGCCAGCTCTCTTATTATGCAAGCACAGGCATCCCAATTTTTCTCAAAACGCTGGAACATGCTGGCGCCCAGAAAGAAAACCTGTCTGCCTATATCTCGGGTGGTGCACTCGTTGATCCCAGCTCTCACCAGGAACTCGCCCTGAACATCGGCGGCAGAACCCTGGAAATAACGCTCAAAATTCTCAAAAAAAACGGTATCCCCATTAAATTGCTCGAGGCAAGCGGAACAATAGGGTTTTGTATCATGCTGGATGTGGACAAAGCAGCCTGCACCATAGAACCTATGCTCCAGAATACCCGCAACAGGATTACCCAGCCTGCCACTATGCCTGCCCTTGCTGAAATAGGCAAAACCATCGAAGACCTCCAGCCGGTACCCCAGATCGCACTGGGCATTGCAAGCATGATCTCAGATGAGATGACCGACATTGCCACCATCGCCTCTGAAATTCGCAAAGACCAGGTGATGGCTGCAGAAGTACTCAAATTGTGCAACTCCTCATACATGGGGATACAAAGGAAGATCGAGACCATCGATGATGCCATAGCAATTATCGGCAGCAAGGCACTGATCCAGCTGATCATCACGGCCCAGGCGGAAAAGCTCTTGAGTTGCTCTGAAAAGGGTTACTCATTGATGCGTGGGGGTCTGTTTTACCATGCCTTGGCAACAGCACGGCTCAGCGAGAAGCTCTCACGCATCCACGGCAAGATAAGGCCAGATCTTGCATACACGGCAGGGCTGCTCCACGATATTGGGAAGGTCGTGCTCGATCAGTACATGGCTAAGGTTCAGCCTCTCTTTTATCGGATTCTGAGTGCCAATAGAGAAGATTCAAGCATCCTTGAGCATAAGATATTCGGCATAGATCATAATCTTGCCGGTCTCCACCTTGCTGAAAGTTGGAAGCTGCCGGAAGTGATCAAGGATGTGATCCTGTTTCATCACCGCCCGGACAAGGCAGTAAAGAATGCCGACCTCGTCCACCTCGTCTATGTTGCAGATGCCATAGCCCAAAAGTTTTTCCCGGGATTTGAGATAGAACACAT
>CAYMDG010000193.1:0-6078 GCA_964388905.1 uncultured Bacteriovoracaceae bacterium
TGAAGATCAATTGCGGGGCAATCCCGGAAAACCTGCTTGAGAGCGAGCTTTTCGGCTATGACCGGGGGGCGTTCACCGGGGCCCGCAAAGAGGGAAAGCCGGGCCTCTTCGAAGTGGCGCACAAAGGCACCTTGTTCCTTGATGAAGTCGAATCCATGCCAATGTTACTCCAATCAAAGCTTCTGCGGGTCCTTCAGAACTTTGATATCACGCGTGTTGGCGGCACCAAACCCATCAAGGTTGATGTAAGGCTCATCTGCGCCTCCAACCAGGATTTAAAAGAAATGATATCCAAGAAACTGTTCCGGGCCGACCTCTTCTATCGGCTCAATGTAATCCCCATCTATATCCCCCCGCTGCGTGAGCGAAGGGATGATATCCCCTACCTGGTTCACTTCTTCCTGAACCGGTATAATAAAAGACACGGTACCAAAAAGATCATATCTAAAGAGGCAATGGACCATCTCCTCACCTATTCCTGGCCGGGTAATGTCCGTGAAGTCGCCAATGTCATAGAGCGCCTGGTGGTCATCACTCATGGTGACTACATCCTCCCCAATAACCTCCCGAAAGAAATCTTTGAGAAAACCGGCAAGGAATTTATTGAAAACGGCCTGACCATCAAAGAACAGATGGATAAGATCGAAATCTCCATCATCAAGAAGGCCATTGAGAAGTACGGCAGCGCACGTAAGGCCGCACCCCACCTGGGCATGGACTCTACCTCGCTCACCCGGAAACTCAAAAAATATTCCTGAAGGCTTAGGAGAGAGGCTTCTGAATAAAGCATACTACCGTTTCGATGCATTTTTACATCATAAAGAAAAGATCAGTTGATAACCCCTTAAAGGCTCAGGATCTCCGGATCCGAAACAAGGTATGGATTTCGAATCAAATGCATTTTTGCATCGATGGACATTGAGTCAACTATAACCTTTAATAATAGGGCATTAGTCGTGCGTCAATCGATTGCCGATGCTGTTTTGCATTATTATTGGACCCTTATTCTCTCTGATTTTACCGTACTCACCAAGGAACTACACTCATATTTATCTAACTTTATTAATCTTATTTACTACTGTCATACAAAGAGCACGCCATGGCACCCTTTTTGTAACTAGGCGACAGGGGTTACTTGAACATCCTAAGATAATAACTTTACAGCGACCCTAAAGATTCAAACCTGATCCAAGGAAAACACAAACGGAGGATCGCATGAGCAAGCTTATGACCGCTAAAGAATATGAAGAGAGCTTGAGAAAGCTGAAGCTGAATGTGTACATGTTCGGCAAGAAGGTGGAAAACGTGGTGGATGACCCAATCATAAGGCCATCCATGAATGCTGTTGCAGCCACCTACGAATTTGCCCACAGGCCTGAATATGAAGATATCATGACGGTCAAGTCCCACCTGAGTGGCAAGAAGATCAACCGCTTCACCCATATCCACCAGAGCGTGGATGACCTGGTCAAGAAGAGCAAGATGGGCAGGCTTCTAGGCTCTCTCACTGCCTGCTGCTTCCAGCGTTGCGTAGGCATGGACGCCATGAATGCCCTGTCCATAACAACGCATGCCATAGATGCCAAGTGCGGAACCCAGTACAACAAGCGCTTTTTAAAATTTCTTGCTTACGTCCAGGAAAACGACCTGGTCTGTGACGGGGCCATGACCGATACCAAGGGTGACCGATCACAGCCTCCCCACAAGCAGTTCGACCCTGACATGTTCCTCCACGTGGTTGAGGAGCGTAAGGACGGCATCGTGGTCAGGGGCTCGAAGGCCCACCAGACCGGTGCGGTCAACTCCCATGAGATCATCGTGATGCCCACCATCTCCATGAGGGAAGAGGACAAGGATTATGCAGTGGCCTTTGCGGTTCCGAGCGATACAACCGGCATCACCTACATCATGGGCCGCCAGTCCTGCGATACGCGGAAACTCGAAGGCATGACCTTTGACAGGGGTAACATGTACTATGGGGGCCATGAGGCGCTTGTGGTCTTCGAGGATGTGTTCGTGCCCTGGGAACGGGTCTTCATGTACAAGGAATTTGATTTCACCACTCAGCTTGTGGAGAGCTTCTCGGCGTACCACCGCCAGAGCTATGCATGCAAGGTGGGCGTGGGCGATGTCCTGATCGGTGCAACCCAGACTGTTGCCGAGTACAACGGGGCCGAGAAGGCCTCCCATGTAAAAGACAAGATCATCGAGATGAACCATTTGAACGAGACACTGTTCTGCGGATGCATCGCCTGCGCATCGGAAGGTCACAGGGAGGCAAGCGGGACATATCTGGTGGATGTGCTGTTAGCCAATGTGCACAAACAGAATGTTACCCGTTTCCCCTATGAGATCGCCAGGCTTGCCCAGGATATCGCAGGCGGTCTGGTTGTCACCTGCCCATCGGAAGCAGACATCAACTCACCGGTGGTGGGCAAGTGGGTGAAAAAATACTACCAGACAAAGGCCGACGTCCCAACGGAATACAGGATGAGGATCTTAAGGCTCATCGAGAACATCACCATGGGTACTGCAGCAGTGGGCTACCTCACCGAGTCCATGCATGGGGCAGGTTCACCTCAGGCACAGCGGATCATGATCGCCAGGCTGATTAACATAAAGAGCAAACAGAAGGTAGCCAAGTACCTGTGCGGGATCGACAAGGAAAGATAAAGGTTGGGCTTAAGTATTGCGGCGGATGCCGGGCCGGCTACGACCGTGTCGCTATGGTGGATTCCATACGTGAACGGCTTGCGCAAGAGGTTGAGTTCGTTGCTGCGGACAGTGAGGATGCACAGATGGTCCTGATCGTGACCGGATGTTCCACCGCCTGTGCAAAGCTCGAGGATGTGAGCGGGGTCCCCATACACTACATCACAAGCGCCGAAGATGCAGAGCGATGGATGGCGGAAATAGAATTAATAAATACAAAAAAGGGGTAGGCCTTGAAAAACTGGCGTGAGATCTACAAAAGCAGAGTCGTCAGTGCTCATGAAGCAGTGAGCCGCATCAAGTCCGGCAACCGGGTCGTGGTGGCACATGCCAGCGGATCTCCCGAGATCCTGTTAAAGGCCCTTGTAAAGAACAAAGATGCCTACAAAAACGTGGAGATCGTGCATATGGTCTCCATGGGCGCCTCTGAATACTGCCTGCCCGAGATGGAGAAGCACTTTGTGCATAACTCGCTGTTTGCAGGCGCCACAACACGTAAGGCCATCCATGATGGAAGCGCATACTTCACCGTGTCCCATTTCAGCCAGATCCCCAGGCTGTTCGTTGAAAAGATCCTGCCCGTGGATGTCACCCTGTGCATGGTCTCCCTGCCGGATGAGCACGGGTTCTGCTCCTTCGGAGTTTCTGTGGACTATACCAAGCCCGCTGCAGAGAGTTCCAAGCTCGTAATCGCAGAGGTGACGCCGAACATGCCAAGGACCCTGGGAGACGCCTTCATACATGTCTCGCACATTGACTGCATCGTTGAGACCGAGTCCAGCCCCATCATACTGCAGCCGCCCAGGATATCCGGGACCGACGAGAAGATAGGCGGCTATTGCGCAGAGCTTATCAAAGACGGCGATTGCCTCCAGCTGGGAATCGGTGCCGTGCCGGACTCCATCCTGGGGTTTCTGAAACAGAAAAAAGACCTGGGCATCCACACCGAGATGTTCTCGGACGGGGTGGTGGACCTGGTGGAGGCCGGCGTCATTACCTGCGCCAGAAAGAACTTCCACCCGGGCAAGATGGTGGCCACCTTCTTCATGGGCACCGAGAAGCTTTACAAGTTTGTGCACAACAACCCCATGGTCCAGATGTTCTCTGTTGACTACACAAACAACCCTGCCATCATCGCCCAGAACAACAACATGGTCTCTGTCAACTCAACTCTCCAGGTGGACCTCACCGGACAGGGCGCCTCAGAGTCCATCGGGTACAAACAATTCAGCGGCACCGGCGGACAGGCCGACTTCATCAGGGGCGCCGCGTGGTCAAAGGGCGGCCGCTCCATCCTGGCCTTCCACTCCACGGCATCGGGAGACAAGATCTCGCGGATAGTTCCGCACCTGGACGAGGGCGCCGTTGTCACCACCACCCGCAGCGACATACACTATGTGGTGACCGAATACGGCATAGCAGATCTCAGGGGCAAATCCGTCCCTACAAGAGCCAAGGCACTAATTAGTATTGCTCACCCCGACTTCAGGGGAGAGCTGAAAAAAGAGTTCCAGCGCATCTATAACAGGAAGGTCTAGAGACCTGTGGGTCTTGTAAAGAACGGTAAGCAAAGGAGGATTGTAAAGACATGGTGAAAATATTCAGCACCACACCACGGATTGTCATGGGCCCCGGCTCGGTAAAGACCATCGGCGCCGAGGTAAAGGCGAAGGGGGTAAAAAGGGTTCTTCTAGTAACCGACAAGGGCGTTATTGGTGCAGGACTCCTGAAATCCATTGAAGAATCCTTCAAGGCCACAAAGATCAAATATGTCATCTTCGACAAGGTGGAACCGGACCCCCGCTACGAGATCGTGGCCGATTGCGTGAAGATGGCTGAGAGTGCCCGCGCCCAGATGCTTGTGGGCATCGGCGGCGGCAGCCCCATGGACATCACCAAGACAGCTGCAATCATGCTTACCAACAAGGGGCCCATCGGCTCATACTTCGGCATTAACCTGGTCCCGAACCCCGGCCTTCCCACGATCCTTATCCCCACCACAGCAGGGACAGGCAGCGAAGTGACGCCCATTGCCATCCTCTCCGACGAGGGTGAGAAGCTCAAGAAAGGGATCGTAAGCCCCTACCTCTTCCCGGCCATCGGCATCCTGGACCCAGAGCTCACAATAGGCCTCCCGCCCCAGGTAACCGCGGCCACAGGCATGGACGCCCTTATCCACGCCATCGAGGCCTACACATCCATTAATGCCAGCACCATCACAGACATGTACTGCATCAAGGCCATCGAGCTTATCTACAAGAATATCCGTATAGCCTTTGCAAAAGGCGACAATATTGAAGCCCGCACCGCCATGATGGAGGGGGCGCTCCTGGCAGGCATAGCATTTGCCAATGCCGGGGTAACGGCAGTGCACGCCTTTGCATACCCCATCGGCGCCGAGTTCCATATCCCCCACGGTATTGCGAATACCCTCATGCTGCCGCACGTGATCCGCTTCAATGTGCTCGGAAATCTTGAAAAATTCGCACAGCTCGCCAAACCCTTCGGTTTACCCACTGAAGGTCTCGATAATCTCGCAATAGTGGACAAGGTAGTGGCTGCCATCGACCGCCTTGCCGACGACATTCGGGTGCCGCGCCATCTCGCGGATTTCGGCGTAAAGGAGAAAGATATACCCATGCTGGCAGACGGTGTCATGAAGGTTACCAGGCTGCTGGCCAACAACCCGCGCACGCTCACGCTGGATGATGCAAAAAGGATCTATAAGGCGGCATTGTAAAGCCTTAGGGATAAACAGTATTTCATGAGCGTATGAAAAGAACCTTTAGGAGGAAACAACAAGATGAAAGCCAATAACAAGTCAATCGGCGAATTACGGAGCACGGTCATGGCAAAGGGCTTTGCCAGCGGCAAACCCATCTACATTGCCTCGGCCAAGGGGGCTATGCTCTATGACGTGGAAGGGAATGAATATATCGACTTCGGTGGCGGCATTGCGGTCATGAATGTGGGGCATTCCAACCCCAAGGTAATAAAGGCCATACAGGACCAGGCAGCGAAATTCACCCACACCTGCTTCATGGTAACACCCTATGAAGTGGCAGTGAAGCTGGGTGCAAAGCTCTGCAAGATCGTCCCCGGGAAGACTCCCAAGCGGGCGATCCTTATCAACAGCGGCGCCGAGGCCGTAGAAAACACGGTGAAGATCGCGCGGTACTACACCAAGCGACAGGGCATCGTGGTCCAGGATCATGCCTTCCATGGAAGGACATTGATGTGCATGACCATGACCAGCAAGGTAAAACCCTACAAGTGGGGTTTCGGACCCTTTGCCCCTGAGGTCTATCGCATCCCCAACGCCTACTGCTACCGCTGTCCCTTCGGACTCACCTACCCCAAGTGCGA
>CAYMDG010000194.1:0-2942 GCA_964388905.1 uncultured Bacteriovoracaceae bacterium
CTTGATTTGTCCGCAGCCTCAAAGCGGCCTTCCTTTCTGCCCGCAGCGCCGGTGAAAGCGCCTTTTTCGTAGCCGAAAAGCTCCGACTCAATGAGCGTCTCAGGGATGGCAGCGCAGTTGACCTTGACCATAGGGCGTTCGGCCCTGGGCGAGAACTTGTGGATCATGTCGGCAATCACTTCCTTGCCCGTGCCCGAGGCGCCCATGATGAGGATAGTGGCCTGGCTCGGGGCTACCTGATGCACGATCTCCACGAGTTTCTTCATCTTGGGGCTTGCTGTCTCAATAAGAGGGGTTGATTCGATGGCCTCGATGCGTTCCTTCATCCTGACGTTGTCCATGGTGAGGACCTGCTTCTCGATGGCCTTTTGGACAGCCTTTAAAATATCCGCCTTCTTGAAGGGCTTGGTGATATAGTCGTAGGCCCCTTGCTTCATGGAGTCTACCGCGGTGTCCACAGAGGCATAGCCTGTGATCATGATGACCTCGGTGTAGGGGGAGATGGACTTGCACACCTTGAGCAGCTCAAGCCCGTCCATGCCGGCCATTCGGATGTCCGAGATGAGGAGGTCGATATCGCTGCCCCGTATGAGCTTGAATGCCTCATCTCCGTTGGACGCGGTCACCACTTCAAAACCCTCTTTTTCAAGGATCTTCTTCAGGGACTGACGGATGCCAATTTCATCATCAACTACTAGGATCTTTTTAGTCAGGTTGCTCACGGCTCAAATGGGTCCTTTTTTGGGGTTTCGATTTTAATTTTATTCCTGCCTTCTTCTATGGTGATCACTTCAAAGATGGCCTTTCCTGCGGCAGAAGTTCCGTAAACATAGTATTTGCCGGGCTTTATTGTTTGGATGGCTGCCCTGTTCTTTTTCGTATCGACAGCTCCTTTGTAGCGCCTTGATGCCTTTTTCAACTCGTTCGATTTTGTCCTGAAATCATTGATGACGCCCTTGGTATCGCGCTCAAAGAGACCCTTGGCAGTTGCAAGCGCCTCGGTTTTTGCTTTGTGCTCATTATGTGCCCGGGCAGATGCGGCTTGGTATGCCGCCAAAACATCGGCAAAGGCCTCTTTCACGTCCATGACCTTGGTCTGCCCTTTGTAGCCTTTCTGGGAGACAAAGTGGAGATCAGTAACCTCGAAGGAGAATCCCCCCGGCATGGAGGTCTTGATGCGATTGATGTCCTTGTCCGTGAGTTCGCTGAGGAAGAAAGAAAGGTGCTCAAGATCGCCGCCCTGGTTAGAGAGGCTTTCGCCGGGGGCCAGGCCGAAAATTAGAGTCTTGGAGTTGATGAATTCGAGCACGAGCATGGTGGTGATAGGTAACGGTGTATCGCCGATGAGGGGCTTGTATACGATGTCGCTGATGACCTTGTCCGAGTTGTTGTGCACCGTATAGGTGAAGGTGATTTCGCCCAGGGCCGATGCCTTGGTTATCTGTGCATTGGCGGAATGGATCGTTATGGGGACCTTGGCGATATAGTGCTTCCTCAAGCTGTCGATCTTTTCTTTATAGGCCTTGTCGGACTGGTCAACCTGCAGGGCTGATGCCTTTAATTCGGATTCGAGTCTGCTTATCTGGTAGCGATTATTTTCATCCTTGAGCCCTGAGTTCAACCTTTCCTTGAGATGATCCAGCACTGCAAGGGTTCCGCTCGAGAGGAGCTCAACCTCGGTGATGCCCTGGGGGACCGTCACAACAAGCCTGGCAGGAAAGGCGTTGATGGGAAGCAGGAGCAGGAAACATATGGTGGTCGAAAGTAATCTCATATCATGCCTCCGCCAGAGTCTTTTCTTCTTCCGGATGGAAGGGGACTGAAAAGATAAAGGTTGACCCTGTCCCCTTCTGGCTTTCCACATCGACCCACCCGTCATGGGCGTTTGCAATGTACTGGACAAGGGAGAGACCGAGTCCTGTGCCATTGTCCTTGGTGGTGAAATACGGGTCGAATATCCTCCTGGAGATCTCAGGGGGGATGCCGTATCCGGTATCCTTCACCAGGAGCAGGAAGTTGTCTTTGATCCCCATGAGGGATATCTCCAAACTGCCTCCAGAGGGCATTGCATCTTCCGCATTCTTAATGAGGTTTATCAAAAGCTGCTTGAATTGTCCACGGTCTATCATGATATTCGGCAGCCTTTCCTGACAGACGATGGCCGTTTCGATGTCTCTTCGCTTGAGCTCGGGCAGCAGCATGGACACTACGGTGGACACCTCGGTTTCCGGGTTCACGAGCTGTTTTTTCGGGCGCGGGAGGCGGGCATAGGACAGGTACTCGTCAGTTATTTGGGAGAGACGGTCGATCTCTTCCTTGATGATACGAACAAGCTCAAGGCCCTCCTCGTTTTTGTCATGCTCCTTGAGTTCGTCCTCAAGAAGCTCGGAATGGAGCAGTATGGAAGTCAAAGGGTTGCGGATCTCATGGGCCACATGGGCCGACATCTGGCCTACGGCTGCGAGTTTCTCCGCCTGTATGAGCTTCTCGGTGAGAGCCTTCTTATCCGTGATATCCACCGCATACTGGACCACATAGTCCACCTCACCCTTGGACCCGAACAAGGGGATGGCGCTCATGTCGAAGAAGTAGGGCTTGCCGAGGATTTCCATTCGTGTGTCCCTTTCGGTGACGATCCGGGCGCTTTTAAAGCACCTTTCCACGAGCTTGGTGTTGCAGATGCGCTCATTTTCGGAAAAATCAAGGGAACAGTGCTTGTCGATAACGTCTTCCCTCTTCATTCCATAGAGGTCGCACAGACGCTGGTTGATATCCGTAATGGTGAATGCGGCATCGATCATTGCCAGGTAATGCGGCACGCCGTTGAAGATGGTCTCCATCCGCTTGTGGGCTACAAGGACCTTGTCCGCCCATTTATTCCTCTCAGAGGCCCCGGCCCGGGCCCTGTTGATCCTGAGCATGATGATGGTCGCTATAAGCAC
>CAYMDG010000194.1:3042-6072 GCA_964388905.1 uncultured Bacteriovoracaceae bacterium
TGCTTCTTGAGCCCGATGATCACATCGTTCAGGTTGAGCCCGATCCATTTGGGGTTGGGGTGGTAGAGGATCATGCCGGTCTCGTCGAGCATCCAGACATAACCGGATTTTGACGGCCTGATGGGAGCCACATAGTGGGCGGTGATATTCGACATGTCGATGGCACAGCCGATTACACCGTGGAAATTACCATCATCGCCCTTCAGGGGGAACGATATGATAAAGGTCTCGAAGCGCCCGGGTATGTCGTAATACTGTTCTCCACCCACCATGATGATGTCCGAGACATAGGGGACATTGAGCTCTTTGGCCACACGGAAATAGGTCCTGAAGCTGAAGTCTTTGCCGTCAAGCCCCGGGAGGAGCTGCCTGGGGTAGTGGTAGCGCATGATGCCGCTCTTGTCCTCCCAGAAAACGAATACCACCTTGCTCTTCAGCGAGTTGAAAACATTCTGCAC
Source organism: uncultured Bacteriovoracaceae bacterium (assembly GCA_964388905.1). GTDB lineage: Bacteria > Desulfobacterota > Desulfomonilia > UBA1062 > UBA1062 > MWEI01. The sequence goes on from CAYMDG010000194.1 coordinate 3,501, forward strand.
CGATACCCGGATGGCCTCAGGATCGCCGTTGGATACCCCTTTGATGTGGGCGGTGAGGCTCAGGCTGTTGGTGATGTCGTGCATATACTGCTCGATACCCATGGCGGTCTGCTGGGCCAGCAGGCCCTGCTCGCGGTTGAACTGGGCCGCCATTTCCCTCTCGACGCCGTGGTAGGAGTACATGGCGAACATGATCACGAAGCCGAGAACAATGAAGGTGCCCAACCAGATGAGGATGTCCCACTTCGTCTCTTTGAGTTCTATGGTATGCCGCTTTGTTGTACTTTGTCTCATACGGAATCACCCCAGAAAGGTGTTTATCCCGATGTGCCGGGGAAGGTTTGCGGCCTTAAGCAACAGGTCTTCGTAGTCGAGTGCAAACAAGGGACTGATCTCTACGGATATGCCGGGATCCACATCCACCCCGAGCCGTTTCAGCCAGGAGGCATGCAGTGCACACTGGAGCAGCCGGGAGCTTTCCAGGGAATCTGCGCCCGTGAGGTTTTTGACCGGGGCGAACTCCTCCTGGCGTAAAACCTCCAAGGTAATGCTCTTATCCGCCATGGGCAGCGCATCAAAGAGAAAGGCCTCGAACTTGATGCCGGGGATCTCCATGGGTCTGCCATCTGGTCCCGGGACAGTGATCATTTTCCGGGCGCGGTGGAACGGCAGTTTGGTCCCCCCTGCGGTGATCTCCTCGGCGAATGTCCGGGTGATCATGTGTATGGCGAGGTTCCCTGCCCAGTGGAGCATTTCACCATCAGATCCCTTTGCATATTTAACCTCATCGCTCATATCACTGTATTCCAGCAGGGTGGTCTTGTTGTTGATTTTTGTGATAACCCCGACTTTCTCCTCATAGGTTGACTTTCTGACCACCTTGGAGGACATCTGTGCGCCTGAGAGGTTGTGGAGCCCGAGAAACAGCGGATCACACACCTTTGCCAGGGGGTTATCCACTTGGAAATAGAATATTTCCTCGATGCCGAGGTCCTTCATCAGGTTTAAAGAACCGCTTGTGCGCAGCGCATTGAAGGTCCCCCCATGGCCGTCCGGGTTCATGAAGAGCCCGCCGTCTTGCCCAATGATGAACTTCCCATCTGTGGTTACGGACGGCAGCATTCCCTGGACGAAGAAATGCACACGATCCTGGTTCAGTCCGAAATACGCGTTATCCCGGAAGTATTCTCGAGTAGGGCCGTCATTTTCCCTGGAGGTCATGATGAACCATGGGATCTTGCACTGGAACTTATGCTCAAGAGCAAGGATCTTTTCTGCAAAAAGGTTAAAGAGGCTTTTCCCCTTCACCGGGGTTACCCCTACGACGCCCTTTGGTGCATCAATGCCCAACCGCGATCCCTGGCCGCCTGCAACAACAAGCGCTGCGACCTTGCCCGAGCGAAGAAGCTCATGGCCGCGGCGGATGTATGCAGAAGCCTCCCTCGATGAGGCGAAGGTTGCAGGGATGATATCCGCAGGCTCCACCTCCCCTTGAGGCGGATCGTATATGCCCTCGCTCCTGATGAGCCTCTCCACGAGATCCATATCCACCCCTTCAAGATCGGTTGCCACCCGTTCCATCAAGAGGGGATTATCCTCACTGCTTAGTAGACTTGCGATATGGTCCTGGCCCAGTCTGTTTAGCCTTTTGACGAGCATCCAAGATCTCCCGTATCCTTTTTTCTACCCCTGCATCCTTAGGGGTGTACAACGCTGCCTTAGGAAGTTTTTCCGGCATGTAGTCAAGCGTCAACGCACCGGCGGGGTCATCATGCGCATAGATGTATCCTTCCGAATAACCGAGCTCCTTCATGAGCCGTGTAGGTGCGTTTCTCAGGTAAAGAGGGATCGACGGTGTTCCGGTTTTCCGGATCAGATCTGATACCCTTTTTTCAGCCATATATACGGCGTTGCTCTTGGGGGCGCAGGCAAGGTATATGGTCGCCTCATAGAGCGCGATATCGCCTTCCGGGCTGCCTACGAAGGTGAAGGCATCCTTTGCGCTGGTGGCGATGCGCAATGCATTGGGGTCTGCCATGCCGATGTCTTCACAGGCGAGGCGGATCATGCGTCTCAAGATAAAGAGCCTGTCTTCGCCGGCCTCCATCATCCTGCCGAGCCAGTAGATGCTTGCGTCCACATCGCTCGCCCGTACGCTCTTGTGGAAGGCGCTGATAAGGTCATAATGGTTCTCGCCCGAGCGGTCGTGATAGAGCGGCCGGTCCATAAGACCTTTCAAGTCATGGAGTTCTATCTGTTCCCTGTCGATGTTCGTAATCACCAGCTCCAGCAGATTCAATGCGGCCCGTGCATCTCCGTCAGCCGCCCTGGCCATGGCCGCCAGGCATTCTGACGATATTGTCTTCTTCTGGGATTTGAGGAGGGTGTCCCGGTCTATTGCACGTTTCAGGATCTCCTCGATAACACCGGCACTCAAGGCCTTGAGCACGATCACCTGGGTTCTGGACATGAGCGGTGATGTAATGGCGAACGATGGGTTCTCGGTGGTGGCGCCGATGAGGATGATGTCGCCATTTTCCACAAAGGGCAGCAAGGCATCCTGCTGCACCCT
>CAYMDG010000195.1:0-6049 GCA_964388905.1 uncultured Bacteriovoracaceae bacterium
AAACCGGTCATAGCGCCCACCCAGGACATCGTGCTCGGCATTTACTACCTCACCAGGGAAAAGCCGGACGCCAAAGGCGAGAGCATGGTTTTCTACGGGCCCGACGAGGTACGGGCCGCCTATGACGGCGGCGTGGCATCCATTCATGCGCGGATCAAGGTGCGCATGGACGGTAAATTCGTGGAGACAACCGTAGGCAGGATCATTTTCAGGGATATCGTTCCATCAGAGATCTCCTTTGAGTCCATCAACAAGCCCATGACCAAGAAGGCCCTGGGCGAGCTGGTGGATACCTGCTTCAGTCTGGCCGGTGACAAGAAGACCGTTCTGCTGGCCGACCGCATAAAGGACCTGGGTTATTTCTATGCCACCAAGGCCGGCATATCCATCGGCATCGAGGACATGAAGATACCCGAGTCCAAAGGGCAGACCATCGGGAAGGCAAAGGAAGACGTTGCACAGATCATCAATCAGTACAACGAAGGTCTCATCACCGACGGCGAGCGGTATAACAAGATTGTGGACATCTGGACCAAGGTGACCGATCACATCGCCATTGACATGATGGACACCATCAAGACCGACAGCATAAAGCTGAAGAGCGGTAAGACCGTTGAGGTGCCATCCTTCAACCCCATCTTCATGATGGCCGACTCAGGCGCGCGCGGCTCTGCCCAGCAGATCAGGCAGCTGGCCGGCATCAGGGGACTCATGACCAAGCCCTCGGGCGAGATCATCGAGACGCCCATCGAGTCGAATTTCCGGGAAGGCCTTGACGTCCTTGAATACTTCATATCCACACACGGTGCCAGAAAGGGTCTTGCGGACACGGCGCTCAAGACCGCCAACTCCGGTTATCTCACCCGCAGGCTCGTGGATGTGGCACATGACGTGATCGTAGCCGAAGAGGATTGCGGAACGCTCGACGGTATCGAGATGGAGGCCCTGGCCGAGGGTGGCGAGATCATCCAGAACCTTGGCGAGAGGCTCCTTGGCCGTGTTACCTTGGACGACATCCGTGACCCGTATTCCGGCAACGTGCTCGTACCGGTCAACTCCATGATCACCGAGGCGCATATTAAATTGATCGACGATGCCGGCATCGAGAAGGTCGTCGCCCGTTCAGCGCTGTCCTGCCGGTCCAAGCACGGTATCTGCGCAAAGTGCTACGGCAAGGACCTGGCGCGCGGAAGGATGGTGAACATCGGCGAGGCCGTGGGCATCATCGCGGCCCAGTCCATCGGCGAGCCCGGCACCCAGCTCACCATGAGAACCTTCCACGTTGGTGGTACGGCCATGGTTGTGGAGCAGTCGAGCATCAAATTCAGCCACGGGGGTATTGCCAGGTATAAAGACCTCAAGGCATCTCTCGGCAGAGAGGGCGAACTGGTGGCCATGAACCGCAATGGCCTGGTGGCACTTGAGGACGAGAACGGGCGCGAGCGTGAGACCTATCAAATCGTCTACGGCGCAAAGGTGAAGGTGAAAGACGGCCAGAAGGTAGAGGCCGGCACCCTGCTTGCCGAGTGGGACCCATATACCATCCCCATCCTCACGGATGTATCGGGCAAGGTGAAGTTCATGGATCTGGTGGAAGAGATCACGGTCATGGAGCACATCGACGAGGTTACCGGCCTGTCCCGCTCGGTCATCATCGAGCCCAAGGACCCGGAGCTGAGACCGCGCATCCTCATAACGGACGATTCGGGCAAGATATTAAAGATACCGGGCACCAAGAACCAGGCCAGGTACAATCTGCCTCTGGGTGCGCATATGTTCATCAAGGAAGGGGAAGAGGTCCTGGCGGGCGATGTGCTGGTGAAGATCCCCAGGGAAACCACCAAGACCAAGGACATCACGGGTGGTCTGCCGCGCGTGGTTGAGCTCTTTGAGGCGAGACGCCCCAAGGAGTGCGCCGTGGTCACCGAGATCGACGGTGAGGTTTCTTACGGCAAGGACACCAAGGGAAAACGCAAGGTGACCGTCACCCCTGAACTCGGAACTCCCAAGGATTACATGATCCCCAAGAGCAAGCACGTATCCGTCCATGAAGGTGACTTTGTGCGCGCCGGTGAGCCGCTTATGGACGGCGCCGTGGACCCGCACGACATCCTGCGCATCAGGGGCGAGAAGGACCTTGCCAAGTATCTGGTGAACGAGGTCCAGGAGGTCTACAGGCTCCAGGGTGTGCGTATCAACGATAAGCACATAGAGGTCATTGTGCGCCAGATGCTCAAGCGCGTAAAGATCAAGGATCCCGGCGACTCCGAGACCATCGAAGGAGAATTTGTAGACAAGTTCCTCTTCGAAGCGGAGAACCAGCGTGTGGTGGGTCTGGGACAGACGCCTGCCATCGCGGAGCCTTTCCTTCTTGGCATCACCAAGGCATCGCTCAACACCGAGAGCTTCCTGTCGGCAGCCTCCTTCCAGGAGACCACACGAGTGCTCACAGAGGCCAGCGTGCAGGGCAAGGTGGACCATCTGGTGGGGTTGAAGGAGAATGTTCTCATGGGGCGCCTGGTTCCAGCAGGCACCGGATTCCCGATTTACCGCAAGGTGGATATCGAGGTCGGGGACGAGAACATCTTTGAAGACGATTTAGTATAGAAAGTCCTTGACAGATACAGGTATGGATTGTTAGAAGACTGCGGCTATCCGAGCACGGATTAAGGAAAATTTTATTATTTCCTATTGATGAAATAAAAAGGATAAAAGCAATGCCCACACTGAATCAGCTTGTGAGGAAAGGCAGAAAGACCATCGAGAAGAGGCAGAAGACGAGGGCCCTTCAGGCATGCCCCCAGAAGAGGGGCGTATGCGTGAGGGTGTACACCACGACTCCGAAGAAGCCCAATTCAGCCCTGAGGAAGGTTGCCCGTGTGCGCCTTACCAATGGCTATGAAGTGACCTCGTACATCCCGGGTGAGGGGCACAACCTGCAGGAACACTCGGTGGTGCTGATCAGGGGCGGTCGTGTCAAAGACCTTCCCGGTGTTCGCTATCACATTGTCCGTGGCGTAATGGACTCCGAAGGCGTATCCGAACGCCGTAAGGCCCGGTCCAAATACGGCACGAAGAGACCGAAGTAGAGGAACTGCCATGCCGAGGAAAAACAGAGGAAACCTTAAGAGAAACATCGCACCGGACCCAAAGTTCGGCGACCTGAACGTAGCCAAGTTCATCAACTGCCTCATGTGGGACGGCAAGAAGTCCGTGAGCGAGATAGTCTTCTACGAGACTCTCGATATACTTGCCGCCAGGACCAAGGAAGACGCGCTGATGGTCTTTAATAAGGGTTTTGACAATATAAAGCCCTCCCTTGAGGTCAAGTCCCGCAGGATAGGCGGCGCCACGTACCAGGTGCCGCAAGAGGTAAGGCCCGACAGGAGAGACATGCTGGCACGCCGCTGGATCATCAACGCAGCCCGCGAACGCTCGGAGCACACCATGAGCGAACGCCTGGCCGCCGAGATCCTGGATGCGTACAACAACAGAGGCACTTCCATTAAAAAGAAAGAAGACACGCATAAGATGGCGGAGGCCAACAAGGCGTTTGCTCATTATCGCTGGTAAGGAATATAACGGTGAAAAGATCAGTTCCGATAGAGAGACTCAGGAACATCGGTATCATGGCCCATATCGATGCGGGCAAGACCACGACTACCGAGCGTATCCTATTCTATACGGGGCGGAGCTACAAGATCGGCGAGGTGCATGACGGCCAGGCCACCATGGACTGGATGGAGCAGGAAAAAGAGCGCGGCATCACCATCACGTCCGCCGCAACCACCTGTTTCTGGAAAGATCATATCATCAACATCATCGATACGCCCGGCCATGTGGACTTCACTATCGAGGTTGAACGGTCTTTACGGGTTCTTGACGGGGCCGTGGCGGTATTTTGCGCCGTTGGAGGCGTTGAACCCCAGTCAGAGACAGTCTGGAGGCAGGCTGAGCGCTATAAGGTGCCCAGGCTCGCCTTTGTCAACAAGATGGACCGCACGGGCGCGGATTTCCTGAAGGTTGTAGGGCAGATCAAGGACAAGCTTGGCGCCAGACCCATTGCCCTGCAGCTTCCCATGGGTGCCGAAGAGACCTTTGCCGGCATAGTGGACCTGGTAGAGATGAAGGCCGTCACCTTTGAAGAATCCAGCAAGGGTGCAAGCTATAACTTTATTGATATACCTCCCCAGTATAAAGACTTGGCCGATGAGTACCGCGAGCGCCTCATCGAATCGCTGTGCGATGTGGACGAAGGCATCATGGAGGGGTACCTGGCCGGCAAAGAGATCGCCAAGGACGCCATCAAGATCGCCATCAAGAAGGGCACCTTGCTGGGTCTGGTCACGCCGGTCCTGTGCGGGTCCGCCTTCAAGAACAAGGGCGTGCAGCCCATGCTGGACGCGGTCGTTGACTATCTGCCTTCACCGGTAGAGGTCGGTGCCATCAAGGGCAAGACCTTAAGCGGGGAGGAAGAGAGCCGCAATCCCAGGGATGACGAATCCTTTGCCGCCCTGGCATTCAAGGTCATGAACGACCCGTATGTAGGCCAGCTGACCTTTATCCGTGTATATTCCGGTGTGCTCAATTCCGGTGATACCATCTACAACTGCTCTACCACCAAGAAAGAGCGTATCGGCAGGCTCGTGCGCATGTATGCGGATAAGCGCGAGGAGATCAAGACACTCTGCGCGGGCGAGATAGCCGCAGTGCTGGGACTGAAAAACACCATCACGGGCCATAGCCTGTGCGATCCTGACAGGCCCATAATCCTGGAGTCCATGGACTTCCCCGATCCGGTCATTTCCGTTGCCATAGAGCCCAAGAGCAAAACGGACCAGGAACGCCTGGGTTTTGCCCTGTCCAGACTAGCAATGGAAGACCCGTCCTTCAGGGTGCAGTCCAACCACGAGACGGGCGACACGCTCATCTCCGGTATGGGCGAGCTGCATCTTGAGATCATCGTGGACAGGCTGAGACGGGAATTCAGCGTGGATGCCAATGTGGGCAAGCCGCAGGTTGCATACCGCGAGACCATCAGCAAGACTGTCTCCGAAAACGTCAAATACGTCAAGCAGACCGGCGGCCATGGCCAGTACGCACACGTGGTCATCTCCGTGGAGCCCCTGGAGCCCGCATCCGGTTTTGAATTCGTGAATAAGATCGTTGGCGGTGTGATACCACGGGAATACATACCTGCTGTAAAGAAGGGGATCGAAGAGGCGCTGCATATCGGACCCATTGCAGGCTACCCTTTGCAGGATATGCGTGTGTCGCTGCTGGACGGATCCTTTCACGAGGTGGATTCCTCCGAACTCGCCTTCAAGATCGCAGGCTCCATGGCATTCAAGAACGCAGTGAAAAAGGCTGGGCCCATTTTACTCGAACCCATTATGGACGTCGAGTCGGTCTGCCCGGTGGATTATGTCGGAGACGTGATAAGTGACCTCTCTTCAAGGAGAGGTAAGGTGCTCGGGATGGACACCCGCTCTGATGTCAGGGTGGTGGCTGCCCAAGTCCCGCTGGCAGAGATGTTCGGCTACGCAACATCCATACGCTCACTCACCCAGGGCCGTGCTACCTTTACCATGCAGGTATCCCATTATGAGCCGGTGCCGAGCAGCATCTCCGAGACCTTAAAAGTTAAAGGAGGACAGCTACATGGCTAAGGAGTTATTCAAGAGGACGAAGCCGCATGTGAATGTGGGTACGATTGGTCATATAGATCATGGAAAGACGACGTTAACGGCGGCGATCACGAAGCATCTGGCGAAGAAGGGATTATCCGAGTACGTATCGTACGACATGATAGACAAGGCGCCGGAGGAGAAGGCCCGAGGGATCACGATCAACACGGCGCACGTGGAGTATCAGACGGCGAACCGGCACTATGCGCACATCGATTGTCCTGGTCATGCTGACTATATCAAGAACATGATCACGGGAGCGGCGCAGATGGACGGGGCGATCCTGGTGGTAGCGGCGTCTGACGGCCCGATGCCGCAGACGCGTGAGCACATCTTGCTGGCGAAGCAGGTGAACGTGCCGG
>CAYMDG010000196.1:0-6037 GCA_964388905.1 uncultured Bacteriovoracaceae bacterium
GCCCTTGTGAAAAGATGTGCAAGGACCCGGTTGATATTGTCTTGTGAGATGATAAGACTCAGATTATTTTCATCAGGCAACCTCAGATCCCATTCATAAGGTGAAAGCACCTCTAAAACCTCGGGAAATTCAAAACCTGGAGATCCAGACCCCGAGAGATCGATATCAAAAGACAGTGCCGATACGATTTTATCTATGCTGGCATTCGAATTATCCATATTTGTTATGGTGTTTTTGGCCAGTTCCTCTATGGCGAGTTTTCCAACAAAGTAATCCCTAAAGGCCACATTCGCCACCTGTTGTACGTCCAGAATGAGGAAAACCCCTCCCGCATCATTACTAGTGGAGAGTAAAAAGGCTGCATCGATGGTAAGATCATTATTCCGAGTATTTATTAAAGAAAAACCGAAGAGTGAAGCTGCACTGAAGTCAACATCCAAGATGGTGAAGTTTGCCTGGATCATCTTTGTTTCCGGATTACTTGTATCTTGAATTGAAACTGAATTAATTATGAAATCATTTGTTTGAGGATTGTTGTCACCATAGGATAAGGTCGAAACAAGCCCCTTGTACTGTTGCTTGATGTTGTCAAAGGCTTTATCTACCATGACCTGACACAGATCAATCACAATTCCATTCAGGTCAGGGCTGTTGACAGGATTATCATTGGTAGTTCTGGAACTCGCAGTCTTATCTTTTGTAATATATAATCCTGCCCCTAAAGCAATTTCTGATTGAGATGTATTCTCCGGAATCCCATAAAGATCAATAAACATATATTTTGATAGATCTATATTTTGCTTGCCGAACAGGGATACTATATCAACAGTAGAGTCGTTTACATTAACACTTAAAGGAAAGAGATCGCCAAGTGTTTCAAATAGTTTCTGAAGATCTGCCACAAGAGGAGTTTGCTCTACAAGAAGAAGGCCGGATGCAATCTTTTGCTCGACAACAGAGTGCAGGATAAAGTCCTTTTTAAAGGTAAGACTGGGTGATCCCAGAAAGTTAAAAACAAGACCCCGTGTGCCATCATTTCCATGGTCATCAACTGCAATAAACATGTCGACATTAAGATCATTGTTTTTGGTAGTGATGAGATACTGTCCTTTAATATTTAATGCAGCCAGGGTTACATCATGAATGATAAAACCAAGATGAATTACTGCTGATGGGTATGCCGCATTATGCACAGATTTAAAATCAACTATTTCTATGTCAATTGTATTAGGATTGTTATCGCCATAGCTAAGAATTGATATAATACCTGAATCCCGAGTCTTAATAGTATTAAAGGCTGCTCCAACGATCTTATCAAGTTCAGTAGCAAGAAATTCATTGTTTCCGTAGAGTATATCGTTGGATGCAAGTATTCCAATACCATTGATGATCATGTTATCACTTGAGTTGTCCTTGAATGTTTTAAACACGATTTTTTCTTTAGAAGCCCGCTGGTTTTTGTGGATTGCCTGTATTAGTACCGTTGCATATAAACGTTCATTACCAATAGTAAAATCAGCCTGATAAGAATCACCCTGCTTTATCGCTTCAACTTGATATACCCCGCCATCACTGAGAAGCACCTTGTCGATGTATGATGTATCTCCCTGCACCGTTACAGCAAACCGTTTCTTTCCAGGCTCGACATACTGCCCGTCAAGCACGGCAACAAATTCACCGGTTGTCTCTTGCATTTGAAGAACAATCGGGTAAGCATCATCAAAACCTAATGCACCTACAGAAGCCCCGGGATCATCAATGGATTCGCCGCTAATTTTTTTATCAGAGCCACTGCCACCTGAGCAGGAGAACATAAAAGAATAAATGAAAATCACAAGAACCATGCTCAGAATAAACTTATAACCTTTCATGTGATTATTCTCCCTTACTCTGCTGCTTGATGCAACCAAATCAATAATTATCGTCTTAATACCCCTTACCGACCCGGATATATATTTGGGATATTTTTTTACATTATGGTTGTATCATATTCTCATCTAGTTAATCAATAATGAATTCTCATTACTCTTATATGTCTGCTCAATAATTCGAATTTGCAATATGTATTCCTTTTGCAGCTCATAATTCCCCTTACAATGGCTTTTCAATTATTCTCATAGATAACTTTATGAGTTAATAGTCCTTCTTAGCAACTTATATTTATTGAAGCATATTAATACGAATAGAGAGCCCTATTGAGCTTTCAGGTAAAATGGAAATATTTTTCTCATGAATTAGAAAATTTTTCTCCATTCAACATACTCATTTCGCTGGAGAAGGTTTTGATGAAATTGACTGAAATCTTTAACCAACATCCATATTAATCACTGTTGATTATTCCTAAATATTCAGGACCTTCATCAAGGGTCAACTCTCCTTTGAGCGATAGAAAATTTTATAAATAATTTTGTTATCTTAAATCTTTTATAAAAAACATTTTGACATGAACCCATGACAAAGATAATGGTGTAAATATTGCATTATATACATAATATATTCTATCTAAAAATATGCACCTATATTCAGGGGGACGTATATGAAATTATATCTTTGGGGAGCTGTCATCTTGTTACTCCTTTCTGCTTGCAGCCAAGACAGTCTATTTGAGGGAATCTCTGAAGATTCAAGTCGTGATTCAAAAATAGAACAAGCCAGGATGGACCTTGATAACTCAAACTATGGCCAAGTCATTTCAGATCTGAGTGTAATCTATACTACCTCAGCCCTGGACACCGAGGTATCACAGTTACTAGCCTCTGCATATATGGGTAAGGTCGGTATTGACCTGACCCTGTTCATTGCTAATTCAACAAGTTCGGGCTTGGAACCCTTCGATATTGCAGCTTCGATGATACAACCACCTAATGAAAATATTCAAAATGGCAGAAGATTCATTGGACATGATGATGATGATGGTCAGACTGATGCACTTATAGTTTTGGATCTTCTGGATTATATTACCAAGGCAAAAGAGACACTCTCAATCCTCGAGAAAAAAGGGCTGTCAACTGATGATCATAGAATACAACTCGGCATAGCCTCAGCGGTACACTTCATCCTCAATACAAGCAATACGGTTGCAGATGCATTCAATACCAGTTTGTATTTACCCGATGTAAGCAAACATAATCCTGGAACTATTCCTGTGCCCATAAATTCTTCAGCTTATATATATCTTAAAAATGAAAAGTATGGATACAGTTGGCCCACATTAGTTATACCGGCCATTTTTTCGGAGAAGGTGACAAACGGAACTCCTACATGGTATCAAGAAGACCTTTTGAATATCAATCATGCCATCACTGCTTTTTCAAGGGCATATCCAGAGTCCAATAAAATGAGAGATGCCCTTACTGCTTTCCTCTCTTCTGCTCTTGGGGAAGAGACTGGCGTACAAATTACAGATGAACTCATCATGACTTATACATCTGAAGGTTTAAACTCTTTCGTGTACAATCTCGCAATGCCATAATCATCAAATGTTTGTTATCCGGAGGGGAACACACATGAAAAAGTATATTGGGATTATTCTCCTGCTGACCTTTTTGAATTCTTGGAATATCTGCGCCAAGGGATTACCCTATATATATAAAGGGTCAAGACCACTTGGGATGGGGGGGACTTTTGTAGCCCTCTCGGATGACGCCAATGCCCTGTTTTACAATCCTGCAGGCCTTGCAACCATCAAAGAAAACCGGGCATCTCTCATAAACCTTGAAATAGAAGGTTCCAAGAAGGCATACAATTTTCACAAAGATGCCTGGGATGTTGATACTGATAATTCAAAAGAAGTTGCCAGCTTCTTACAAGGGCATATTGGTGATTACGGACATATCGCTTCATCCATCTTCCCAAACTTCACAAGGCCCAACTTTGCCTTCGGGCTTATTGGTGCGGCAAAATCCAACATCCAGGTGCGGGACAGACAGTACCCTAAATTATCTGTCGATGCCATAGGTGATGGAGGGGTATGTGCAGGTTATGCTTGGACTTTTCTTGATAATTCCTTACTAATCGGTTCAAATATAAAATACCTCTATAGGGAAAGTATTGAACATGAGTACAGCGTGGCTGACATAACCACTCATGACTTCAAAAGCCGCCTCAGGGATGATATCCAGCATGGCAGCGGGGGATTGCTCGATCTTGGTATCATATATAAATTCGAGAACTCCCAAGAGGGAGGCCCGCAGGAACCACTCCAGTTAGGAATGAGCATAAATAACCTCATTGGAAACAAACTCGGGGATGCAGAAGACCTTGATCCTCACATAGACCTGGGTGTCTCGAAACGGTTCGGCGATTTAACCCTTGCAGCCGATTATGTTGATATACTTGGCTGGATGGGAGATGACAACGATATAGGCAAAAGAATCCATCTTGGCCTTGAATATCACCTTACCAAGATCATCCGGCTGAGAACCGGAGTAAATCAGGGGTATATGACCTTTGGTCTCGGAGCAGATGCAAAAAATATTCAATTTGATCTCCTTACTTATGCAGAAGAAGTTGGAACCCAATCAGGGCAGCAAAAAGACAGAAGGTATCTGCTCCGTTTAGGAGTTGGATTCTGACAATCCATCAAGTCTTCAAAATCCTCTCCCATGAGGTGACCAACCTGAAGGAACCCATTGTCGGCAGGGTCGCCCGCGATCATGACCCATTCAAGGTACTCATTTCCACCATGCTCTCCCTCAGGACTAAAGACATTACAACCGATCACGCGTTTGAAAGGTTGTCAGCCATTGCATCAACCCCTGAAGCGATATCAGATCTACCACAAGAAACTATCGAGCAGGCTATCTACCCTGTTGGATTTTACAAAACAAAGGCAAAGAACATCAAGGAGACTTCAAAGATTATCGTTGAGAAGCATACTGGCAAAGTTCCACAAGACCTTGACGAACTCCTGAGACTCCCGGGTGTCGGGAGAAAGACGGCAAACCTGGTTGTTATCCTGGGCTTCGACAAAATGGGGATCTGTGTAGATACGCATGTCCACAGGATTACAAACCGGTGGGGGTATCTATCAACCAGGACCCCGGATGAAACAGAGATGAAGCTCCGGGAGATACTTCCCAGACAATATTGGAAGGAGATCAATAACTACCTTGTGCCGTATGGGCAGCACATATGCCTCCCTGTAAGCCCTTTGTGCTCACAATGCAAGATCCTCACATACTGTAAACGTCTTGGGGTTAGGACATCAAGGTAATGCTCCAAACAAATATTCTCTCTATGCGCTTCAGGTAGCTTCAACCATGATACTCATTGTGGACATGGAATTCTTTTCAAATACGTCCGTGTCAATTGCAATACTTGCAGAAGGTCATTCCCGCGGAAGCGGGAATCCAGTCATTTCAAGAGCTTCTGGACCCCCGTTTTCGCGGGTGTGACACTTTTTTGGAGTTTTGCAATTGGCTCGTCCTATAAAACCTGCATCTCGCAGCCTTGAAAAACCGGAGAAATTAGCCTTTCACTAAGGCTGCGAGATGCAGGTTTTATAGGATACAATTTTTTGGCTCTTAGATGCTACATCCGGGTTTATTGACGCACCAGGTGAGGTGTGTTACTGAATCCTCTATTGTGAAGATGCCGATACGGGTAGCCCTGTCCATTCTGTGGAAATCATTGTTTATCCAGGCTGCCTGGAATTTCAAAGGCATGCAGAACATCGGTTTCACTCATGCAATTCTTCCGGGTCTTAAACACATCATCCCGGAAAAAACACCTGATGCCGTCAAACGCTACACTCCATTCTTCAACACACAACCCTATATGGCCCCAACTGCAATAGGCGTCTTTCTCCACCTGTATGAAAAAGGCGATGAAGAGTTGATAGAAAAGATAAGGCCCTCGCTGACGGGGTCCCTTGCGGCCATAGGCGACACATTGTTCTGGACAACCCTGAAACCGCTCCTTGCACTTCTACTGTTGATCTCGGCCATAGCGGACCAGCTTTGGGGTTTATTCATCGCCCTGGTTCTCTTCAATTCAATTCATCTCTGGACGATGACTTGGGGCTTTTTTATAGGAT
>CAYMDG010000197.1:0-4188 GCA_964388905.1 uncultured Bacteriovoracaceae bacterium
CTGAGCGCAATGCTTGAAACAGGGGTACTCGAACGATTCATCCCCGAGTTCGGGCCTATCATGGGCCGTACTCACTTCGATGTTTACCACACCTATACTACTGATGTGCACAGTATAAAAACCCTTGGTGAGCTCACTGCCCTTGAAAAGGAAGAGCCGGATCTTTATACTGTTGTCCAAGATAAAGAGGTGCTTTATCTGGCCGGACTCCTCCACGACATCGGAAAAGGACTGGGCAGACCCCACGCCGTTACCGGGGCGCCGGTTGCAGGAAATATCGCCAGGTGGTTCGGCCTTTCGGAGCCCCGCGCAGACCTTGTGGAGTCCCTTGTACGTCATCATCTCCTCTTGCCGGACACGGCTTACAGACGGGACCTCTCCGAGGAAAAGGTGGCCCTGGATTGTGCAAGGCTGGCCCAGAACGAAAAGACCCTGACCATGCTTTACCTCATCAGTGTTGCCGATGCCCGTGCCACAGGTCCCCGGGCATGGGATGAATGGAAGGCATCCCTGCTGCGCGAGCTTTTCACAAAGGCTGCCCACAGCCTGCAGCGCGGCATATTGAGGGACCCCAACAACATGATCATCCTTGAAGAGAGATGGAACCGGCTCATATCAGAGGCCCCCGACAAGCAGGGGTCCTCTCAGGGCGGAAGGTTATGGGTGCTGCCCCAGGCCTATATCCTCCATACCGAGTACGACGATATCAAACACCATCTCGAATTGAGCCGTGCACTTAAGGGACAAGACGATATCATGGTAGATGTCCAGGCCAAGGGTGATCATGCTTCTGTTACCATCATTACCCGGGACAGGCCCGGCCTGTTTGCAATGCTTACCGGGATACTCACCTTCAACCACCTGGACATTGTCTCTGCAAAGATCTTTACCTGGCTCGACCACATTGCTGTCGATGAGTTCACCGTCCTTATCCCTTGGAAGGATTATGCAAACTGGGGGAAGATCGGTGAGCAGTTCAAGCTTGCGGCAAAGGGCGGATTGGATATCAACGAGCGTATCACCTCAACAAAGCCGCTTAAAAACGGGTCAACAACTCTCTCTTCATCAATCCCTGTTGTAAATCTGGACAACACCAGCTCAGACTTCTTCACAATCATCGATGTGCATACCCCGCAAAGGTTCGGCCTTCTCTTTCATGTAGCACAGGCCATTGCAAAGCTTGGCCTTAATATCCACCGCGCCTTCCTCTCCCATGGCGGTGACCCATATACCGATGTGTTCTATGTAGTTGATGAGTTCGGTGAGAAGGTTATTGATGAGGAGCTTGATTTTCGGATAGTGGTGGAGATTACCAATGCAATTGCAAAACTTAAGTGAACCCTGGGCACCTGTGGGGATGTTAAACTGTTTGTTCTCTGAAGAAGCCTTAAATGTTTCTGTACATAATTGTTTCTTTGTCGGAATATCAACCCTGACTTCCCTCCCCGGTTTCGTCTGTAATCCAGCTGTCTTATCCATGTAACAATCTGTTATTATAATGATAATAACAATTGCACCTAAAGACTGTTGTCCATGATGCAAGATGGCACATCATTGTTGCAAACGATTTTAAAACAGTTCTTTTTTGTTTCTTTTTGGTCCTGACCTTATATATCCATAACTAATTCAGTTGGGGTATGACGATCCTCGTTCTCAAAATAAACGCCTAATAAACAGAATGTTATCAGTTATTCTTGCCTTGTTCCGTCCCCAAGAGACATTAAACTCAGGTTATGGCACTTATCTTGCTCTTTCGCAGATGCATCCATGGAGATGTATGAGGGCAGCAAGAAACAAGGGTTTGATAATACATTATAAATATAGCAGATAAAGAGACTTCTAACCCATGAAACTAGTTGAAGAATTCAAAAAGATTGCCGGCGATATCAAGGTCATCGACAAGGCGGAAGAAAGAGAGATGTACTGCCATGACATCGGCGATGTCCCTCCGATCATGACCAAGACCTTTTTTAAAACGCAACCTGATTTTGTCGTCCAGCCAAAAAACTATGACGAGATAATAAAGGTCCTGGCATTTGCCAATGACAAGAAAATACCCGTGATACCAAGGGGCGCGGCATCGTGGGGATTCGGCGGGGTCATACCCACAAATGCCGGGATCGTCATTGACCTGTCTCCCTTCAGAAAGATTCTGGAACTCAACACCGCGGAAAAATACGTGACCGTTGAAGCGGGAGCAAGGTGGAGCGATATCGATATCATGGCAAAGAAAGAGGGCTTGTGTCTGATGACCTACCCCTCAAGCAAGTTTTCCACGGTAGCAGGTTGGATTTCCACTGGCGGTTACGGCATCAACAGCTTCAAGTATGGCCACCTTACCAAACAGATCGTGTCCATGAAGGTAATCACGGGCGCGGGTGAACTCAGGGAGCTATCCCCTACCGACAAGGATTTCAGCTACTTCGTCTCTACAGAGGGAGAGTTCGGCATAGTGGTTGAGGCCACGCTGATGCTGCGGGATGTACCCCAGGCGTCATACTCGCATCTTCTTTATTTTCCCGGAGACAAAGAGGCCTTCGCCTTTATCGAAAAGTTTCTGAAAAACACGTCCACAGAAAAGCCCGGCCCCAACGTCATCCGTTTTCTGGATGAAAATCATCTGACCGACACAAACGAGGTCATGCGTGCCGGAATATTCAAGAAGAGCGCCGGCGTTCTCATGGAATTCGGCAGCGCCCTGGATGAAGAACAATTTGTGAAATACATGTCACAGAATCCGGGCATTGAAGAAGCGCCCCGTTATGTTGCAACCTACCTGTGGAATGAGCGTCTGTTCGGCATGAAGACAAAGCGCCTGGGACCGACCATTCTGGCAAGTGAAATCATTATCCCCCTTGCCAATGCATCGGCCTTTATCCAAAAGGCCAAGAAGCTGGGCCTGCGCTTCGGCGTTGAAGTGTGCATCGACTCCTACATCATTGATGATAAACATGCGCTCATCATGAGCACCTTCCTGTGCGACTCCAGAAGCAAGAAATATTATGTCAATATGCCCCTGGTTTCAATGCTCACCAAGACGGCAGTCTCATTGGGAGCCGAACCCTATGGGCTTGGCCTCTGGAATGCGTCCTTTATCAATTATCTGTACAGCAGTGATAAACTAAGAGACCTGAAGGCATACAAGGCAAAGGTGGACCCCAACAATATCCTGAACCCGGGGAAATTCTTCGGCATCAATTCAAATGTGATCTCCGCCCTAATCTTCCATCCGGCAGTCTTCGGGTTTTCCATGAGTATCCTGATTCTCCTGTCGCCGATCATCGGTAAATTGGCTACGTTACTCCTGGGAAAGGATGAAAAGATCGACAGTCTCGATTTCGAGCTCTCCATCCATGCCTGCGCCAAGTGCGGTAACTGCATGGCCGTATGCCCTGCATATCTTATCACGAAGAATGAAGGGGTGACTGCAAAAGGGAAGATTGCGCTCGCCAATAAGATCATTACAGGAAAAGAAGTGACGGTCCAGGAAGCTGCAAACGCCTTTATGTGCATGCACTGCAAAGGCTGCGAGGATATATGCCAGACCAATCTCGAACTCATGATGTTCTGGGACGCACTGGAAAAAAGGATTGAAGGCAAATACGGCAGGCCGGAAGCTCAGATCAAGGAATTCCTGAAAAAGGTGGACGACAGCAAGGAATACTGGGACATGGTGGAACGGAATAATTGAAACCCCTATAAAAAACTACATAAAAAAAGACGAAGAACGACTATGCCAAAGAAATATCATATACACACAAAAGCAACGCCGCTTGATCTTGAATATGTATACAAGTTCAAGATCGTGCGGGGAGAAAACTGCATTAACTGCGGCAAGTGCACCAAGGTGTGCATCTATGAAGCCCATAAACGGCAGAAAGACGATCCCCGAAGGATGGCGGACCCGAACACGGTGTTATGCAGAAACTGCTTCCGGTGCATCCAGGAGTGCCCGCGGGGCGCTTTAGAAAAATCCCTGGAAAAGGACTACCTGAATTTCGGCGGATCATACTGGAGGCCGGACATGCTCATCACGCTGTGGAAGCAGGCAGAGGATGGGAAGGTTCCTGTTTCCGGCGCCGGTTACAGAGGGCCGTTTACCGGGACAGGGTTTGACGGCATGTGGACGGACATGTCGGAAATCGTGCGCCCCACAAGGGACGGCATTCATGGACGGGAATATATCAG
>CAYMDG010000197.1:4288-6035 GCA_964388905.1 uncultured Bacteriovoracaceae bacterium
TCACCATTATAGGTTCAGGCGGTATCGCCATGGCGGAACATGTCCCAAAGGCCATGCTCTGCGGCGCAGACCTGACGGCAATTGACATGCCGTTGTTCATCGCCATAGGGGCCAGGCTCTATGAAGAGCCGGAAAAACTGCTGGTTTTCCCGGACGGGCTCCATAAAATCCCGGTGAAGATCATCACCCAGAGAATAATCAACCTCATGGGCGCTTGGCATTCGCAGCTCCTTGAGGTGATGGGCGCCATGGGTATCCGTGAAGCCCGTCGTCTGCGTGGTGAAACCGGCCGTGCGATCTTCTTTGATGAAATCGACAATGACACCTTTGGAAAACTATTCAAGAAAAGAGAAGCGGCAAGCGTATGAAACCATCAACGGTAAACATAAAAAAGATGCCTTCCAGGTTCAAGCATCAGGTGCCGAAATACAAGGTCACAAGGTCCGATGCCTGCATAAACTGCGGTACTTGCGCCGAGACATGCCCAAACGGCGTCCATGAAAGGGTTGAGGGGCACAACCGGGTAAAACCGCCCATCGACTACAAATGCATAGGCTTCGAATGCATGAACGAGGATTTCTGCTGCATAGCCAAATGCCCGCGCAAGGCCCTGAGCCTGTCGCTCAATCCCATGTACGAGACGCTGGGAGACTACCGCTGGACAGCGGACATGATCACCGGGACATGGATCATGGCCGAGACGGGTTATCCGCCTAAACGCACCGATCTCGAGTATAATGTCGGCAACTCCGGTGGCGGCTTTGACAAGCTGCGGTTCAGGTTTCCCGCCGATCCGCCCAAGATTTTCAAGTATGAAATTTCAACAGAAATAGAACTGAACCGGAGAAATGACGGACGTGCCAATGTCGTCATCTCGACCCCGGTCTACGGCGGCGGCATGTCCTTCGGATCGGTCAGCCTTCCCACCATGGTTTCCAAGGCCCGAAACGCCACTTTATGGAATACCTTCACCTGCACCGGTGAGGGCGGCTACCCCGAAATGCTCAAACCCTATGACGACCACGTGATCACCCAGATCGCCACAGGCCTGTTCGGCGTGCGCGAGGAAACCATCCAGCGGGTGAAGATCGTGGAGTTCAAATACGCACAGGGCGCAAAACCCGGCCTCGGAGGACACCTCCTGGGAGAAAAGAATACGCAGAGCGTTGCCAAAATGCGTGAGGCCGTCAAGGGCACCTCCCTGTTTTCACCCTTCCCGTTTCACTCGGTGTATTCCATTGAAGACCATAAGAAACACATCGACTGGATCAAACAGATGAACCCCAATGCCCTGGTGTCCGTGAAGGTTTCAACCCCCAACGACGTGGACATGGTTGCCGTAGGCTCATACTATGCCGGCGCCCATATCATTCACATCGACGGCGGCTACGGCGGCACCGGCGCAGCACCGGACATTGCCAAAAAGAACATCGCCATGCCCATCGAATATGCCATCGCCAAGGTCCATGGTTTCCTCAAAGACGAAGGCGCCAGGGATGCGGTGACGCTCATTGCCTCGGGCGGCATCAGGACAGCCCATGACCTGGCAAAGGCCATCTGCCTTGGAGCGGACGGAGCGGTTATCGGAACAGCGGAGATGGTGTCCCTGGAATGCGTCCGCTGCGGCAACTGTGAATCGGGACGAGGCTGTGCCAGGGGCATCGCATCAACGGACTCGGAGCTGGCAGACCTCTTTGACGAGGAATGGGCCACACAGCGCCTGTGCAACATGTACCATGCCTGGAAT
>CAYMDG010000198.1:0-5970 GCA_964388905.1 uncultured Bacteriovoracaceae bacterium
TCAGGTCTTAAGACTCTAATTTGTCTTTGATATTCATAAGGCCCATTTCAAGATCTCTGTCATTGCGTTTTAATATTAGCTTTTCTGCCAGTTTCCCAAGTACTGGAACAGGAACTGTATAATCAACATCCAGGTCCAAGATTGTCACGTTCTTCTGAGATTCAACCTTGAAATCCCACGTAGCATCAATACCACCTTTGCATTTGAGTGCTATTCGTTTATTTGGGATATATTCAGTGTTCGTGCTTTCTCCTTTAAAGTTTATCCCGGCCATCTTCCAGACCCAGTTGAAGTGTTTACCAACTCCAGACCCTGTTACATCCTTAACTTCGATCATGTTGTTGATCCATTCTGTTGAATTCTTGGGATCATCTAGATAAGAGAAAACCTTATCTACTGGCGCCTTGATCTCTATGTGTTTATGAATTCTTTCCATTATCCTTTCCTCCCTTGTTCATGTTTTTGTGATTGATTCTGAAGAAGTGAAACAAGCCTTTACAGACACACCTCCCTTCAAGGGATTAATATATCCCTTCGGACTTATAGAGGTTCATCTTGGTGTAATGGAAAACTTAAGATAAACATTTAATCAATAGAAATAACATGTCATGGCATATGCAAAGAATCATTATGCCTGATAAATTGATTTTAATAAGATACTTTTGCCACTGTGAAAGTCAATAGCTGGTGATGCAATAAATCACATGCATGGACTAAGATCTGCGTGTAGATATCGTGCTAGAGGACACGCTCTGACATAGAGCGCCATGCAGCATAGATTCAATCAATGACTATCCTTTTATAGCCTTCTCAAAACTGAATAGTCAGCAGGGTTCATTAATTTTATCGATCTATATCGGATTCAATGTCGTAAACAGTACCTTTTGCAAGATAAAAAAAGGCTATGTTGGCTATACCATT
Organism: uncultured Bacteriovoracaceae bacterium; assembly: GCA_964388905.1. Lineage (GTDB taxonomy): Bacteria > Desulfobacterota > Desulfomonilia > UBA1062 > UBA1062 > MWEI01. Next base: position 922 of record CAYMDG010000198.1, read on the forward strand.
ATAATATCGTCTAACCAGATTGATAAAACCAAAGAACTCTTTAAATGGTAGAGAGAAAAGGTACTCTAAACGATTCATCCATGTCTGCATTATTAGGCTTTCTAAGCTGGGGTAACGATCATTTTTCATACTTATCGATCCCCTTTTTGGTTACACATTAAGTAAAAGCAAGATATACAGGTTTTGAAAGATAAAGACGTCTTGTCATCCATAACATCTCCCATCAAAAATCCCTTTAATGGTTTATCTGGAATTATATTAAGCAATAATTATACCTTTGTCTCTCTGTTAATAATTCAAGTAGTTACAAAACTCTTAAAGGTAATTAAATTGGTAATACTAGCAATTTATTTCCAATTAATTGGCAATCTTCTTCCTCTTATTAAAATAGGCACCATCATGTTCGCTCTAGATTGAAGTGACTGTTTGTGCAGGTATTGTTTGGAGATCATCAGTTTTGGGACATTCTGAAAAACCCTATCTATCGCAGATAGATACTTTAAAAAAATCTATTAGGACATATCTGTCGATTTCACATGGAAATATTATCAAATGTTCAGGACATCAATATGATGTAATATCTTGACTCAGAGTGGTTTGTCTTTATTATAATAGTACAGGGCGGCATAAGTGTGAGCCTGGAGTGTTGAATCACGTCTAGACGTGGCACGACGAGAAGCAACTTGGCATAATTGGGAAGGTATACCACTGAGCTTCCTGAAATGATGTTCATCCTTTCTTATAAGAAATGACATGCTATAAAAATTGGATGGCCAAGGTTAATGTCCAAGAGCCGGTGCCGCCCCGTCCAAATAACCGTGTATAAGGCCGAACATGTGTGGTGGGAGGTCCTTGATTTAACAAAGCTCAAGATTATTATAAATAAAAAACCTTAGCCCTCTTTAAGGCCGGTCCATTTAGGTATGGATCGGCCTTTCTTATAATTGCCCTGAATGTTTACGCACAAGATAAAAAAAGACCGGGAAGCATTGGCGCAACCCGGCGTAAAGGAGGTCAGAACACCACTCGGCAAGGATGCCGAGCGGGGCTTGAACTGATATTGATATACAGGTCAACAAGGAGGAATGCAATCACCTTCGGCTAGAGATTATTTCAAATTATGATTCATCGCAGTTATATATTGCAACAACCTAGATATGTTCCTACAACCTTTGGAAAGGAGGCACTCTGTCAGATCGGATCGGAGCTACTACACTTCAACGAATCTATGCCGCCCTCGTCATAGGCATTCTTCACCCGATATAACGTATCACGGCTATAGCCCATAACCCTTCATGCTTCAGAGACGTTCTTCAGGTAACCAGCGAGCTCTAGTAATCCCAACTTGTTTTTGATAAGCTTCTGTTCGGTAGTCATGGTTCATTCTCCTTTCTTTAGTTTTCCCAAAACCTTCAGAAAGGTTTAACCGTGACTACCGCTTCTTGCCAATCACCTCTGTCAGATCAGATCGTAGCTATTTCATGTTATCATCGCTTTCGCATGCCTCGCTTTTCTGATGATTATCAAAAATAATCTATGCCGCGGGTTCAGGATGTACCAATACTGATGATCTCCAAATAATAACTACTCAAATAGATAATTCAATCTAGAGTGAACCTAGTGGTACCCCTTAAAGGCCCCCTGTCATGTAATCTTCCGTCAGCATAGTGCCTATATTTGAATATCTCAGACTTATGCTTGCTTGGTACTTTCCGGTTCCTGTTTCAGATGAGACAGTTCTTCACTCGTTATCCTTAGGCGATTGGCAAGAATCACAGAGAGAAGCCGATAGTAAACAGCCTCAAATTCAACTTTATCATGCTGTTCCAGTCTGTCTAGGAATGATCCGTCAATAGCGAGACAGGTTGTATCTGTTACAGCATACACCGATGCTGATCTCACTTTTCCGTCGATTACTGCCAGTTCACCAAAAACACCATTCTGAGCATTGAGCCTGCCCATCTCAACTTCATTTCTTACTACTTTGATCTCGCCTTTTAGAATCACATACAGCCAGCAATCATAGTCGCCCTGATGAGTTATCATTTCATCGGGATTGTATCTGCGTATTTTGCTCAGTTGAAGAATCTGTTTAAGGAACTTCTCTTCATGGGACTCCAGAAAAGGGATCTTCTTCAAGGTGTCAATCAGATCATCTCGTCCTGTAAGATATGGTGTTTCCTGCATGCAATCCTCAATATACCTATTAAATCATATGAAACAGATTTTCATAACAGCATTTGAGACCACAAATATTTGAATGTTATTACTGTTAGGATCTACAGGTATTAAGAAAAATCCAGGAAGTCGAGGATTATAATCTACGGTAGATCCTCGAATCACTTCACCATCTATAAAAGTAACCTCTACCCTATGCCCCAATACACGGTCACTATCAATGAATTCTTTTCTTTCAAGATATCCTTTGTTGCCCTCAAAAGTCTTCACAAAGAAAACTGCTTTGATTTCTTTCATCTCCAACAGTATTGGTGAATTAAGTGAAGAACGATCAATGCCTTCATAAAGATTGAATGAGGGGCGGTTTGTATTGAAATTATTAACATAACCCTTAGCAAGAAAACCATCTATGAAATGCACTACAACCTTAACATGCTCCTTTATAGCTCCTTTTTGATAGTATGTTAGGTTCTTAGTATTTAAGTATTCATTATCATGAATTAATTTCATGACCAGGCTCCATCTCGTTAGCCATTTACTACTTGAGACAATTGTATGTTTTCCTCATGCAATCCCAACATCTTTATAAAGGTGTCAACAAGACTTTTATCAAACTCTGTATAGGCTTCCTTCTTGATGATCTCTATTGCGTCTAATGGCTTCATCGGACATTTGTAGGGTCTTGCAGAAATTAATGCATCGAAGATATCAGCTATGGCACAGATACGGGCACATGGATGTATGTCCTTCACTCCAAAGGGATATCCAGAGCCGTCAGGTCGCTCATGATGCTGTATCGAGATATAAGCAGCCTCTTCAGTAAGTTGCCCAGTTTCCATGAGAATAGCGTAACCCCATTCTGGATGTTTTTTCATGATTACCCAATCTTCTTGGCTCAATTTTCCCGGTTTCTTTAGAACGCTAAGAGGTAACATGCATTTTCCTATATCATGAAAAAAATATCCATAGCTCTGACGTTCAAGGCTTTCAATACCTACCATGTTATCGCTCTCATAGAAATGCATTGCAAGCGATGTGGCATAGATGCCGACATTGATACTGTGTTTGTAGGTATTGAAATCGTGTTCAGCGATTGAGAAAAGGTCATTCAGCAGTACTTTATCCTTCATTATATTCTTGAACAAAGGTTTGAGGGTCTTTTTTATCTGATCGATCCGTTCTGAATTCGGGTCAATAATTGCTTTCCTGAGTGCATGCATGGATGATACATAAAAGGTTGCTTCCTTGATCTTGTAGGGAACAGTCGGGTCATTGAGGATCATTTCTGAGTAGGCATGGACGTATTCTTCAAAAACTCTGGATTCGGTTTTCCGAATGTGCACCATGCTGATACCGTTATTGTTGAGTTCGATGAGGTGATCCCTGGTGAATATGCCCCCTTTCTCCAGAAAGGGTAAAATACTGTCTCCATATTTTATAAACAGATCCACAACAGTTTTTTCGTTGATCTGTATGACATCGATAGGAATAGGCCGAAATGATTCCATATAAGGATAGTCGGCATTTCGTTATAATATAATAATATATTATTACTTGTTCATTTAACAGATTCTAATTAAAGAAGGCCTTCATATAAGATCTATGCAGCAAGTAATAAATATTAAATACAGGCATTAAATGATTATGTGTGCCTATTCTATAACAACATAAACTGTCTAATGGGTTATTGTTATGTTTTCACTTTTCGGTCCTAACAATCTTATCAAGTTTTTAAGCAGGCTCTGGTCAAATTCAGTTAAAGCCTCATTCTTGATAATTGTTAGGGCATCGAATGGCTTCATGGCATTCTTGTAAGGACGTATGGATGTCAATGCATCATAAATATCTGCTATAGTACAAATCCGAGCGAATGGGTGGATTTCCTTTGTGCCACAGGGATATCCTGAACCATCTGGCCGTTCATGATGCTGCATCGAAATATAGGCAGCTTCATCTGTGAGGTGTCCAGTTTCCATGAGAATTGAATAACCCCATTCGGGGTGTTTCTTCATAATGTCCCACTCTTCCTGATTCAATTTTCCACGCTTTCTAATAATACTTAGTGGTACTTTTGATTTTCCAATATCATGAAGAAAATAGCCATAACTCAAGCGTTCAATTTTCTCCATCCCCAATGAACTATCTTCCTTATAGAAACTAATCGCAAGGGAGGTAGCATAAATTCCAACATTGACGCTGTGAGTGTAGGTATTGAAATCATACTCAGTTATGGAGATGAGATCACTTAGCAAAACTTTATTTTCTTTGATATTCTCTAACATGGGCTTGAGTGTTACCTTAATCTTTTCAATCCGCTCTGGATTCGGGTTATCTAATGCATTCCTGAGTGCATGGATGGAAGAAACATAGAATGTTGCTGCTTTGACCTTGGATGGAACTGCTGGGTCAGTGAGAATTTTTTCTGTGTGGGAACTTACATATTCTTCAAATTCATTCATTGCCTCTTGACCCTTTATAAATATTTTACTCAGGCCAATATGGTTGAACTTGTCAAGGTGATCTCTGGTTAACACATGTCCCTTATCAAGAAAGGGTTCGAGCTTATTATCGTGCTTTATGTAAAGATCCACAACACTTTTTTCGTTGATCTGTATGACATCTATTGGGATGGGCCGGAAAACATTCACAGGATGTATTTCGACACATTAACTTATTTATATTAATTGATATCTCAGGAATCTTGGATATTACCATGAATATATCCTCGATTTATTCTCGGTTTTATGATTCCTGAAAAGCGAAGATTTAGGGTTATAACATACGAAGCTTATCACTTCATACCAGACCATCACAAATGGCACCCATTAAAAGGCCCCTGTCAATAAAAACATAGTTCACCATCGCACTTTT
>CAYMDG010000199.1:0-1968 GCA_964388905.1 uncultured Bacteriovoracaceae bacterium
GACGAGGTAAGGATGCTGGAGCGGGAAGGGCACAAAAGGCTGCTCATGCTCTGTGGGGAGAACCACAAGAAGAGTTCCATGGATTACTTCATCGAGGCCATAGAGACGGCCTATGCCACCACAACGGAGCATGGCGGCGAGATACGGCGCATCAACGTGGAGATAGCCCCCCAGAGCGTTGAAGACTTCCGAAGGCTCAAGGCGGCAAGGATCGGCACCTATGTGCTCTTCCAGGAGACCTACCATCATGCAACGTATAAGGAGATGCACCCGAGCGGGCCCAAGGCCGACTTTGCCTGGAGGGTAACCGCCCAGGACAGGGCCATGGAAGGCGGCATCAATGACGTGGGCATCGGGGCGCTCTTCGGTTTATATGACTACAAGTACGAGGTCATGGGCCTGCTGCACCACGCCATGCACCTTGAGGAGGTCTATGGCGTCGGACCCCACACCATATCCATACCAAGGCTGGAGCCTGCATTGAATGCGCCTGCTGCCATCAAGCCCCCCATGCCCGTTTCCGATGATGAGTTCAAGAAGCTGGTCGCTGTCATAAGGCTCGCAGTCCCGTACACCGGCATGATCCTTTCCACCAGGGAGCGCCCCGAGCTCAGGGGCGAGGTGTTCGACCTGGGGATATCCCAGATCAGTGCCGGCTCCCGTACCAATCCGGGCGGTTATAAGGAAGATGACGGTGAAGCCTTCAGGGCGGCCCAGTTCAACCTGGGCGACACAAGGACCTTGGATGAGGTGATCTATGACATCACCACCAAGGGACATATCCCGAGCTTCTGCACTGCCTGCTACCGGCTCGGCAGAGTAGGGGCGGACTTCATGGATATGGCCAAGCCGGGGCTTATCCAGAAGTTCTGCCGGACAAACGCCATCCTGACCTTTAAGGAGTATCTCGAAGATTACGCCTCGGAGCACACTAAGGAGGCCGGAATCCAGCTCATCGAAAACCTCCTTGCGCTGACCAAAGACCCTGATGTGAAGGATCTGCTTGAAGACCGTCTGAAGAAGATTGAACATGGAATGCATGACCTGTACATCTGAGGCTGCTTCAGGGTTGATCCTCCGGGCCGAGCAGGGTCTTGATTTGAGCCGGGATGAGATCATACGGCTCCTGTCGCTTGACGCCCCCGGTGATGTCGATGGACTTTTCCAGGCTGCGGACCGCGTCCGCAAAGCATGCGTGGGCGAAGAGATCTTCCTGAGGGGGATTATCGAATTCTCCAATTACTGCAGGAACAACTGCCTGTACTGCGGACTCAGGCGCGATAACCTCCAAGCCCAGCGGTATCGCATGGAAGATAATGAGATTATTGGCCTTGCAAGGGCTATCCAATCCCGGGACTGCAGCACCGTGGTGGTGCAGTCGGGAGAAGACCCAATCTATACCAGAGAGCGGATGTGCAGGATCATCACACGTATCAAGGATGAGACCGGGCTAGCCATCACACTGTCCATAGGGCAGAGGACCTGTGAAGACTACAAGGCCTTCCGTGAGGCAGGGGCGGACCGCTACCTGCTCCGGCACGAAACAGCCAACCCGGACCTCTATGCGGCCTTGTGCCCCGGTAGGACCCTCGGCGAAAGGACACAGTGCCTCAAGTGGCTCAGGGAGCTCGATTACGAGGTGGGCATGGGATGCATGGTGGGACTGCCCAACCAGACGGTGGAAGACCTTGCAGATGATGTGCTCCTCATCAAAGAGATTGGGGCGGACATGATCGGCATCGGTCCCTTTATTCCCCATGTGCAGACTCCGCTTAATAATCATTCGCCGGGCGACACCTTACTTGTACTGAAGATGCTGGCCGTTCTCCGCCTGGTGACCCGGGACACCAACATCCCGTCCACTACTGCGCTTGGAGTGCTGGATCAGGCAAGCAGAAAAAAGGCATTTGAGGCAGGCGCGAACATTTTCATGCCCGTCTTCACACCCCAGGACTATGCCAGGCGCTA
>CAYMDG010000199.1:2068-5950 GCA_964388905.1 uncultured Bacteriovoracaceae bacterium
CAGGCGCGAACATTTTCATGCCCGTCTTCACACCCCAGGACTATGCCAGGCGCTACGATATCTATCCCGGCAAAGGCAATGTGAAAAAGGCGGACGGCGCCATCCTGGACTTCAAGGGGTTCTTCGACTCCATCGGAAGGCCCATAGGGAAAGGACCGGGAGGGAGGCGGATGAAACCATGAGGAAGGAGCGCGATTCGCTCGGCAATTTTGAGATACCCCAGGAGAGCTCATACGGCGTTCACACCGCCCGTGCACTGGATAATTTCGGCGACATGGGAGAACGGCACGACCCGCTCTTTGTAAAGGCCTATCTGCTGGTTAAAAAGGCAGCCGCCCTGGTGAACACAGAGTTGGGATATCTTGAAAAAGAAAAGGCCCAGGCTCTCATCGAGGCCATAGATAAAATGCTTGCCGGAGAGCACTTTGAAGACATTGTGATAAGTCCCTTGAGCGGCGGTGCAGGGACATCGCTGAACATGAACGTGAACGAGGTCATTGCCAACAAGGCCCTCGAGTCTGCGGGGAGAGTAAAGGGCGACTATGCGTACATCCATCCCCTTGACCATGTAAACATGCACCAGTCCACCAACGACACCTACCCATCGGCGCTCAAGGTGGCCATGCTCATGCATCTGGACAAGATGGAAGGGATTCTTGTCAGGTTGCAGGAGACCCTCCAGGAAAAGGAGAGCGAATATGCCGGTATCCTCAAGCTGGGCCGTACCGAACTCGCCGATGCACTGCCCATTACGGTGGGCATGCAGTTCGCTGCCTATGCCGAGGCCATAGCCCGGGACAGGTGGAGGATCTTCAAGGCGCGCGAGCGCATCAAGGTGCTTAATTTAGGTGGCACTGCCATCGGCACCGGCTTCAATGCGCCCCAGAAGTACATCTTTCTCGTGACCGAGAGGCTCAAGGAACTCACCGGACTCGCCATCACCCGCTCCGAGAACATGGTGGACGCCACCCAGAACCTGGATGCCATCGTGGAGGTGTCGGGCCTGGTGAAGACCTGTGCAGTGAACCTGATGAAGATATCCCAAGACCTCAGGCTCCTGGCTTCAGGCCCGTCAGGGGGGATCGGAGAGGTGATCCTTCCTCCCGTGCAGGAAGGGTCTTCCATCATGCCGGGCAAAGTGAACCCGGTCATATGCGAGTTCACCACCCAGATCAGCCTTCTTGTAATTGCCAATGACAACACCATCGCCCAGGCGGCGGCGCTGGGCAACCTCGAGCTGAACCAGTTTTTTCCCCTGGTATCTTATCTTATGCTCAAATCCATGTCGCTGCTGAGTCTTGCCTTGATCAAGTTTGAGGATAAGGTGATCAAGGGATTAACGCTGAACAGGGAGAAGATCGATGCGAACCTGACCAACTCGTTGGCCATCCTGACCTATCTCTCCCAGTACATCGGCCATGATGCGGCATCACGAATCTATCAGATCGTGAAGAATGACAAGAGGACCCTCAAAGAGATAGTCATTGACGAAAAGATCCTGACCGGGCAGGATTTTGATGAACTTGTCTCTGTCGAGAGGATCCGTATGATGGGGTACAAGCAATGAACACCACACCGATCGCCAACAGGCTCCACATAGGCATCTTCGGAAGACGTAACACCGGCAAGTCGTCCTTCATCAATGCCCTGACCGGGCAGAGCGTATCCATCGTTTCTCCCGTGGCAGGCACTACCACCGACCCGGTGGGCAAGGCCATGGAGATCCATGGCATCGGTCCTGTCTATATCTACGACACCGCCGGTGTCGACGACACCGGAGACCTCGGAGACATGAGGGTGGACCGCACCAAGGCCATCATGGCCAAGATCAACCTTGCCGTGGTGGTGAGCACCTTTGCAGACTATGGCGAGGCAGACAAGGCCCTTCTTGATGAGCTTAAGGTGCGTGGCGCCAAGACGCTCCTCGTATTCAACAAGATCGATCTGTTCCCTGTGGATACAAAGGTCACATCACGGCTGGATGAGGCCAGCATCCCCTTTGCGGCCGTGTGCTGCCTGACCGGAGAGAACATAGGCCGGGCCCGTGAGTGCATCGTGGAGATCGCAAAGACCCTGGAGGCAGAGCGTTCCACCATCGTGGGCGACATCATCAGCCACGGAGAGATCGTACTCCTGGTGGTGCCCATAGACCTGGGTGCGCCCAAGGGCAGACTCATCCTTCCACAGGTTCAGGTCATCAGGGACATCCTGGACAACGACGCGGCAGCTGTTACGGTCAAGGAGCGCGAGATCGAATACGTGCTGAGCAGCCTCAAGACCCCTCCGGGCCTCGTGATCTGTGATTCTCAGGTGGTCTTGAAGGTGGCGGGCGATTTGCCGCCGACCTCCAAACTCACAACCTTTTCTATCCTGTTCTCCAGGCTCAAGGGCGATCTGGCTAAATTCGTACAAGGAGTGAGGGCTATAGACACCCTCAAAGACGGTGACAGGGTGCTCATCTGTGAGGCGTGCACCCACCACCCCTTGCCGGATGATATCGGCCGGGTCAAGATCCCCAGGTGGGTAAAGTCATATACCGGCAAGGATATCACCTTTGATGTCCATGCAGGATCAATCCTGGACAGGGACATCCGTGATTATCGGCTCATCATCCAGTGCGGCGGGTGCATGATCAACCGCAAGGAGATGCTTGGAAGGATACGGGAAGCCGGCGAAAGGGCAGTTCCCATCACCAACTATGGGGTCGCCATATCTTATGTGCACGGGGTGTTGAAGAAGGCATTGTCGCCATTTCCTTATGAGCAGAGTCTATTGGATGACTGATGGTACGGGTATCCGTATCGTTATGATATCCTTATGATACACAATAGGTATTCCCTGATAAGATTGTTTGTGGTAGTGACCATGAATAGTGTTTAAATATTAAAGGGTAATATAAGTATAGACAAGCATAAAAGATTATGAATGACCAAATCCACTCTATCAATATGGAATCACCGAGGCCGGTTCTTTACTTTCAAGACTGCAAGCGCTGATTCCTGAATACCAGGAGGATATTGATGATAATCACTATTGATAACAAGCAATGTGAGTTCAACCCGGGGCAGACGGTCTACGAAGTTGCCAGGGACAATGGCATAACCATCCCGGTCCTGTGCCACCAGGAACAGCTCAAGCCCGTGGGTGCATGCCGGGTCTGTGTCGTAGAAGTCCAGGGGGCGCGCTCGCTGGTGGCGTCCTGTGCCATGCCGGCGGAAAAGGGCATGATCGTGACCACAAACTCCGAGCGGGTTCTGACCGCACGAAAACTCACTGTGGAACTGCTCCTCACCCAGGGGCACCATAACTGCCTGGTATGCGAAAGTAACGGAGACTGCGTGCTCCAGAGTCTGGCCTATTCCCTGGGCATTGACACCCCGCGCTTTCCGGAACCCACGGAGTTCAAACCCTTGGAGCAGGCCAACGAGATGATCGTGCGCGACATGAACAAATGTATCCTGTGCGGTCTATGCGTGCGGGCCTGTAATGAGATCCAGGTGAACCAGGTGCTCGATTACATCGGACGCGGACCAACTGCCAGTGTCGGACCAGCCTTCGGTACTACCTATGAGAATTCGACTTGTGTTTTTTGCGGCGAATGCGTCCGTCTGTGTCCTGTCGGGGCGCTGTATGAGAAGCAGGGCCGTTTCAAGAGCAGGGCAGGCGAGGCCAGGAAGGTCCGAACCACCTGTGAATACTGCGGTGTGGGTTGCCAGCTTGAGCTCAATGTCAAGGACGGAAAGGTAGTCAAGGTGAGCACCCCGCGCTGGAATGCCTCGGCACCCAACCGTGGAAGCCTGTGCATCAAGGGCCGCTTCGGGTACGACTTCCTCGATCACCCGGACCGTCTCACGAAGCCCTTGATCAGGGTTGACGGCGAAC
>CAYMDG010000200.1:0-1386 GCA_964388905.1 uncultured Bacteriovoracaceae bacterium
TTATCATGTCCATCTCTCTACCCCATATGTCCTTGATTACAAGCTTATCCTCATGGATGTCGATTGTGTTGGAGGGCATACCACCCGGAAGGTAGGTCTGAATAATGCCTGTCTTGCTGGAGGTGAGGTATATGGCGCCGTTCACGTTCATATTCTTGCCCTGTATGTTTCCTTGTGCAACGAACTCGGCGCGGAATGGATATATCTTTTGTACCGGCACCTCCATTTGAGCGCACCCGGCAAGGAGAATCATGCCTGCAAGAATATGTACGGAGAGCTTCATCTGAGGCCTCATATACAAGTTTGTGCGGATAATGGCAAGAATCGCCGTATGTAAAGAATCACTGTATTGACAAATGCGAAATCAAAATTAATTTCTACATTATGATAAATAAAATACTCATACCTACCGATTTCAGTATTTCTTCCCGGCATGCATTCAGTTTTGCTGTTGATTTGAACAAGCTTTTCAAGGCGAGGCTATATCTTGTACATGTCCTGCAGGACTTTACCGAGTTCTCTGAATACACCCTTAGCGCCACCATCCTTCCTCAACTCTATCTTGAGTTCGAACATAATGCATCAAACAAACTTGAAGAGATGGTTAGTGCCATCGTACCGAACGAAATGCACTGCGATACCTATATCCTCCATGGAATCCCGTTCTATGAGATCATTCAGTTCGCACGAAATGAGCAGATAGATCTCATCGTAGTCGGATCACATGGCCGCACAGGGCTCAAACACGTGCTTTTTGGAAACACGGCAGAAAAGATAGTCAAGAAGGCCCCCTGCCCTGTGCTATCGGTAAGGCATCCGGACGCTGAATTCGAGATGCCCTGAGCCGCCAACTGCATAACCCGCCAAACATTCTGTTGAGAGATAAAAAAACTGACCTGTTAAAATTTGGCATCTCGGCTTCACCGAGATGTCAAATTTTAACAGGCTAATTTTTAGTTTGGATCTCAGAGTTATTGAAGTTGTGTACTTACATGAGTTCAGCCTGTCGCTCTATCGGATCGGGTTGATGGGGCCTTCCAGCAATCCTTCGACAAACTGTCTTACAAGGGGTTCCTTTGTCTTATTGAAGTCATCCGGCGACCCATGGAAAGCCACCTTCCCCTCATAGAGTATTGCCATGTTATCGGCCAGTTCAAAGGCGCCATGGATGTCATGGCTGATAACGAGGCTCGTTGCCCCAGACTTGACCTGGACCCCCTTGATCAGAGCATTTATGGCGCTTGTCATTACCGGGTCAAGCCCTGTAGTGGGCTCGTCAAAAAGCAGGACCTGCGGGTTCATGGCAAGCGCCCGGGCAAGACCTACCCTTTTACGCATGCCGCCTGAAAGCTGGGCGGGCATTTTGGCCTCGATGCCTGCCAGACC
>CAYMDG010000200.1:1486-2547 GCA_964388905.1 uncultured Bacteriovoracaceae bacterium
AACGCTCTTGCCGGTGCCGGTGGGGCCCATGATCACCGTTATCTTCCCTTCGGGGATATCGATATCAAGATTATCAAGCACCTTCTGTGTCTTGAATGTCTTGCAAAGCGACCGGATCTCTATCATGAACCACCCTTCCATAGCGTCTGGTAGAGATCAACCCTGCGGTGGGCACATAAGGGAAACTGTGCCCTGATCTTATGGATTTTCGCAAGATCCAGCTTCACGACCTGAACGGTCTCGTTAGTGCCGGCATCAAGGAGTATCTCTCCCCAGGGGGAGGCTATCATGGAGTGGCCCCAGGGGATATATTTCAGGTCCGGATTGTATGCCGGCTGAACCCCGATGACAAAGGCCTGCAACTCAATGGCACGCATCCTGACCAGCATCTCCCAGTGGGCCTTGCCTGTTGCCTGGGAAAATGCAGCAGGTATGAACAAGAGCCGGACATCCTTGTCTGCAAGGAGTTGAGTAAGGGGGGTGAACCTGATGTCATAACAAATGATCACCGATGCGTTCCCCCATGGGGTTTCAAAATGTGCAAGTGAACTGCCCGGAACTATCACCTCTGATTCCTTCACCAAAGGACCACCCGGAGGGGTACAATCAAAAAGATGGATCTTGTCGTGGTGAAAGATGATCTCCCCATCAGGTCCTGCCACATATGCGCGGTTGTATAACCTCTTTCCCTGCGACTTCCAAGGCATGGAGCCTGTGACAATATAGATTTTTTTGCTTTCTGCCAGTGCCTTCATGGCATCAAGGGCCTGGGGTGCGTACTGTGCAGCAGAGCGGATTGCCTTTGGCTCATAGGGCGTAAAGAACATCTCGGTAAATACAACGATGTCCGCACCCATATCCGCAGCCTGCTCTGCCATGGCCGACGCTTTTTTGATGTTAAGCTCGAAATCGTACGTTAAAAAGTTTTGGCAGATGCCTATGGATACCTGGTCAACCATACTGGATTTCAAGACCCCCTCCGGCATATCATCTTGGATACGCACGAGAACTGACTATACCGGTCCAGAAATTTGTATCGACAATGCATGAAGGAGTCAATT
>CAYMDG010000200.1:2647-5884 GCA_964388905.1 uncultured Bacteriovoracaceae bacterium
ACCCAGCCTTCCCCATATTTCTGTGCCTTGGCCTTCATCTCTGCACCGAAGTACTCATTTTTAGCGCCTTGCATTACGGTGATGTCTTTGCCCTCAAGCTGTGGATTTGCAGGTTGCAGTATTATCTTGCCATCCATTTCAACCACGAAAACATAGCCCAGACCATTACAATAACGATATTTCGTAAGCTCAGGCAGCGCAGCCTTGCCCTTGGAATTGATAAGTCCCACCGTATGATCGACCGCTTTGGCCAGATCAGCCTTTGTGCAGTTCTCTGCATATATGTTTGTAGTAACCAAGAAGACAGTAATAACTCCGATGATTGTCAATGTGCGCTTATCCATATGTCCCCCTTATGGTGTGGTATTTTTTATCAGAGCTTATAATAACTTGGACGGTTCTATTTTCAAGGTTGAGCTTTGGATCTGCTCATAATTGCAGGCATGTCATTGGTCTAAACATTTGTTTAATACCATGTCAAGGAACCGATAATTATATTGCATTATCTATAGGTTAGCCAATATGAATAGTATTAATCATAATCAACGGTGTTTCCGGTTTTTGATCTTGTAGCGTTTTTCAGTATTATACGTCGTGATTCGATGTATAGCGTGGTTTGATATTCTTTTTTTACTGTGTGGCACTTTCACCCTTTACTCCTTGCTGGTCTCCTGGCGTATCCCAGATATGGTTGCTCTGGACGATGGGGAAAAACGTGGGCTGGCCACAATAATCATTAAAAAAGTCAGAAGGTAAGACCAGATCCCGATCGGTCAATCCAGGCCTCGTCTTACCTTCTCGAACCGCCTAAGCAAGTAGTAGAGAGCGATGCCCAGAATAGCCATCGCAAGCAAAAAGAGCGGATATGCTATTTTCCAGTTTTCCGGTCCTGTCATCATAGACCACTCGGACATACCGCCAATTCCGGCCAGGAGTGTAAGTGGCATGAAGATGGTCATAATTAAGGTCATGCGTCGTACCGAGGCGTTCGTCTCATTCGCAATCTTTGCCATCCGGTTATTCGTCATGGACAGATAAATGTCCATGAGGCCGGTGATAATGTCACGGTAAGTTTCGGTCAACTCGAAGAATTTTACAAGGTGGTCATAGATGTCCCGATAGTGGAAAATAGCCTTTTCAGAGATAAAAGGGCAATCTTTTCGGCAGATCCTCACAAGGATCTCGCGCTCGTGGAAAAGGCTCTTGCGAAGCGCCAACAAGTCTCGCCGCAGGCGCAGCAACTCGACCGGATTAAATTCAGAAAGTTTGGCCAGCATCGTCTCCTCGGTTAGATCCAGTTCATCCTCGATTGTTTCAATCGCTAAAAACTTCTGATCTACGATATAGTCTAAGATGATATGCATCAGGAAGGCTGGTCCTTGCTTAGCGCTCTCGATAGCGTGTCCCACAATATGTTCGATGTCAGGCAAAGGCCTTTTTGCCTCTGAATTGCATCCACTGACGGTAATCAGAAAGTTCTCTCCAATGATAAGGTCTACCTCATCAACCAGGAGTTTTTTATCGGCGTAGCTTAAGGCGTTGAATATGAGAAAGGTGTAGCGAGGAAAATCGTCGATTTTGGGGAGCTGATTGCTATCAAGACAATCTTCGATAGAGAGTGGATTGAGATCGAAGGGATGGATGAGAGATGACAGTTCCGCTTTCGTGGGCTGGAAGTAATCCAGCCATGTAAATCCGCCTTTTTTAGCTATGTCCAGAGCTTCACCCAATGTCTCGACCTGAGTGAGCTTCCCCTCAGTGGAGATGTGGTAGAATCGATTTTCCGACATGGCGACCTCCTTTTAGGTACATAGGGGTATCCATGATATATGCCTAAACCTCATTTAAGGCCACTAAGTGTTTATCTGTAAACATGACAACCATTCCTTCTTTTAACCAGATATCTCCGGAATTTCATATCGATATTATCATCAGTGGTTCACTCTCGTTTGTCTTCCTGGTACACCTCTGACGAGGTCTTTCCTCACTTTTTCCTGGACCGCTCACCACCTGGGATAAACAGGATCAGCCTGTTCATGAGCTTTGCAGAACCTTGTTGATAACTTGCATCAGTGACTTTTTTGATTTTACCGTGTGACTGAGCTCGTCGTATTCTTTCCTGTTTATCGGCTTGACCATGTCCTTCATCTGAAAATGGTTTGTCCGAGAGCAATATGGACAGGGGACATCGATTGCAATAAGGTCTTGGCTTAATTCCACCTCTTCTTTTTGCATATAAGAAAAGCCCGTAGATGGGATAGTGGAGGAGATGTATGATTTGACAGGAATTATCTCATTACATCCAGGAAAACTACATTTGAACATATGATAATTGCGCTCATTTTCAGTACTTTTCATAATAAACTCCTTCTTGCATCAAAAATGGACGCGATGTTTTCGGTGGTGACAGCAATCAGGAATGCATGGATCAGGGTTATCCTATTTCAGTTGGCATGGCACTTTACATCCGAAAAACCAGCCGATATCAAATGTCTTTTTTACGGCACCATGCTTCTTTGTTTACATAAAATTTGCAGGATACCCTTGTTCCATGTAAGGTCTGAATCAGATTAACCAGTCTGCATATTTTCTTTTGACGTCTTGGATATTCATGAACTTGATCTGTCCTGATTCAAACATCCGTGCTACTTTTTCCACAGCCGGACTGGTTAGATTATTTCCTGCAGGCTCCTGGATATCGCATATGATGTTCCCCAGTTCAGGGCCGCACGTCGATGCATTGATCTCTGCCATGAGATCATAGAGTGTGGTTGTTCTTGTGGAGTTTGATCCGGGTTTATGTATAGTCGATTCTCTCGATACGTTCATAGCTGGACTCCCTTTCTTTTAAAACTTCATGTCTCACTTAATTCTGGTTGTGGTGTATCATGCAACCGCAGCCGGAAGCATATGGATACGCAGTTGCATGATACCCCGTTCTTACTACTTCTCCAAAACTCTCTTGAACTGACCGATCTTTTCCTGAACTTTACCTGCTATCTTTTCACCGGTGCCTTCTGCTTCCAATTTTGGATTATCGCTGAGTTTCCCGGCGACTTCCTTAAACTTACCCTTTATATTGTGAAACTTGCCTTCAGCCTGGTCCTTCGTACTGTCTTTCATGGTATTCCTCCTATAGGATTTTAGTTTGAATGTTGGGCTATTTATTTTCAAATGATGATTTTCCGGCAGCAGAAGACCCGCAGGACAATCAGCTCCTTGATGGAATCTCTCCAT
>CAYMDG010000201.1:0-2066 GCA_964388905.1 uncultured Bacteriovoracaceae bacterium
CCCTGTGCGCAGAGATACCTTCTATCACCTATAATGATCCTGTTCTGAGCAGCATCTAAGGAGAGCACGTATTGGGGCTTGCCTGTGCTGATACCCAGACCAGAGCGCTGGCCAATGGTGTAGAAGGGTATGCCCTTGTGACTGCCAAGAATCTTTCCTTTGCGGTTTACGATATCCCCGGGGACTTCATCAATGCTTTTCTTTAAAAATTCACTTACACCGCCTGCAGGGATGAAACAGACATCCTGACTGTCAGGCTTGGATGAGACCGGCAACTTGGCGCCTTGCGCCACAGCTCTGACCTGGTCCTTGGTGAGTTCAGCCAGGGGAAAGACGACATGCTTAAGCGCCTCCTTGGGTATTCCGGAGAGGAAGTAAGTCTGATCCTTTCTGAAATCCTTTGACACCTTAAGGAGGCAGTTATCATCCGACTTGTCTATGCGGGCATAGTGGCCTGTAGCCAGGATGTCAAATCCCAAGGACAGAGCCATTTCCAGTAACGTTCCGAATTTGATGCGCCTGTTACATTCAACACAAGGGTTCGGGGTTCTGCCTGAGCGGTATTCTTCTATAAAAGGCTCTATGACGAAGCGGCTGAGCTCGGGTGCGAAATTCTGCACGAAATGGCTGATGCCAAGACAATTGCATACAGACCTGGCATCTTCAATCTCCCGGGGGCCGCAGCACTTCACCTTGTGGGATTCGGGTGTTTCCACACCCAGGCACATGGTGACACCTGCTACCTCATATCCCGCCTCTTTCAGGAGATAAGCGGCAACAGCAGAGTCCACCCCGCCGCTCAAGGCAACCATGACGCGCTCCTTCATCACTCGTCCCGTCCTTCCTCTTGTTATCCTTATCATATATTATAATGGAAACAGACCTTGATAATACTTGTAAGTTGCATGTAGTTAAAATAAAAAAAGGCACGAGGCTCTTGTGAAAGACACCTATCAGCAAGGTACAATCCTTTCCGTGAATGTGAGCTCAGAGAAGGGACAGAAGAAACACAATATAGGCAGATGCCTTCTCGCTCAAGGGCTTGGCATTGAGGGCGATGCCCATGCAGGCATGGAGATCCGCCAGGTGAGCCTCCTTGCAAAGGAGAGCATCGAGAAAATATGGGCCAAGGGACTGAATGTTCAGTACGGTGATTTTGCCGAGAACCTCACCACTGAGGGCATCATCCTCCATGAGCTGCCTGTGGGGACACGATTCGCCGTCAATGAAAATGTGATCCTTGAGCTTACCCAGATCGGCAAGATCTGCCATGACCGCTGTGCGATCTTCAAGCAGGTGGGCGACTGCGTCATGCCTCGTGAGGGAGTCTTCGCAAAGGTCATTACCGGGGGTGAGGTAAAGGTGGGGGACACCATTCGGGTTGTCTCTTAATAATACGTCACAAGGGAGGGAACTATGAGGAAATCACTGATATTTTTCATGGTGTTCATGTTCATCATGGCAAAGGCGGCATTCGCACAATGGGGCAATGACCAGCTGATGCAAAGGTTCCAAGGCGAATTCAAGCCCGTGGTGGGCGCCTGGGCCGAGTACCAGTTGAAAGGCAGCGACCAGACACCGACCAAGATGAAGATCGCCATCGTGGGCAAGGAGGGCAATGCCTTCTGGTATGAGACCGCAAATGACGGCCAGGGTGGACGAACCATCATGAAGATGCTCCTTTCCGGCGACCCGAACGATCAGAAAGGCGTCACGCGCATGATCATGAAGAATGGCAATGAGCCGGCCATGGAGATGCCGATTGGCATGGGCCAGGGCAAGAAACCGGCCAAAGCCCAGCCGCCCAAGGGTAAGGTAATCGACAAGGGAATAGAAACCATAACAGTGCCGGCAGGTACCTTTACTGCCAGACACTTCCAGTACCAGAACGAAAAAGATGTGGTGGATACCTGGTCCAGTGAAAAGGTCCCCCCTTACAACATGGTCAAGACATCGGCAAAGGACTTCACTATGGTGCTTGTGGGATACGGCACCGGAGCCAAGACCGCCATCACGGAGACACCCAAAAAATTCCAGATGCCCAAGATGCCGGCAGGCATGCCGCC
>CAYMDG010000201.1:2166-5863 GCA_964388905.1 uncultured Bacteriovoracaceae bacterium
GCCAGGATGTAATCCTTCATTTCAACAACATCTTTCTTTGAAGATACCGGTCCATGACCAGGGATTATCTTGTCTACAGGAACACTCTTGATGAAGGCCAGGGTCTTTTCCCAGCCTATGATGTCACCATCTCCCATGTAGGGGTAGTAGTCGGTAAAGAGCACATCGCCTGAAAAGAGCACCCTATCCCGGGGTATGAAAACCATAACGCTGTCATCCGAATGTGAAGGCGCCATGAACAGCATATCAACACTTACATTGCCAAGGTCGATCCGCATCATTTCAGGAGAAGTGACATCCGGGTATGTAATCTTTATGGCCTTGGCATCCTCATCGGTGATGCCGTAATTCTTGGCATTCTTTATCACCATGGGCAGCGTCTTGTTCATGTTGATAGGGCAGCTGGTCTGGGCGAATATCACGGCATGTATAGCGGCAAATTCGGAATTGCCCAAGGTATGGTCGAAGTGGCTGTGTGTGTCCACCACATAGCGCACTGGTTTGTCGGAAATCTTCCTGATATCTTCTATAAACTTCCTGGCTCGTTTTGCAGACCCCAGGGTATCGACTACAAGGATACCCTTGTCGCCGATCACGATGCCGGCATTGGCGCCGAAGCTGTTCACAGGCGATGGGTTGATGGTGCCTGAATAGGCATAGACATGATCGGATACCTTCTGTAAACCGTCAGCCGCATAAGAGAACCCGACAAAAAGGAATATCCAGAGAACAGCAAGAGCAACCTGAAAACATCTCTTCATGAACACCTCCTTAAAGGTTCTGGAATTCAAAAGCTCAATACTCAATGACATTCCCAATACTCTGGCAATTGGCTTGACTTATACCATATCTCAATTTTCAATTCCTCATATTCCATCAACAAAAAAACCCGCTTTAAATATCCCTTGACATATTAATCCATTTATACTAATTGGTTAATCCAATTATGGGTAAAACTCTTGAGCCCCTCCCCGATATCACCCCCACACGGGACCGCGAAAAACCCCTTCCGAGGCGGATTGCCGACCTTCTCATAGCCCGGATCTTTATGGGCGAACTGAAGCCTCTCGACCGGCTTCCACCAGACCGCATACTGGCGGAGCAGCTCGGGGTTGACCGTACCTCTCTGCGGGCCGCACTCAACGAACTTGCCAGCAGGAACATCGTCAAGGCGGTCCAGGGCTCTGGAGTGATGGTCCTCGACTACAGGGAACATGCCGGGCTCGATTTTCTCGATGCCGTGTTCGGCATGCCTGATATTGAATTCGGGAGTGCCTTTAACATCGAGCTCCTTGACCATTGGATCGAGGTCGTCCCGGCGATTCTGAAGCTGGCGCTTAGGCGGGCGACACCTGCTGACCTTGCGGCCATGGATGTCCTTTTCAAGAGACAGCAGGGTGCCTTGAAGAAGGGCATCAACTACAGGGAACTGGCCGCCATCGAGGTGGAGATACAAGACATGATTGTCAAGCTCGCCGGGAGCACCATCCTGCGGTTATTCGCCAACTCCATGCGGCAACTCAGGATTCAGTTTGTGGCATCCTTCTTCAAGACCGTTGATGTCGGGCGGCACATCATCACCATGCGCACCCTTATCCAGCTGGTGATGGCAGGCGGCACCACCCCTGACGAAAGCGCCATGCGTTTCAAGTCTTACCTGCATGAACATACACGCGCCCACCGTTCGCGCATAGCCGCCATGCCGTCGGGTCCGAATCGTCGCGGAGACCGTAAGCAGTCGGGACAACTGAAAAATAGCCGCAGCAGCACAAAACAATGAAGTTACCCTAACCCTTGCATAATGGGAGGATGCCATGAGCACTACAACGACAAGAAGTATCTGCTTTGAGTGCCACAGCCGCTGCGGCGTCATCCTCGAGGTTCAGGATGGCAGACTCATGGGCGTCAAAGGCGACCCGGACCACCCCCACAGCCACGGCTACACCTGCCCCAAAGGCAGGGCTGCCCCTGAGATGATCTACCATCCGGACCGTATCACCAAACCCCTTGTAAAAGTGAGCGGCAAGGCAGGCGCCCGGTTCCAAGAGGCTTCGTGGGACAAGGCGCTTACCATCATCGCGGAGAATCTCCTTGGTGCAAAGGAGAAATGGGGGGCGGAATCTGTAGTCTTCGGCACGGGGACCACCCGGGGCATGGCGCCCTACCTCAACCGGTTCCTTTCGCTCTTCGGATCGCCGAATTTCATGGCACCTTCCAACATGAGCGGCGGGCCCATAGTTCTGGGCAGTGCAGCCACCTGCGGCTTTGGTCTCGTGGACCCCGACTATGCCAACAGCACCTGCATCCTCCTGTGGGCGCACAATCCCGAGGCATCATGGCCGGGTTTGTATATGCATGACCTCAAGAAGGGCCTGGACTCAGGCGCCAAACTCATCGTCGTGGACCCCAGGAGAACGAAGCTGGCCGGAAAGGCTAACCATTGGCTCAGAATAAGGCCGGGCACGGACGTGGCCCTGATTCTCTGCTTCATCAACATCATCATAGAAAAGGGCCTCTACGACAAGGAGTTCGTGGAAAAATGGACCGTGGGGTTCGATAAACTCAGTGAGCATGTTGCCCTGTTCACTCCGTTGCGCTGCGAAGAGATCACCTGGATCCCGGCTAAAGAGATTGTGGAGGCGGCCGTCACCTTCGGCAGCACGAAACCTGCGAGCATAGGCCCCGGGATGGGCGGCGTCTGCCAGGCTAACGACGCCTTTGACCTCACCAGGGCGCTCACCATCCTATCCGCCATCACCGGCAACCTCGAGGCCAAGGGAGGCAACCTCAACTGCGTGCCGCCCACCAAGAAGCGCTCATGCTACGGCCCTGACTACAGCGCCTACAACAACCTGCCCCCGGAGCAGGCGGGCAAGAAGCTGGGGCTCGACCGCTTTCCGCTTATCGCCCACATACCCATACCCAGCCCGCCGCAGGTTGTCTGGCCCGCCATCGAAACGGGCAACCCCTACCCGGTGAAGGCAGTCGGCCTGTTTGCCAACAACAGCGTGTGCGCATATCCTAACTCGGCAAGGGTGAAGAACGTTCTAAGCGCACTGGACTTTCTCTTTGCCGTGGACTACTACCACACCCCCACCACCGAGCTGGCAGACGTCATCCTTCCCCCTGCCCACTGGAGCGAGCGCGACGAGATCGAAGACCTGCTCATGAAGAACCACGTTTTCTGCCAGGTTAAGGCCGTAGAGCCGGTCCAGGAGTGCCGTGACGAAAAACAGATCCTCATAGACCTGGCAAAAAAGATGGACCTCAAGGGTTACTGGGATTCCGTACAGGAGACGCTGGACTACCGGCTGGAGCCAATCGGCATGACCTTCGATGAGTTCAGGAAAAAAGGCCATGTTTCAACGCCCCTTGTCTACAAGGGTTATGAGAAGTTCGGCAAGTTCCGGACCCCCACGGGCAAGGTGGAGCTCTGTGCCGAATATCTCACCATGCTCGGCATATCCCCCCTGCCCTGTTTCAAAGAGCCTGACGAAGGCCCGGTGAGCACCCCTGTCCTTTTCCTGGAATTCCCTCTGATCCTCACAACGGGCGGAAGGAACCTGATCTATTATCATTCATCCCACCGCAACATTCCGTCGCTGAAAGAACGCTCCCCAGACCCCGAGCTCGACATCCACCCGGACACGGCCCGTGGGCTCGGGATTGCTGACGGCGAGTGGGTGTCTCTGTCATC
>CAYMDG010000202.1:0-5844 GCA_964388905.1 uncultured Bacteriovoracaceae bacterium
AAACCCTCATGCGGTTAGAAATGGTATAAATCATATCAATGACATCGTCCAGCGCACACGCCAGGGAATGGATGTCCTCGCGGTCAAAGGGGGTGATGAAGGTCTTGTTGAGGCGGCTCATGATATCATGGGCAACTTCATCCGCATTGTGTTCGATATCGCGCATCTTATGGACCGTGTCAGTGTCAAAGGTCCCTTGTGCAGCCATCTCTGCGAACAGGACTGAGGCATCTACCGCAAATTGAGCCTGCTTGTTGAACAGGACAAAGAAATTTGAATCCTTAGGGAGAAAGCTGAACCCCATACACCCCTCCAATTCCCTCATGAAAGTCGCTTATGTTGTGCCAGGATTCTTTTTATAAGGATTGCGCTATTCAGTCAAGTGCGGATGTCACATGGTAGCAGCTGGTTTTTCAAGCTTTACGCAGGTAAAACCCATAGAGATAAGTCTCATCATTTTAAAGGGAGAATAACGGTAAAGGTGCTGCCCGTGTATGGGGTGCTTGCCACCTCGATAGACCCGGCGTGCAGCGTAGCAATATGTTTTGCAATGGAAAGCCCGAGTCCGGTGCCGCCCATACTCCTTGATCGTGATTTGTCCACCACGTAGAAACGTTCGAATACCCTTCCCAGATCTTCTCTTGGTATCCCTATCCCTGTATCTTTTACGGTGATGATGGCTTTACCATCCCCTACCTCGGCATCCAACGATATCTTTCCCTTTTCCGAGTACTTCATGGCGTTGTCGATGAGGTTCGTGAGGAGCTGTTCAAGCTTGAATGGATCCCCCTTGATGGTGATTGGGCTGATATCGGCAGTGAGATCCAGGCCCTTGGCCCTGATCCTTGGATCGTAGATAGCCAGCACATTTGCAATAAGTTCCTGCAGGTTTATATCCTCCATGACGAGTTGCGGCTTTTCCTCCAGCTCGGAAAGGGTAAGCAGGTCATTCACCATAGCGATAAGCCTGTCTGTATGGCGTTTGATAATCCCGAGATATTCCTTTGACTTGGGATCAGCCTCATCCAGGAGGGTCTCGGTAAATCCCTTGATGGCAGTGAGCGGGGTCCTGAGTTCATGTGAAACATTGACTACCAGGTCTTTTTTTACCCGTTCTATCTGCTTGGACTCTGTGATGTCATGCAAGAGCACGATCTTTGACTTCCTGGATGCAAGGGGTGTAATAATGCACAGGAAGTATTTGTCCGCAAGCTCCACCTCACCTGATATGGACCTTTCGGAGCTCTCCTCAATCAAGGTGTTGAGCTTTGTTGATCTGAGCAGTTCCCAGTAATATCTGCCCAGTATCTTTTCAGCAGGCAGGAGCTTTTGGGCGCCTGCATTGAATAGCCGGACCTTTCCTTCTTCATCAAGCACGAGCAGGCCTGCAGTAATAGATGATATGATACTCTCGAGCTCTTCATTGCGGCCGCTGAGTTCAGCAAAGGAATGTTCGAGCCTTTGCGTCATCTCGTTAAAGCTCTCAGTGAGGTCTCTCATCTCATCGTTGGACTTGGGGGGAACCCTCACGGAGAGATCGCCGGAGGCAACTCTTCTTGCCGCCTTGCTTAGCTCCCGGATGGGTGTGGACAACAGGTGAGAGATGAGTGCTGCAATGACGAGTGAAATGACAATCACCAGGAGTGTGAGTTGGAGCACCCTTGTTCTAAGGGTCTTCAGCAGGTCGGTGATGTGTGTCAGTGGTGTGCTCAGTCGGAGCACACCGATGATCTTTCCCCCTGCCTCGACTGGCATGGCCATATAGAGAAGGTCCTGCCAGAGCGTTGTGCTGTAACGGATGCTCTTGCCGACCTTACCGGCAAGGGCCTGGACCACTTCAGGTCTGTCCCGGTGGTTTTCAAGGGTTAACGGGTCCTTTTCCGAATCAGCCAGAACCATTCCTGTGGTGTCAATCACCGTAACCCTGAGTTCGAGTTCACTGCTGTACCGTTTTGCAAGGGTATTCAGGGCAGCCGTATTATTACCTTTCAGAGAGGGTACTATCACTTGTTGCAGAGGGATGGCGATATTCTTCAAATTATCTTCCGTTGTTTGCTCATAATGCGACTTGACGATTTCATAGGTGAAAGTGAGAATAAGGATTGCCATGGCGATCATGATCACCAGGTATCCCATAAGCATTTTAAAAAAGATGGATTTCTTCATACCTGAACCTTATACCCCACGCCCCGGATGTTTTTCACAAGATCGCCTGAAGTGCCCAGCTTGTCCCTGAGGTTCTTGATATGGACATCCACAGTCCTGTCGATCACCGCCTTTTCGTTACCCCACAGGTGGTCGAGTATGCGCTCCCTTGAAAAGACCTTTCCCGGGTTCTGTGCAAGCAGGTGGAGGATCTTGAACTCAACAGGGGTAAGGGTCACGGGTTGCTGTTCAACAATAACCTCAAATCTTTCAGGATCAATGGTTATTCCACCAATGTATAATGTTCCGTGATTGGAGGTGGTGGATCTCCTGAGAACGGCCTTGACGCGTGCAATGAGTTCCCGGGGAGAAAAAGGCTTTGTCAGGTAGTCGTCGGCGCCGAGCTCGAGTCCTGTCACCTTGTCAGATTCCTGGCCCTTAGCAGTAAGCATGATGACCGGGATGGAGGAGTATCTTGAATCATTTTTCATCATTTTGCATAACTCGAATCCATCGAGATCAGGCAGCATGAGATCGAGGATGACAAGGTCAGGGATGCTTGCGGCAAGATACTTAAGTAAGGAGGTTCCATTGAGGAAACTATCTACGGAAAAACCGGCCTTTTTAAGATGTATGCTCAGCAAGTGGATGATATCAGGTTCGTCATCTACAACAGCTATACGGGTACCCATAAACTATCACCCTTCCTTCCATGACGCTTTAAACCAACAAAGTTTACGTGTTATGTTGGATAATTGTTAAGAATCAATGAAGAATGCATTGAAACCTCAATTATATCTCAGTTGGTTCTGTACCTAAAAAATGAGCATCAATATCCTTTTTATATCCTTTATTACAGGTTGAGACAATAGATCTGAATTAAATTTATACATATTTGATCTCTGCAGGGTTTAATTTCTTGCAGTTTGCTGCGAAAAACCGATTCCTAACTGATGCTATTGATAACCCATTGCTTACTATGGAGTAGTTCATTCATATTATGGAGTTGGGCATCATAAAGTTTCTCTTATCGCCTTCTTCCCAAATGCCTTTATAAAACCACTTCGGGAAATTGAAATACGAGGTGATGGACCGGGGGAGCAGGAGGGCGGCCTGCAGGAATGCCTCCAGGTCGGGGACATTGTAGATATTGACATCGTATCCCCAGTTCTGGATCTGGGTGATCAGCCGCCTGCATTCATTTGTGTTCCAGTTAACTGAGAACCGGTTGATGCCGCAGCGGGAGTACATGGAAAGGTACCTTCTGGCCTCGGTTGGAGATGACATGATCAGGTATGCCAGGGAGTCCACCGGGCACTGTTTGATTGATCCAGGAAAGGCATCTATTATTTTTTTGAATCCGCCGAGGTTCAGTTCGTTCATGTTCCTGTTTATCCAGATCTGTTCATCGGCAAAGCCCAGCTCTTTCAGTAAAACGCACACCCTTTCAAGAAGCCCGTCTTCCTTGATGTCTAGCTTTACCCCTTTGCCTGCATCTTTGAGAATGGACAGGAAGTATTCCAATTTGATTGGTGTTTCCCCCGGGATCCTTAAAACTTCAGAGAAGCTCTTTCTGCGGATGATAATTGAATCATCATGAGGATATAACCGAACATGCATCTCCGCCCAGTTTACATTGGAGACAAGGAACTGGCGGAGTATGGATTCATCATCCACGCCGTGCCATACAAACTCGGTGTGTTTTGGCAGCCATTTTTTGCTGATGAGCTCGGTGATGTCGTACCTACTTCCTGCAACCGCCCCCAGCGGTATATGGGCAGAAGCGGATTTGAAAATGGTGTCCGCATGCAGGAGGAGGATATCATGGGCAAGGTCAGTATCATTGATGGCCTTGAGGTTTGCCGGTTCATTATCTATCATGGCAACGAGGCGGTAACCCATGTCCTTGAAGGCCTGGAGACCCTGGACCTTTGATCCGGTAATATCGTTACCCATGTTCATGTGGAGCAGGTCGGATGTGAACTCTACCCGGTATTCAGCCCCGAGGGTATTGAGGACTCGAAGGGTTTCATAACGCATATGTTCTGATCTGCCTGTGTTAAGGCCGATAGAGGTGCCGGGTTGAAGCTGAAACCACCTAATCACATCCAAAACCCCATCGAAAGGGCGGTGTGACTGGAGTATGGCATCAGGGGACCAAAAGTTGAGTATGTACCATTCTATGATGTTCGTCTTGTCCGGCTCCGGTATTCCAAGATCATTCAAGAGATCCTCTATCTCGTTTTCGTGAATATGGATATCATCAGCGCCTAGAAACCTGAAATGTCTCGTCCCATGCTCTCTGTCATAGGCATGGAGGATGGAAACAATCATATATCGGGTGTCCAGGATGGTTCCATCAATATCAAATACAATCAGAAGACGGTCTTCCGGGTAAGCATTGCGCATTGATTCATAGTGGAATGCCAGATCGCGCATCCAGCTTGTTGTTGTCTTTATTTTCATAATAGCTCCTGTTCATGCCATTCTTCTTGTTTAAAGAAGACCAGCAATCTAGTACTGCAGACTGGTCTTTGAAATCCTCAACCCTTGCTGTCTCCTGCTTCTTGTGAAAAGTTGAAAAATTCTTTTACAAAGAGAATTGTAGCCATAGGTGTTCCTCGTGCGGAAAATGAGGATTATCTTAGAGGCGTAAATTGATACTGTTCTCATTACACAAAGGTTGTTGGAATTCTCTTTCATCCTTTTTCTCCATTTTATATTACCAGCACAGTACGCCCTGATTATGAATTTCAAATGAACAAAGGATGAATTTATCGTTAAGTGTGTCTTCATGAAAAATTAACAATTTTCTTGTATGGTGAATTGAGAACTATCATTTGTCCGGAGGTGCATTCATGGAAAAACCCAGAGTCCTCTTTCTCTGCACTGGGAACTCGGCACGGAGCCAGATGGCAGAGGCATTTTTACATAAATACGCATCGCATGCTTTTGAGGCCTACAGTGCAGGTCTCGAGCCCAAGGGCATACACCCCCTGACCGTAAAGGCGATGGAAGAGGTCGGTATTGACATGAGCACACACCGATCAAAACCCTTGAGTGAATACATGGGCAGGGTCCTGTTCGGATACCTTGTCACGGTGTGCGGCCATGCCGACGCAAAATGCCCCGCTGTGTTTCCCGGGATAGGGCAGAGGCTTCACTGGGATTTCGAAGACCCTGCAGCCTTAGTGGGATCTGATGAAGAAAGGCTCACAAAATTCCGCCGGGTCAGGGACCTCATACAGGACAAGGTCCTTGCATGGATCAAGGAACAGGGTGTTAAACCCTCTGAGTGATAGTCTAATCCGGACCTCACAAGCGGTTTCTCCCTTGAGGCTATCCTTTATCGAGTACTTTCCGTACGGTTTCAGCCAGCAAACTTATTCTGAAGGGCTTCAGGATATAATCACGTATACCGATACCTAAGGCCTTTTCCTCGGTGACGGATTTATTGTATCCGGTGCACATGATAATCGGGATATCTCTACGGAGCTCAAGGATTTTTTGGGCTAATCTGTCTCCGGCCATGCCCGGCATGGTAATATCGGTAATCACCAGATCAAAGTCATCAGGGGTTTTCTGAAAGAGTTTTAGGGCCTCTATACTGTTTGTTGTGGCAACTACTTTATATCCCAGAATATTCAACATCTCTTTTTCCATATTCGCGATTACCTGCTCATCATCGATGACAAGAAT
>CAYMDG010000203.1:0-1517 GCA_964388905.1 uncultured Bacteriovoracaceae bacterium
AGTATCTTTTCTACGATTCGCTGAAATGCCATGCCTGCAGTACAGCTCATGTTGTAGAGCATGAATGGCCTGCCGCTGTCGGTGTCCCGCACGACAGCCGGGTCAATGGGTATGGCACCCAGAAAAGGTACTTCAAGATCATGGGCGGCATGTTCACCCCCTCCTGCCTTGAAAAGATCAATGGCATGTCCGCAATGAGGACAGGAAAAGGTGCTCATATTCTCGATAATGCCAAGCATGTTCAGATTTAATGCCTTTGCGAACTCAACGCTCTTGCGAGAATCCAGCAGGGCAACATCCTGCGGTGTCGTGACGATGACGGCCCAGGGCGATTGGTCTGCATGGGCCTGCCTTATGAGCTGTGCAATAGAAAGCGGCTCGTCCCCTGTGCCGGGAGGGAGGTCGACGATGAGGAAATCAAGCTCACCCCATTTTACATCATTGATAAAATGCTTCATCACCGAATGCTTCATGGGACCGCGCCAGATAATGGGCTGGTCCTTATTTTCCAGAAGGTTCCCCACGGAGACTGCCATGAGATTTTTGTAAACAGCCACAGGGATCATATACCCTTCTTCATCTCCCTTAATAGAGCAGTCCTCAATGCCCAGGATCTTCGGGATATCAGGACCATGGATGTCGCCGTCAAGGACACCTACGGCATGTCCCTGCCGCGCCAGGCCCGCCGCCAGGTTTGCAGCCACAGTGGATTTGCCCACACCGCCCTTGCCGCTCATGACCATTATGGTATGCCTGATGAGGGCAAGCCTCTCTTTTGGATTCTCTTTTCCCTTTTCTTTTTTCTTGGCCGGCGGTTTGTCTTTTATCTGAATCATAAGCTGCCCCGATCGCCTGGTTTGCCCAGATTATTTGTTTTCAACGATAGAATGCCTAACACAGATTCCATGTTATCTCAAGGACGACAGGCATATTCGCTACTACTTAAGGGATATCACCTTGGTCTCGGGTCTGATCCGGCCTATTGAGGCATAGGCATAATCCCGAACATACCAAGAAGGATCTTCATGTACAGCCTTGTCCAGAAGGTTCAGCGCCTCATCTGATTGTATCTTGCCAAGTGCCCAGCATGCCTTGGTCCGAACATTCATTTTAGGGTCTTTCAACCGAGCGTCAATGGCAGGCACAAGGGTCATGTCCATACGATCCCCTGCCTCAATCACGGCATTCACCCGCACACGGGCGCTTGGGTCCTGCATCAACCGCACAAGGTCTTCCCTGGACAAGGCCCCCGGATATGTGGCTACAGCGGCATAGCGCATCCTCTCCACAGGGGAGGCGCTGTAGTCTGATATCCTGTCCGGATGGGACTTGATCTGTGCCAGAAGATATGCCCCATGGAACAAGGGCATAAAGAGCGAAAGATAAGCAATAACAAGTATGAAAGCGATTAACCTGCTCCTGGCGAAAACCATATCCAGTGCAAGTGCAAGCCATGACAGGATGAGTGCGGTAATGACGATCAAGGGTCCGGAAAAAAAGAAGAAGCCGATACCGCC
>CAYMDG010000203.1:1617-5802 GCA_964388905.1 uncultured Bacteriovoracaceae bacterium
GGTGAAGGTCAAGGGGCAAAGAAGGCCGAAACAGATAGATACCCAGGGCATGTCCGTACTGAAGGTGAAGAATGTGCATACTAGGACCCCCCCGGCAAGGGCAAAGAGATCCTGCCGTGCAAAACGGCCTGAGAACCATGCAGGAAAGGTGAGAGCCATGCACACAAGGGCATTGAGGGGACCAAGGGTCATTCCGAAAAAAAGGGCACTGGCAAGCTGGTGGGTAAGCGCGCTCAGATGGACATCATGCGGATTGATGAGCGCTGTCATACCGAAACGGGTCAATTGGGCCATCTCGGCTGCTATGCCAACGGCATGCGCCCTGACAAAGACATACCCGAAAGCGGTATACAGGACAATACAGACAACACTTCCACTAAATGATGCCCTGTACCATCCGTTAATATCTCTGTGTCCCCCGGCAGGACGAATACACACGGACAGGTTTGAAAAAATGCCCTTTTGCCGGGACTCTGAGGGACCAGAACCTATCAAGAGCCCCTCCTTCGCTTCAAATCCACTCTTGTGTCAGCCTACTGATGGAACCTTATTCTTATACCCATTCAAGAGGCCTGCTATCTCCTCATTGGATTTGACGCTCTTCCTTCCTCTGACTGCCTCGACATCAGACCTAGCTGTCCAGATATTCTTGAAATTCTTGGCCTGCTTAGTGAACTGGATAAAGTTGGCAACGGCATCATCGCAGACATGGGTAAACCTGCGGTTGTCAAAAGACGCAATGTCTCTGAGCTTCTCCACCAGGTTCTTGTCCAGGCGCATGACATAACGAATCCGCTTCTCGGATGTATCGTTCCTTGGGCCTACGTATCTTCTTTTCTGACGCAACGGCACTTTCCCATCCAACTCGCCTTCTTTCTTGAAGATATAAGCATCCATGGCAGCACCTACAAAATCAACCATGGCAATGTTCAGCATCCGCGAGATGACCCTGAGCTCACTCAAGTTTGTTGGTTTAAAGTACATCATAAATCGTGAAGAAACCTTTTCCTCTTTTGCGCGAATCACAGATGCACCTCCTCGTTCTTTCCAGTCGAGATATCTTCGTATGAAACCATACCAGGCTCAACGCCTGTCTGATGCTTTAAGAATACTGTGCCTGTATGTATGATCATCAGACTTCCATAATCTCTTTTTCTTTTATGGCAAGCTGTTCATCAAGCAGTTTGATGCAGTTGTCGGTAAGGTCCTGCACCTTGTCCTGGGCAACCTTGAGCTCGTCTTTGTTGATTTCTTTTTCCTTCTCAAGGTCTTTTAACAGTGCATTGGCATCACGACGATGGTTACGAGCCTCTACGCGAAATTCTTCGGCAGTTTTCTTGATCATTTTAACAAGATCCCTTCTCCTCTCTTCGTTCAGAGGGGGAATGGGGACACGGATGATCTTACCGTCGTTGTTCGGGGTAAGACCGAGTTCGGATTTCATTATTGCCTTTTCGATGGGTGCCAGTGCACCTTTATCCCAGGGTTGTATGGTGATGAGTCTCGCCTCCGGCACAGCCATGGTTGCCAGTTGATTCATGGGTGTAGGAGTGCCGTAGTAATCCACCATGATCCCGTCCAAGATACCGATGGAAGCCCGGCCTGTGCGAACCTTCTGAAGTGAACCCTTCATGGAATCTACGGTCTTGTTCATTCCGCGCTTCATGTCATTGATGATGTCATCAACCATTAATTCTCCCTCCTCACTCTGACGACTGATCCGATCTCCTCTCCTTTAAGGAGCCTTGCCAAGCTCTCATGCTCGAAAATATTGATCACCCTAACTTCAAGTCCGTTTTCACGGCACAGGGAAATTGCAGCTGCATCCATGACACCAAGCTTCATCTTAAGAACCTTATCAAAGTCAAGCTCGGGGAAAAACTGTGCATCCTTATGTTTCATGGGATCTTTGTCATAAATGCCGTTTACCTTCGTGGCCTTTATGAGCACATCAGCCCTGATCTCAAGGGCCCTCAATGCGGCAGTGGTATCGGTGGTAAAAAACGGACTGCCGGTTCCGCCTGCAAAGATTACAACCCTTCCCTTCTCAAGATGATGCATTGCCTTCTCGCTTACGACAGGTTCAGTCATGGAAGGTAAGGGGACGGCGCTCATGATCTTGCACTGGATCCCATGGGCAACAAGTGCACTCTTGAAGGCCAGGGCATTGATCATGGTAGCGAGCATGCCCATGTGATCGGCGCTGACCCGGTCGATAACGGACGTGGCGCTGATCCCCCTGAAGATATTTCCCCCGCCGATAACAAGACCGACCTGGGCCCCGGCATCAAT
The DNA here is from genome assembly GCA_964388905.1 of uncultured Bacteriovoracaceae bacterium. Classification (GTDB taxonomy): domain Bacteria; phylum Desulfobacterota; class Desulfomonilia; order UBA1062; family UBA1062; genus MWEI01. The sequence goes on from CAYMDG010000203.1 coordinate 3,910, forward strand.
GGCTGCATTCACCAATGCAACAAAACCTTTTAACGTCGCATCGTCAATGCCGAAGCCCTTACCTCCGGCGAGGGCTTCTCCGCTTATCTTGAGCAGTATTCTTTTATAATGCAATGGAACCATCTAGATATCTTCACCCACCTGATACCGAACGAATCGTCTTACCAGGCACTTCTCTCCGGTTTTTGCCATCAATTCTTCCAAGAGCTGCTTAACGGTCCTGTCCTGATCTTTCACAAAAGGCTGATCAATAAGACAACGCTCGGAATAAAATTTGGTGAGCTTTCCTTCAACGATCTTATCTATTACATTCTCGGGCTTGCCGGTCTTGAGTGCCTGATCTTTGAGGATTTCTTTTTCTTTATCAAGAACCTCTTGGGGCACCTCTTCTCTTGTTACCCACTCAGGGTTTGCAGCCGCGATCTGCATGGAAACGTCTTTGACGAAGTTGTTGAAGTTTTCCGACTTTGCAACAAAATCGCTCTCGCAGTTCACCTCAATGAGCACGCCGATCTTGCCGCCCATATGGATATATGAGGCTATTGTTCCCTGGCTGGCCGTTCTGCCGGAACGCTTGTTGGCAACATCAATGCCTTTCTTCCTGAGGACCTCAACTGCCTTTTCAAAGTCCCCATTCGTCTCTTCAAGGGCTTTCTTGCAGTCCATCATGCCGACGCCTGTCTTGTCTCTGAGTTTTTTTACAACATCCGATGTTATCTGCACTCTATACCTCCAACAACTTTTCTATGCTGATTCTTCTTCGTCGGCAGGGTTATCGGACTCAGCTGTTACCGCAGCGTCCTTGCCCTTTGCCGGCCTGCTGTCTTTAACGATGATCTCAATCTCATGCTCAAGCCCCTTTCCCATAACCTCTGGTGCAGCGGACCTCTGTTTGGTCAGGCCCTTGTCATCGGCAGTGGCCTCTTTTAACTCTGTGGCCAGCTTTTCCTGCCAGATCTGGCTGCCCTGATCAACCGCATCTGCTATCTTGGATGTAAACAGCCTGATAGCCCTTATGGCATCGTCATTACCGGGAATGACATAGTCAATGAGCGTGGGATCGCAGTTGGTATCAACAATGGCAACTATAGGTATCTTCAGTTTCTTGGCCTCCCGGACCGCTATATACTCACGAGCCGGGTCAACGATGTACAGGACATCAGGGAGACCACCCAAATCCTTTATCCCATGGAGCGAGCGCTCGAGCTTCATCTTGTGGCGCTTCATCATTATCTGTTCCTTTTTGGGATAGTTCTCGATGTTGCTGTTGTCGATAATGGATTCAAGCCACTTGAGCTTGTCCACGCTCTTCTTGATAGTGGAGAAATTCGTGAGTGTGCCGCCGAGCCAGCGGTAATTCACATAAAAAGCCCCTACCCTCTGGGATTCTTCCTCGATGGCATCCTGTGCCTGCTTCTTGGTGCCTACGAACAAGACCTTGCCGCCGTTGGCTGCCGTTTCACGGATGACATCGCATGCCTTTTCGAAGAGCTTTTCTGTCTTCTGGAGATCAATGATGTGGATGCCGTTACGTGAACCGAAAATGTAGGGTTTCATCTTTGGATTCCACCTCGGTGTCTGATGACCGAAATGGACCCCTGCCTCGAGAAGCTGTTTCATGGTGACGACTGACATGTACTACCTCCTTGGTTTTTCCTCCGCCCTGCAAGGCTGATCCTTGTTTTAAAAGGACACCTCAGACCTTGTCATGCTACCGGGCGTGTGTGCTGGTTGAGCCCATTACCATACAAGAATCATGGTTTCAAGGGCTTAATGCTGTAACTTGAAAAGTTTCCAGTATCATCCCAGATTTTGCATTTAGGATGTGTAAAAACTTAATCCGTTAAAATAAGTCATCTTGCAGCCTTAGGAGAATGCTAATTTTCCCGGTCC
>CAYMDG010000204.1:0-5802 GCA_964388905.1 uncultured Bacteriovoracaceae bacterium
TTCTTAAATGCATACTCTGGGTTTTAGGAAATATCTCATGTACATAACAGCTTGAAATATATTTTCTTAGACCTATTCTAATGAGGTGTATAAAATTGAAGGAGGTAAAAATGTCAGATAATGCCCTATTGAAACCAATCACAATCGGTCCGTACGAACTGGCGAACCGCATATTCATGGCCCCCATGACACGCAGCCGCGCGGACAACCCTGAGAACGCACCGACAGAACTCCATGCGCAATACTATGAACAACGTGCCTCAGCTGGTCTTTTGATTACCGAAGGATCCCAGGTGTCAAGGCAGGCTGTGGGCTATATCAATACCCCGGGGATTTACAGCAAAGCCCAGATTGAAGGATGGAGGCTCGTGACCAAGGCAGTGCATGACAAAGGAGGGCATATCTTCATCCAGCTCTGGCACTGCGGCCGCATGTCACACCCGGACTTCCACCATGGCGAGTTGCCCGTAGCACCGTCTGCCATAAACCCCAATGACAAGTCCTATACACCCCAGGGCTTCAAGGAAACCGTTTCGCCCCATGCACTTTCGGTTCAGGAGATCCATGCCATCACCATGGACTTCAAGAATGCTGCAGAAAATGCCATAGCCGCAGGTTTTGACGGCGTTGAGATTCACTCGGCCAATGGGTATCTCTTCCACCAGTTTTTCACTAACTGCTCAAATGTCCGAACCGACGAATACGGCGGCACTCATGAAAACAAGACCCGCTTTTTCTTTGAGACCCTTGATGCCGTTGGGAGGACAATCGGCTTTGAAAAGACAGGTATCAGGCTGAACCCCTCAGCACACGGCTTCTTCGGCATCACCATTGACAAAGATACCATCCCAACCTTTGAGTATATCATCGAGCGGCTGAATGACTACCCCGGCCTCGCATATGCCCATCTTGTAGAACCTATGGTGCCTGTGGACAACGTGCCCTATGCGGAGAAAGAGATCGCAAAACATTTCAGGCCGCGCTACAAGGGGACCCTTATCATCAATTGTGGCTTCAATCCAGACAACGGTAGCCGGGTTATTCAAGAAGGCCTGGCTGATGCCGTGTCTTTCGGCAAATACTTCATATCAAATCCTGATCTGGTGGAACGTATCCGCCGTGGCGCCCCCTTGGCGGAACCTGATCTGCATACGTATTACACCCCCGGACCAAAGGGGTATTCGGATTACCCAGCTCTTCAATAATATGGCATAGTGCATGATAAAGGAGGGGATATGATCTCATACAATAAACCCATTACCGACCTCATCAGGATCAGGCGATCATGGAGGAGCTACCGGGAAGAGCCAGTGGGAAAAGATAATAAGGAGTCTATCCGCGCCTTCATTTCCGGGATCGGAAAACCCCCATTCGGCTCAGAGGTGAGATTCATCCTTGCCGATGCACCGGGGCAAGGCTTCGGAAGGGTGAGAGGCACCTATGGGGTTGTTACGGGGGCGTCAAGCTTCCTTGTTGGTGTCTTGAAACCATCCGACAAGGGGTTCGAGGATTATGGCTATCTTTACGAGGCAGCAATCCTCTACATTACATCCCTGGGGCTTGGCACCTGCTGGATGGGAGGGACTTTCAGCAGGACATTATTCTCAGACATGGCTCAATCCCAAAAGGGTCAGATTATCCCGACCATAAGCCCTGTGGGTATCATTGCGGATAACCGCAGCCTTATAGATACCTTGTTCGTGTTCACCGCCGGGTCACGTGCCAGGAAACAATGGACGTCTCTCTTCTTCAAAGAATCATTTTCTTCATCTTTAGGTGAAGATGCAGCCGGCCCCTTTGCACTACCGCTCGAAATGGTTCGTCTTGCACCTTCTGCATCAAACCGTCAACCATGGCGGATCTTGATGGATGAGAAGGGTTTCCACCTATACCTTTCAAGGACCTTCGGATATGGGGTCCTATTCAGAGATGTAGACCTCCAGAGGATCGACATGGGTATCGCCATGTTCCATTTCGAGCGCACCGCCCTTGAACTGGGTCTTGAAGGTTCATGGCATATTCAGGACCCAGGAATCTCCCCTGTGCCCCCTTCAACCGAATATGTGGTAAGCTGGGTCTTATGAAGAGCAAATCCCCGTCCCTAAAACGTGGTCACGGAAGGCGTGTTGCTTCGATAAGCAATGGCGGAACAGAGGTCATCTATGGTAAAAACGCTATCCTGGAATCCCTTCACGCAGGGAAAAGGTCGTTTAACGAGATCCTCGTACTGCCTCAGCATTATGATGATTTACTGGAGGTATCCAGGGGGATGCCTGTAAGGGTTGTCCAGAAACATGACCTGGATAAGATAACTGCAACGAATCATCACCAGGGTATCGCAGCTAAGGTTTCGGCCTACCGATATGCCGATCTGAAGGACCTCTATTCCTTGAAATGTGTTATTCTCCTGGACAGCGTGGAAGACCCCCAGAACCTTGGTTCGATCATCCGTACTGCCCATGCGCTTGCAAAGGCAGGGGTCATCATCCCGGAACATAGATCTGCACCGATTACGCCGGCTGTTGTGAAGGCTTCATCGGGTGCTACAGAATATGTTAAAATTGCCCGCGTGAAAAACCTCAGGGCTGCGGCACAGGATCTGAAAAAGAACGGTTTCTGGCTTGTTGGGCTGGAGGCCGACGCGCCCGAAGATATAAGCCGCACCCCTGTGTTTGATAAACTGGGGCTTGTCCTCGGAGGTGAAGACAGCGGCATCAGGCCTGTCATGACCTCGGAGCTGGACCTTGCGGTGAAGATCCCCATGAGGGGTGACTTTAACTCCCTGAACGTCTCCCAGGCAGCGACTATTGCACTGTATGAACTGGTGGTCAGGGAGAAAAGCTCATGAAAAGCGAGCCAATCGAAACCTTATTAAGCGCCCATGATTGCTTGTGCCTTCACCGTGGCCATATCGTGAAACATTCGGAATGGGTCTGTGCGGAGAAGGTTTTCCATTTATATTTAAACGATACGCCAATCGGGAATATCGTAGCCAGCCCCTCCCAGCTGAAAGAACTCGGTGCAGGATTTGTCATAAGCGAGGGACTGGCCGAATATGTCGAAAATGTAGTGGTTGATGGAGACCAGGTGAAGGTCTATGCCGGACACACCGACTACGCCGAAGAGATCGTGACAGGTTCAAGCGGGGGACTTTCATTCAGAAAAAAATATGCTAAGATAACCTCGAACCTTATGATCGACCGTGAAGACATCTTCATGGTCATTGCCGAGATCGTCTCCGAACTCTGGGAAAAAACCGGCGGGGCGCACTGTTCGGTACTCTTTTCCGGAAAAGAACTCGTTGCAAAGAGTTCTGATGTGGGAAGACATAATACCGTAGACAAGGTGATCGGATATTGCATCCTGAATAAAATCGATCTGTCCATGTGCGTCCTGGGATGCACGGGCAGGCAGCCCGCAGGCATGGTGTCCAAGGCCGTGAATGCAGGGATACCCATTATCGTCAGCAAGGCAGCCACCACGGATGAAGGCATCCGGATTGCAGAGGCGTCGGGGCTTACGCTCGTATGCAGGGTCAAGGAAGACCGTTTCTGCGTGTACACCCATCCCGGGCGCATCAGGGGCCTGGCGGAAAAAGAATCCCTGACACCATGATAAATAAGGATCATATCTATGCATGAAACCCATGTTGACCTTGAACAGCTTAAAAAGTATTTCACAAAAGATGCCTTTGCTGAGCTATGCGGCATAGAGCTCATAGAAGCCGGGCCGGGTTTTGCCAGGACAAGACTAACCCTGGACAAACAGCACCTGAACAGCCTGGGCATAGCCCATGGAGGCATCGTATTCACCCTGGCGGACATGGCCTTTGCCGCTGCTGCTCATACCAGGGGTAAATCTGCTGTGGCCATAAACACCACCATATCCTTTATTAAAGCCGGAAAGACCGACGCACTCTATGCAGAGGCAAGGGAAGTTTCCAGAAACAGGAAGCTCGCCACCTACTCTGTGCAGGTAACAGACAGTACGGATGAGGTTCTGGCTCTCTTCCAGGGGACGGTATATATCAAGGGCGAATCAATAATGGTTTGATTCCCGGAAAACGATAGCGGAATAAGCCCGGGTATAAAAAACCCGGCAGCTTGAGGGCTGCCGGGCTAATATGTCTTTATGTTAATTTGGTAAGAGGTCAGTTGTTACTTGCTCTTCTTGCGGAAACCGGCCAGTCCAAGCAGACCGCTGCCCAAGAGGAGAAGGGTGGCAGGCTCGGGGACCGGGGCTGTGCCCTTACCCATGAGGTTGTCATTGCCGCACCCCATAGTGAAATGAGTGGTGAAATTGCCCATAAACTCCTGATCAAATTTGAGGAAGCTCAGATCAAACTGAGCAACATTGTGTAAGCCGCCCTGAAGACCATTGCCGACCTGGGCATCTGTTAGATTTGATGAGTATGTGATTCCGCTGCTACCTAACCATGTACCGCCATCATTATAAGACCATGGATTAGACTCGTCATTCTGGGCATAGTACACCTTGACCGTGGAACTGCCCTCAAGGGCATATACATCATAATAGTAGCTGCCACCTTGTTCGAAAACGAGGTCAAGCGCATAATCGTAGCCGAATGTGTTCGACACAATAGCATTTCCATTCATATTGCTATTGCTTCCTGCATTATTAGTACCGTATACGGCATTTCCATCAATGTCGATGAATACGTCACCTGAAGCAAATCCCCCATTTCCATTAATCAAGTCGAAACCACTCACCATGCTGAGGGTATAACCTTCAAGGAAGAAGGCCTCCATGTCCCATGCCTGACCTGTCAGACAGTTGGTCTCAACCTCATTGTCTTCCCTGGCCACGCTTGTGTTAGCAGCACTTCCATACCAGCTGGTTGACCCATTCACTTGGTCATTGACGGTTATATTTGTCCCTAATGGAATGGCATTGGCGGAAGAGGCGAAGAAGATTGTTGCTACGGTTAGGCAAAATATGAAGCAAATGATTTTTTTCATGAAGTTCTCCTTGTTTGATCAATCACTTTCTTATTATATTTTTAGATCTAGCAATTTGAATGCCATTCTTAATTATCTAATTATATAAACATGTTATTAATTTTACCTGGGCCTTGCTTATCTTTTGTGTAAAATTTCTCGACACGATTTGTCGTTACACCCTGCAGATATCGCAAGAGAAGTATGTATCATTTAGGATAACTTGATCATATATTATAGTTAACTTATTGATATTAAGATTTTTTATATATACCCACATTGGTCTTGCCACAAGAGTACAAGCCTGTTAAATTTTTCGACAGTGTTTCAGATCCCTGTTCGAATTGACGATGATACAGGTAGATTATGATTCTGTTTTTTTATGGAATAACCGCATTCGTGAGCCTGCTGGGAGGGATGATCATACTGTCCCGTAGCGGGGCCTCGCATGGGAGGTCCATTGCATGCGGGCTGCTTGCCATTGCAGCCACGGAGATCAGTTACCTCATATATTATCTCAGAGAGACCTTATCGGCACTCCAAGCAGCATCGCTCTTCGAGTTAGCATCCATCAGCTTTTTTATCATTTCGGTTATTTCCATGGAGAGGAACATATCGAGAAATATTCAAATCGTTCACTGGACACGCCGCGGCTTGATCCTGGTCTGCACCCTCTACGGATTAACACTTTTAACCTACCCGGAAGCCTATGGTTATATCCACCTCGACAATGTAGTTGTCATCGACTGGCTTGGCCGTATCCAGTCTTTTCTTCTCATGGTCGGCGCCATTGCATTTATCTGGCTTATGGAGAACATCCTCAGATCTTCCCAAGGAGTCAGCC
>CAYMDG010000205.1:0-3310 GCA_964388905.1 uncultured Bacteriovoracaceae bacterium
GATGCCACAGAGACCTTAAGCGGCACCACCCGCCTGGCGCCTTTACCTTTGAGCAGCGGTATTGCCGTATGAATGGACTGGACGCTGCCGGAAATAACCACCTGCGAGGCACCGTTGAGGTTGGCGATCCAGAGTTCGCTGATATCGGCAATAGCCTCTTCAACCTCACGTTCGGACATTCCGATCACTGCAGCCATACCCCCGGTTCCTCTCGGGCGGGAGGCCTCCATGAATGCGGCCCTTTTCTTTACAAGCTCAATGGCCCTGCGTGCCGGCAAGGAGTGTGAAGCGACAAGCGCGGTATATTCGCCGAGGCTGTGGCCCATGACCGCAGCAGGTTCTTTCCAACCCGATCTTTCCCACAGGGCCACACTTACGGATACTACTGCCGGCTGGGCATTTCCTGACTGCCCCAGATCATCATCCGGGCCATTGTCCATGAGCGCACGAAGACTCTCATCAACTTCCGAATCGAGAGTGAGGCCTTTGGACATGCCGGGGAATTGGCTCCCTTGGCCCGGAAAGATCAGGCAATACGGCATCACTCGGCTTTGGTGTTCTTTATTACCTCTCTGCCATTGTAGTATCCGCAGCTGGGACAGATCCTGTGCGGCGCTTTCGGCTCATTGCAGTTCGAACAAAAGGAAGCTGCAGGAAGGGTGATGGCATCATTTGCCCTGCGCTTGTCTCTCCTGGTGCTCGAGTGTCTTCTCTTTGGTAATGGCATTGCTGACTCCTATCTCTTAAAGTTTATTCTTAAGTTTTGATAATACCTGCAACCTGGGATCCGTGCTTTGCACGCAAGCACATAGGTTGTCATTGAGGTTTGCACCACATTGCTGGCACAGGCCCTTGCAACTCTCAGAACAGATGTAGATGAAGGGCAAAGACAATACAAGCTCGGAAATGATGTACTCCCCAAGCTTTATCTCCCTGCGGAAATAGCCCGTTTCCTCGCTCAGCCGCTCGGCCTCCAGGTGTTCATCCGACATCTCGGGAGGGGCAGGCATGTAGTCGCTGTCCAGGTTAAGGTCTACGGTATGCGTCATGGGGCAAAGACAGCGGGAACAGGTTGTTCTGATGACACCTTTGATATCCACCCTCACATGGATATTCTCTTGATGCCTGACCCCTTCATAATGGATCTGGAAAGGCTCGGCAACCCGGAGGTCCTTATCTGCAAGGATCTCCGTCATGACCCCGGGCTCAACCCTGAAGTCCTTTTCTATGCCCGCCTCCCCGATGGTATCGGGGATGAGCTTTATGTCGTAAATACTCTTTACCTTATCCATAACAGTAGATCATGCTACTATTTCATACGGCTTGTTTTGTCAAGCCGGCAGCGTATGCTCTCTTGACACTACGCATAAGCCCATATAGGGATATTCACTATGTCAAAACAGATCATGGCATGGCTGGATGGCAAACTCGTGGACTGGATGGAGGTGCACGTCTCCCCCCTTTCACAGAGCTTCAGCAGGGCTTCGGCCATATTCGATGTTATGGCTGTTGTTCAGGCAAAAAAAGGCCCCGCGCTCATCTGCCTCGACGAGCATGTGAAAAGGTTCTTTTCCAGCGCCGAGAGGACCTATATGAGCATCCCCTTCAGCCATGAAGACATCAAGAACGCCATCATCGCCACGGCACGCGCCAACTCGGTCAGGAACGGCATAGCCAAGTTCTATGCCTACTACTCAGACACTGACCTTGGGCCCAAACCGCCGGAGAAGGTATCGGCAGCAATTTTCTGCCTCGACTACAGTTCGCTGGGTTCGGACCCTGACAGCTTCAGCGCGCCGCGGTTGGTGGGCATATCCCAGTACCGAAAGCTCCATCCGCAGACCGCAGCCGTCCATGCCAAGGTGATAGGCAACTATGTGAACGGATACCTGGCCGGCACCGAGGTGCGCAGGAAGGGGTTCGACGAAGCCCTGATGCTCGACACCAACGGGTTCGTGGCAGAAGGACCGACCTCCAACATCTTCCTTGCCAAGGGAGGGTGCGTGGAAACCCCCACCAAGGAGAACGTCCTTCCCGGCATCACCAGAAAGGTTGTTATGGATGTACTGAAAGACATGGGACACACGGTCAAAGAGACACACATCCTCCCCCAGGACCTGTGCGAGTATGATGAGGCCTTTTTCTCAGGCACCTTGAGACAGGTTCAGCCCATCAAACAGATAGAAGACTACAAACTCACCTGCCCCGGCCCTATTACCCGAGAGCTCATGTCACGCATGCGCGAGGTGTATTCAGGGACCGTGGAGCAATACGAAAGCCTGCTCACCTATTATTAATGAGCAGCAGGCTTTTTTTAAAATGACAGTCCGGGGCCGTCAACCAAGTAACCTTGTATTATCCTGCCTATGCAAGATATCCAGGACGATTAGGCATTGTGGCATTCTTACTTGACAAGCAATGAAATCACGGCTATCAATTCAGTCCATTGACCATTCCTCGGTAGCTCAATCGGTAGAGCAAGTGGCTGTTAACCACTAGGTCGTAAGTTCGAATCTTACCCGAGGAGCCAATATAAAAAAAGGGCCCGTGCACAGCAGGGGCCCTTTTTATTTTGGTTGTTTCGGCAGGACTCGAAGAGAGGACCACAATTGACCCCCAGACCCCCCCAAGGCTAATCCTTTCGTCACGGACTCTTCATTTTGAATTACTAGACTGGTTTTAGGGCTGTTGATCATGGGCAACCGGATAAGACCTGACATTGCTCCCCTTCATCTTCAGCCGGTATTCCGAGGGGGTCATGCCGGTTGATCTCTTGAAGATTCTGTTAAAGCTCGCTTTTGAATTGAACCCTGAAGAGAAGGCGACAGCCAGGATCGTATCACCGGGGTGGCTGGTCAGGAGGGTTTTTGCCGCATTGACTCGGTAGGAGTTGATGAGCCGAGTGAAGGTGGTCTGTAGGTGCATGTTCAGGAAACGTGAAAGATTATGGGGCTCCAGATCCAGCTCATGGGCGAATATGGCAAGAGAGATCGCTTCATGGAGGTATACCCGCTCACCTTCGAGCTTATCGGTGATCCGGGCCTCCAATGCTTTTGAATCAATGGATAGGGGCATATGGGACTGCGGTCTTTTGGAAGGTCGGACCTGCCTTAGCTGGGGAGAGACCTTAAGGCCTTGCAGCTCTCGAGAACGTTTTATAATACTGGTAGCGCGCAGGGACAGCTCAAACTCTTCGAGAAAGTACAACTTCTCCCAGTCATAATAGGAAGATGTTTGCCCTTCGGACGGGTCAAATCCCTCAGAGCTCCCATTGGGTTCTTCATGCTTATGCATGTCAAGGCACCCCCCT
>CAYMDG010000205.1:3410-5789 GCA_964388905.1 uncultured Bacteriovoracaceae bacterium
TCATCAGGTCTCAAGTTCCTATTATGAGGCGACAGGGCAACGGCCTCGAAGCATATTGACCATACCATCCGCTGCATGGAGGTCGATATGTTAGAAACTGTACCGAATACTGTCGGCTATGCATGTTGTTATGTGCCGACGGAGATCATCATTGCATCCGGGTTCAAACCGGAGAGGATCATTCCGGGAGGAAAATGTGCAGTCGCACAGGGATACACCCATCCCAACATATGCTGCTATGTGAAGAGCATTCTCGCGGATGCAACACAGGGAGCATTTTCACATATGAATGCGGTTATCTTGGCAAACTCCTGCGACGCCATGCGGAAGCTCTTTGACCTCTGGAATGCGTATGTGGAAAGTCCGAAAGCCCTGTTCATGGACATTCCCAAGAAACAGGTCCGGCATGCTTCGGTTTTCTTTGCATCGGAACTGAACCGGCTCGGAATGGATCTTTCTAGATTGCCGGGCGGGAATCCGGAATTTGCTGAGGGCCTGAACAAGGCCGTCAGGCATGTCAATGAAGTCCGCGCTGTCTATATGGACCTGTTCGATAAGCAGAAAAACTCCGAAGGCGCAGTCCGGGGATCGGATGTCTTCTCGCTCATCCAGGAGGCATCTGTTCCTCATCCGCCAACCCTCAGGGAAAAGGTTTCCGTCCTTGTACAATCAGATACCAGAAAGACTTCCGCAAGCAATGGTAAGAAGATCCTCGTCACCGGCAACATCCTGAACAATCCTGATCTGGTATCCATGATCGAGGCTGCCGGCGGGGCAGTCACCTGTTTTGATACCTGTTTCGGCAGGAGGCATTACGAGCTGCAGGTGGAAGACGATACTTCGAACCCTCTTGAAGCCCTTGCACGGCGCTACCTGATGAAGCCTCAGTGCGCTCGGATGATGGGCATTGCCGATCAGGTCAATCATCTGGAACAGACCATAGATGCAACCAAGGCGGACGGCGTGGTCGTGACCAACGTGAAGTTCTGCGACAACCACACCTATAATGTGCCCACTGCCCAGGAGGCTGTGGCTGCAGCAGGCACCAGGTGTCTCGTGCTGGAGAATGATTACGACTGGTCGGATGTTGAAAAGGCCCGGATCAAGGTTGAGACGTTCCTTGAGATGCTTTAGGGAAAGGAGATTGTATATGTTCAAGTCCATGATGGAAAACTTGACACAGATGATGGACTCTGCCTTAAAGGAAAAGAAGAGATTCCTCCCCATGTGGTACAGGGAATGGTTCAGTCTGTTCCGCAAGGCATACGAGCCGGGCCAGAAGGTGGTCTATACATCCATCTATGCATTCCCCATGGAGATACTGTCTGCCTTTGATGTCGTACCCTTTGACTTTGAACTTGCAGGGGCCTTGATGTCCACCATGAATCAGGGGGTTCCCCTCATGGCAGTGGCCGAAGACAGGGGATACTCCCAGGACATGTGTTCGTTCCACAGGGCCAGCCTTGGGGGTTTTTACAAGGGTTATTTCCCTGAGCCGGCCCTGCTGACAAACACCTCCTTTTACTGTGACGGCAAGGGCAAGGCCAATGATATCCTCTCGTACCTCTGGAAGAAGGATTCGTTTTTCCTTGATATACCCCATGAGATTACAAAAGAATCGGTTCGCTATGTGGAAAAGCAACTCATGGAAGTTGCCGGGAAGATAGGTGAAATTGCCGGGCAAGAGCTTGATTTGGACAGGCTCAAAGAGTCTGTTCGCCGCTCCAACCGGTCCCGCAGGCTCCAACTGGAACTCCTTGACCTGCTTAAAGTCAGGCCCATGCCCATGAACCCCAAGGACATGATCGGCTTTTCCTTGCACGGCAACCTGTTCAGCGGAAGCCCCATAAAGGAGATGCTTGAAGAACAGCTCCTGGGAGAGATCAGGGAAAAGAGGGCCAAGGGGATCACCAGGAAGGAATCACACCGGATTTTCTGGTTTGCATGGTTCCCGGTCTACCAGGAAAATGTGTTCGACACCTTTAAGAATCACCACGTCGGCATACCACTGTGCGAGACGTTCCGGATTTACTGGGATGAGCTCGATGAGGACAATCCCTTTGAAGGTCTGGCATTGAAGTGCCTGAAGAACCCGTTTGTCGGTCCGGTGAGCAGGAGAACGGCAGGCATGGATACTGTGGTAGATGAATATGGACTGGACGGGGCACTTCTGTTCGCCACCCCGGCCTGCCGTCATGCCAACATTCCCCACATGCTTCTCAAAGATACGTTTTCCAAGCTTGGATTACCGTTCCTCATGCTGGATATGGAGATCTCTGATCCCAGGGGCTACCAGTCCGAACAGGTGAAGACAAGGATTGAGGCGTTTATCGAGGTCATGGGTTGAGCATGGGTTAAAGGGTTGAGGGTCAGGTCTTG
>CAYMDG010000206.1:0-5777 GCA_964388905.1 uncultured Bacteriovoracaceae bacterium
AAGAACTCTATACTTCTACCGACAAGGCACGCCGGGATTACATCAAGAAAAAGTCCAACGGCGAGCGCGATGATATTTTCTGGCATATGTGAAGGAGCAGGCCAATGGAGCGGAGGAATCACGGACAGGTTCATGTTTTAAAAGTTGGGGTATGCGTTCATGTGAACCCGTGGGCGGTTTCTCACCTATCCTGAAAAGACGCTGGGTTCAGCAGGAGGTAATCCCATGTCCTTGATAATTTATCTCATCGGTTTTGGTTTTGTTATTGGGGGCATTGCGTGGGCACTTATTGTCGCTAAAGTGAGCATCGTTTATGTGATGATCGCTGTTGTCATACTTATCGGTGTCGGCATCTTGTCCGGCGTGACCCGTACCCGCACGAAAGACTGACCCGGTATCATTCCCCTTTACGAGAGGTTTATCCTGATGACGACCGAACTCTTCGGGTGGACTATGTAGTCAGGTCTTGTATTTCAATATTTTGTTCAATCACCCTTGCACTAACCTCCTTATGTGTTGCTTAAGGGATAATCAGGGATAGGTTCACATTTCACCTTAGCAGCAAAAACTCGATATACTTTGCAAACACACATTCTATCAGTGTTGGAAAAATCGGCTGAATCAAGGTATATAAAAAGAACCGGCTATATATGGGGGGAAGGCAATGAAAATATCGATCAAAAAACTTGAGGATCTTACCCACAAAGCGGTGATGAGCTATGGCTACCGGGACGACGAAGTCCGTATTATAAGTGATGTACTCCTCTATGCCCAATTGCGGGATAATAACCAGGGTGTGGTAAAGCTCATCGGCAAAGGCATCCCCAGGGACCCGAAGGCAGGCGAAATAGTAATCGAAAAAGAAACCCCTCTTTCTTCACTGATCAACGGCAACAAGAACCATGCAATGGTCGTCGTAGGAAAGGCCGTGGAGACCGTGAGGGAGAAGGCCGCTAAGAGCGGTTTCGCCATTGCCGGGACATTCAACACCAACACCTCTTCCGGGGCAATCGGCTATTATGCCTCCCGCCTGGCACAAGGCGGACTGATCGGTTTCGCTATCAGCAGATCACCGGAACGGGTGGCAATTCATGGCTCTTTCGAGCCGGTCTTCGGCACCAATCCCCTGGCAGTAGCCATCCCGGCCGAGCCGGACCCTATTGTGCTTGACATGTCAACGGCTGCAACATCATTTTTCGGCCTCGTGGAAGCTGTGACAGCTGGGCGGGATATCCCGGCCGATGTCGCCTATGATGACCAGGGTGTCCCCACAACTGACCCGCAAAAAGCTATAGCAGGGGCCATCCGTTCATTTGATCGCGGGTACAAGGGATCGGGTCTTGCACTCATATGCGAGATACTGGCGGGTCCGCTGGTGGGCGCTGCCTTTTGCGGGATAGGCGACAGCAAGGGTAACTGGGGCCACCTCATCTTTGCTATCGATCCGGATCTGTTAACAGGTCGCGACCAGCTGCGCAGGAATTCCTCGGAAATAGTGAGAAAGGTGAAATCTACGAAAAAACTGCCGGGGGTAGACGAGATATTCGTACCAGGGGAGCGGGAAAGCAAGCTTACCAGAGAGCGCTATGATACCGGGCTGATCGAGGTGGAAGACAACCTGCTGGCTGAGTTGCGCAGGGTAGCCGCCGGAAACTGAATGGGCAACAAAGGAGGGTCATGTCTTATTTTTGTTTATCGGGACATGTACAGTCTATATAAGCAATAAGCAGGCCCCAGGCTCTTGCCAGGCTATCAGTCTCTGCAACACATCCTATTTATTGACTTGACAAAGATGTCACCTTATACCAAGCGTCCTGTGCAGTTCTTTAACATAAACTCAGTTATGAAGAATGAAGCATGGCACTACCCGAAAGGCATATGATGGAACAATCACAACGGGATCAATACGTAGAACTGAGCAAATTCGACAGGCTTATCTCGAATCTGGCCATAAGCATGTCGGGAACGATCATCAACTCCATCATCATAGGGGTGGCCCTGTGGAATGTCATCTCCCATGGAAAACTGATCGCATGGTGTTCGGTCAATATCTGCTATGCGCTGAGTCGATACATCATCATTTACTACTATAAAAGGCGTTTCAACGAGGCGCATCTTCCGGCATGGAAAATCGGCACACTCGTTTCCTTCACCATAGCCGGCATACTGTTTGGATCATCGGGAATTTTCCTCATGGATCCATCCCATTTTGAATATGTTATCTTCCTGTATTTCATTGCGGGCGGGATGGTTGTGGGCAGCGCAGGTTCCTACCACAACGATCTGCCGATCTTTTTTGTCTATTCCAGCATGGTATTCATGATTCCTACGGCGGGCATTTACTTTATGAACTGGGGAATTTCCTCACCCATGATCGCCCTGGGTATCGTTTTCTATGTCCTGGTTTCCGTAATGGCAATCCGGTTGAGCCGTGACCTAAGGGAATCACTGTTTCTGCGTTACGACAACAATCAGCTTGTCCGCAGTTTGGAAGAAGAGAAAGCACATACCGAACGGCTCAATGCCCAACTCGTGGAAAAAAATTGGGCACTGACCGAGCTTTCCCTCGTAGATCCGCTTACCTCCCTGAGGAACAGGCGTTATCTGTTTGACATAGTCACGCCGGAGATCGAGGCGTTTGACAGGAATTACCGGCGGGAAATAAACGGCCACAACAGCAGGACCATGGATGCCCGGAAAGGCTACGGTGTCTTTATCGTTGATATAGATCATTTCAAGCAGGTAAATGACAATTACGGTCACGACTCCGGAGACATGGTGCTCGTTCAGTTTGCCAACAAGCTCAAAAAATCGGTCAGGAGAGATGACGTTGTCAGCCGCTTCGGCGGGGAAGAATTCATTGTAGTATTGAAAAAAGTCGATGAAATCAATGCGGCCGGTATGGCCAAAAAGCTGCATAACCATATACAAGCCTCGACGTTTACGGTAGCAGACAACAGGCCCATCAGTCTGACGTGTTCCATCGGTTTCATATTCTATCCGTTTCGTGAATGTGATGACCCGGGCATTACCTTTGAGAAATTGATTTCAATCGCCGACAGTGCCCTGTATTACGCCAAGTCCCATGGGAGAAATGCATCGGTAAAGGCGGTTGTCCATGGGCAAGACGTAGACTTCACGCTGTTGTAGTTCTCAGAAGAAGCCAGGTGCCAGGCCTTGAATATTCACCCGTTGGCCCTCAGTTGAGCCATGGGCGGATCGCACACTATACAGTTCTTCCCAGATTTCTTTGCCTTGTAAAGGGCATCATCAGCCCTTCTCAGGAGCGTATCGATATCCTCAAGAGGTTGATACCGGGTGATCCCCATGGAAATGGTCATACGGAAATCCTCCGGCAGATCGGGATAAGTGGTTTCCGAAACCAGCTTTTGGATCCTGTTGGCAGAGGTCAGCCCATCCTTCATATTCGGGTAGGCAAGGATGATGACAAATTCCTCCCCTCCGTAACGGGCAAAGTAATCTTCCTTGCGGATATTATCCTTGATCCTCTTGCTGAGCACCCTCAGTACCATGTCTCCGGCGAGGTGGCTGTGGGTGTCGTTTACCTTTTTAAAGTCGTCAAGATCAAAGATGCACAGGCAGAACATCAATTCCCCGCGGTCGGCAAGGTTTTTTTCCCGCAAGAGGATGTGGAACAGATGGCCTCTGTTATATATCCCTGTCAGGTCATCGAGGATCGCCTGCTGCTTAATGATCTCATTGGCGTTATTGAGCGCATCGTTGGTGCTGCAGAGCTCTATGTTCGCCTTGCTCAGTTTCTTTCTCAGCCCGTTTATATAGCTCCCGATAAAGGAAAACCAGATGAGCACTGCGAATAGCGTACCGGCATAAAGCAGTTCCACCCGTAAATTGATACTCCTGGGTTCGTTGATGAGCAGAAGCGTAATAACAGATCCATATCCCGCCAGCGCAATAACAGAGAGTATGAAAAATTGGCTGAAGTTTAACTTGAAGGTGCCGAAGGTAAAGACCACCATATAGAGGAGAAGCATGATTCCCCGGCCCTCATTCAGGCTATATACCATAACCATGGTCCATATCGTTGCAAGAACCATTTGAATCATGGTGAGGCTGGGGTCCTTGAAGCGTCTGTTCAATCCCGAGCGGATTATGATGAAAATGAAAAGGTTAGATGTTATAGTGAGGGTATAAGTCAAGTTGAGCGACCATGGCATTCTCACAAAAAGACCGTCATAGTAACAGTACAGGGCGATAAGCATCCATATGATGTATGTGCAAAAGGCCATGAGGAATCTTTTGATCCTCAAGGTTTGTTTAGGGTCATCCTTGGGAAGGATATAAACCATTTCTATCCACCTATTCAGTCCTGATGCATCATATATATTTTCGTCATTATGGCCTTATACCTTTAAATTGATTTTTTGGGTTTTTTTATGAACGCTTTGAAAAAAATAGAGAAAAGATACCTACCCTCACCTATTCCATTCATTTATTGTTTGCAGTAGCATGATGAAAATGTGTTAATTGGAATCACGTACGTTTGATATGCAATCTTCACCCATGACAATTCTCTAAGAGGAGGATAGGCATGAAAAAAGGTATACCTCTTTTCACCTGTTTCT
Source organism: uncultured Bacteriovoracaceae bacterium (assembly GCA_964388905.1). Classification (GTDB taxonomy): domain Bacteria; phylum Desulfobacterota; class Desulfomonilia; order UBA1062; family UBA1062; genus MWEI01. The sequence continues at coordinate 4,605 of CAYMDG010000206.1, forward strand.
TTCTTCTTGTTCTTTTTTCCATCCCCTGCCCCGCTCAGGACAAATCATACCGAATAGAAGTTATACAAGTCACGGGCATCGAACCCTTCCAGGCTGCCTACAAGGGATTCATTCAGGAGCTGCAGAAGAACGGCATCATCCAGGGCAAAAATCTTCAAATCAAGAGAACCATCATAGATTTCGATGTGGATAAGGCCGGCCTGTGGAAAAAAATCGGCGTCCTCATGAGGATCACAAGCGAAACACAGAAGATCGTTGACCGGAAGCCCGACCTTGTTCTCACCATCGGGACACCTGCAACCAAGTATGCAAAAGACAAGATCATAGCTGCCGGCATCCCGGTGGTGTTCACCGGGGTCGCTATACCCACTGCTGCAGGCTGCAAGTCACAGACAGAGTCAGGCCCGGGATTTACAGGTGCAACCCTCTACATGGACATGAATACTGTAGTCAAGATCATCAGATTAGCGTTCCCCAAGATCAAGACACTGGGCGTTATCCACAGCGAGGATGAGAATGCCGTGGAACAGGTAGCGCAGCTGAAGAAGAGCACACCGTCCGCTGGCATAAAAGTCATTTCCCGGCAGATCGACAAGAATGCCCATATCACTCCGGTTGCAGAGGAGGTGATGAATCAAGGCATTGATGGCACCATCATCCCGCTGGACACCTACTATGGCATGAGAAACTACGAGGCCACCAACGAACTCCGCGAGCTGAACAATAAATGGAAAAAGCCCGGCATCTGTCTTGTGTACTGGAAGTCACCCGGCGCCATACTCTACATAGGTGCCGATTTCAGTCATATCGGCTCGCTCTCGGGTATCCAGGCCGCTAAAATTCTGAAGGAGGGTGTAAAACCGGAGAGTCTTCCCATTATGCGACAGGAAGACCTCGGCATCATGGTGGATACAAAGGAAATGAAACTGCTTGGCATCGAGTTACCCCTGCAGATCCTTCAGCTTGCAAAATCAGTGGAATGAACCCCAGGGCGAGCCTTGGACCATGTTCCGCCGCAAGCGGCGGGGAATATACCCCCAACGGGATTTTAATACAGGCCGCGTCCTCAATCGCCCCTGATAAAACTGCTGACAACACCTTTGAGGTATTGGGCAGGATTGATCCGGGCCATGTTCTTTATGGTATCGATATTTTCGTTGAGATAATGGGTGT
>CAYMDG010000207.1:0-5731 GCA_964388905.1 uncultured Bacteriovoracaceae bacterium
GGCGCGGGGAAAACGTGTCGGCCTATGAGGTGGAAAAGGTCATCCTCAAGAACCCAAAGGTCCAGGAGTGCGCCGTGTACGGTGTGCCCTGTGAGCTGACGGAAGACGAGATCATGGCATCGGTGACCCTTGTGAGCGGCGAGCAGCTGCCTCCCGCAGAGCTGTGGGCATTCCTTCAGGACAAGCTGGCAAAGTATGCGGTTCCTCGTTACATCAGGATAGTCGACGACTTTCCGAGAACCGAAACATTCAGGATCAAGAAACACGAACTGAAAGAACTCGGCGTCACACCGGACACCTATGATGCGGAAATCAGATGAGGCAAAAGGCTCCGGCTGTTCCGGATGAACAGGAGAAAACCCCGGGAGCAGGTGATCATGAACAGGGGGGTCTATGCAGCTGTCGAAGCATCTTTCCGAAGGCATGGACCTGAGGACAATGTCCTCGATGTATGCAGGGCAGATTCCGATGCGGGCCGCGGCTGAATGAGCGATGGTGTAAGGAGGACGGAAAATGATCCATGACTTCGTGGAACTGATGGAGGCTGCAGTCAAGAGTGGGCCCAAATCCGTCTCTGTGGCCGCGGCAGATGACAACGAGACGCTCCATGCAGTCGTCCAGGCATCGAAGATGGGACTCGCCAAGTCAATCCTGGTAGGCAACCGGGAATGGATCGAGGTCATGCTGGAAAAGCTGAGTGCCGACACCCAAGCTTTCGAGATTATCCATGAAAAAGATTCCGTCAAGGCTGCCGCCCTCGCTGTCCACGTGGTCAGAGACGGTCACGCGGACATCCTCATGAAGGGCTCTGTTGTGACATCGAAATTTCTCCAGGCTGCTCTTGGATCGCTAGGAGGTCTCAAGGAAGGGCTTTTCAGTGATGTGGCGGTTTATGAAGACGTGAGATCGGATGCCAGGCTCGTCCTGGTGAGCGACGGCGGGGTGAACATATCGCCGGGCATCAGGCAGAAGCTCGAGATTATCAGGAATGCCGTGAAGGTTGCCCATCGTCTGGGCATCAGGTACCCGAAGGTAGCCCTCCTGTCAGGTTCTGAAAAGGTGCACCCTGATTTCGCCTCCACCATCGATGCGGTCGCACTGGTGAAGATGTGCCATGACGGGGATGTAGAGGGCTGCGTGGTTGACGGACCGTTTGCCCTAGACAACGCCATAGACATGGCTTCGGCACGGGTGAAGGGCATAGAATCACCTGTGGCCGGCAGCGCGGATATTCTCATCATGCCGAACTTGGAGGCAGGCAATATCTTCGGCAAATGCCTTCAGTACTATGCGGGAAGGCTGCTCATCCACGTGGGCATGGGTGCAAAGGTCCCCATTCTGATTGATTCGCGTACTGCAAGGGCGGAAGAAAAGCTGCACTCCATAGCGCTTGCGAAGCTTATGTGCATCGATACACTCTCTGAAGGAGAGGAGGTACCATGATGTGGGATAAAAACTACATCATCCCGCAGATCTCGGTCTTCATCGACAACCGTCCGGCGAGTCTGTCAAAGATGGCACGCCGCCTGGCAGACCGGAATATAAATCTGCGCGCACTTTCACTGGCGGAAACCCGCGAATTCGGTACGACACGCATCATCGTGGCCGATGTGGACGCTTGCAGCGAGGTGCTCAGGCAGGCGGGTTATCACTTCATCGAGACCGAAGTGCTCGCCGTGGAGGTTGCGGACAGGCCCGGAGGTATGGCTGACGTACTCGAATGCATCGCCAGCGAGCATATCAGCGTGGAATATGCCTATGCCATGATTGAGAAACGCGAGGGTTCCGCAGTCATCATCCTGCGTGTGGACAATATCGGGAAGGCCATCATGGCCCTGCGGAAAAGGAATTTCCGGCTTCTCACCAGAGAAGACATCGCACTCCTGTGATGAAGCATTCCAGCGCCGCGCATGAGTTTCTGATACTGGCCATCAACCCCGGGAGCACATCTACGAAGGTGGCGCTCTTTCAGGGGAGCGCGCCTGTCATCTCGCGGACGTTAGGTCACACTGCTCAGGAACTCTCGATATCAAAAAAGATCACTGACCAGCTGGGTCTCAGGGAAAAGGCGGTGAAGGATTTCATGGATGGAAATCACATCTCGGACATCGATGCGGTTGCAGGCAGGGGAGGGCTGCTCAGGCCGGTCAAGGGGGGCACCTACCGGGTGAGTGAGGCCATGTGCAGGGACCTCATGGAGGCGCGTTATGGAGAGCATGCGAGCAATCTCGGCCCTGTCCTTGCGAAACGTTTCGGAGAAATGCTTGGTGTGCCCGCCTATATCGTGGACCCGGTAACCGTAGATGAATACGATCCCGCATCAAAGATTTCCGGAGTGCCCGGCATCGAGCGGAAATGCCGCACCCATGCCCTCAACATCAAATCGGTTGCCAGGCACTGTGCCGCAGAAATGGGAAAGGTTCTTGAAAACACGAGATTCGTCGTCGCCCACCTGGGAGGCGGCATCTCCGTGTGCGCGCTCGAGGGCGGAAGAATCATCGATTCCACGGACGGACTGCTCGGCGAGGGGCCGTTTTCCATGGAGCGCGCAGGCACTCTGCCCCTGGCAGGGGTGGTGAACCTGTGTTTCGACAGAGGTCTTTCCAAAGATGAGGTCCTGGTCTTGCTCTCAAGACAAAGCGGATTCAAGGGATACATGGGCACTGACCGGCTGACGGATGTACTGGACAGGATTGAAGCAGGCGATGAACGGGCAAGCCTGATATTCGAGGCCATGGTGAGGCAGACCGTAAAATGGATAGGGGCAATGACAGCCCTGGTCAAAGGGCGGCCTGATGCAGTCATCATCACGGGAGGGATGGTGAATTCGCAGTCCCTCACAGAGGCGATATGCGCCCATATAGCGCCAATGGCCCAAGTCAAGCTCTATCCCGGAGAATTCGAGATGGAGGCGCTGGCTGAAGGCGTTCTACGTGTCCTGCAGAACATAGAGACCGTATTGGAGTACTGATCAGGACTGACAGATGAGAGGGGGGGGTAATAGGGAAAAAATGAAGTCCCCTTTTTCCTTGCGGGAGAGGGACTGGTAGAGGGGTAAATTATCATATTCCTCTAACGCTCTGCATATAAGGAATAATCCGGTCTTGTAAAACAAATTGTTATCTCTGAAACTTTATAAACTGATATGGAACTGATATAAAGCTTATGATATCCTATTGAAATTAAATAATTACACACCTTTGATTCCGTATCAAGAAATTGCTGAAGATATAATGAGAAGGGAAGGTGATTCATTTAATCCATGTTAATTAATACGAGATACCTGTCTGAGTCATTACATTTTCTGATTTACCCCCCTGAGTCGGTATAGTAATTGTTGGGCAAGAACAAGGAGTCTAAGTATGGAAGAAAAGAGCGATTATCAAATCTCGACTTCAGTGAATGAAGGAATCCTTGAGATCGTGATCACCGGCGAAGTAACAAAATTCACTTTAGATAGACTTCATACTGACGTGATCACGATCATAAAGGGGAAAAATGCCAAAGCTGTGCTTTGTGATCTCAGTTCCTTGAAGGGGCATTTTGATGAGTATGCCACGGCCTATTTTCGTGCAAGAACTATCCCTAAAGATGTCAGAAGTCTGCCTTCTGCCGTAGTCGATTCATCGAAGAATGTGGCTTTTCAATCATTTTATGAGACCACAGCGGCAAATGTTGGTCATTTAATAAAATGGTTCACCGATATCGATGCTGCGAGAACCTGGTTAAAGAGCAAGTTATAAGAATAGTATAATCATTTTATATAATGGAGAAGTCTGGAAAAAAGCGTATGCCCAACAAACAAATGCAGCGGATGGCCTTCAGCCGCCGCTGATCTGCACATTCTGCTTTTAAAGAATCAGCGGAGGGTGGATATGATAATTGTGATTGCATCTGTTCATGTAAGTACAAGCAGACTTACCGATTTTCTTGACATATTTAAAGACACCTTGCTTGAGGTCAGAAAAGAGAGAGGGTGCATTGAATATTTCCCAACTGTAGATATCAACAGCGAACTGACATCTCAGATCTTGGAAGAAAATGTTGTGACTCTTATTGAGAAGTGGGAAGATATGGAAGCCCTTCGCGTTCATCTTGGATCTCCTCATATGCTGGCTTACAGGGAAAAGGTCAAGGACATAGTCGAAAGTGTTCATCTCAAAATACTCAAGGAAGCGTAACAAATCCATCCTCCGGACGGCTTTCAGCCGCCGCTTATCTGCACTGTTAAGCAAAATAATCACGGTAAAAAATTGGTGCCGGAGACCATTTATCAAAAGACTTCTTCGTCCATGAAAAGGATGGCTACCTTGGATTTGGAACAGGCAAGAAGAAAAAGATAAATTGTATGATACCAAGCGTTCTGTGATAAATTTGTTTTCGATGATGAATGAAAAAATATTCCTGCTCAGGCATGCTCTTATGGTTTCCGTACTGCTTCTCATTGTTTCCTGTGCAGGCATGGAAACAAGCACAGCCAAACCGGCCATCCAAAGAATTCCATTCCCTGAAGACGAATATGCAAAATTGCCGGTTTCCGGTACAGGCACGGTCTCAGGGAGTGCCTTTCTGAAGGTTGGCGGAGACGTAAAGGTAGCGGCAGGAGAAAAGGTGATACTTAATCCTGTTACCTCATACAGCAGGCAATGGTACACCGTGTCTTACCTTGGCAACAGTCATCTTGGACCACCGGATAAAAGAATAGACAAATATATCAGAATCAAAAAAGCCGATGCACAGGGACGATTTGCCTTCAAGAATGTACCGCCCGGTGAATACTATATCATCTCCGTGGTCAACTGGGAGACGCCTGCAGGCTCTCAGCGGCCCCCTGTTCGCCAGGGAGTCAGGCTCTGTAAAATAATCACGGTAAAAAATCATGAAGAGACAAAGGTAATTCTTACGCAATAGGGGGAAATTGATCAGAGACCATTGTTTGTAAGAGGCCTTTGACCACATTCATCTGGATTTGTCTTTATCTCAATCAGGGTCGTCGGTCTGTCTCCTGAAACCAGTGAGATTAAACCTGTGTGCACAAACAGATATGGGTATTGGGTAATGGATATTACATTTCTGTTGTGTTAAAGTCGGCTTGGAAATCAAACATCGGGGAGGTTAATCATCATGTGGGCATTAATGAAAGCGTACTACCGTACGTATCAGTTCGTTCAAGGTTTGGGAATGAATTTTCTTCCCTGGATCGAACCCGAAATCATCCAGGGCTCGAACAGCATAATAAAACTTCCTCTGGTCATCAGAAACAAAGGCATCAGGAGCGTCCTCATCGTTACCGACCCCGGCCTTATGGGCCTTCGCCTTCTCGATTCCCTCTTTGAGGCACTCAATTCCGCAGGCATCAAGTATTCACTCTACGACCAGGTGCAACCCAACCCCACCATCGAAAACATCGAAGCGGCATTGAAGATCTATAATGAAAACAGCTGTAAAGCTATCATAGCCTTCGGAGGCGGTTCACCCATGGATTGCGCAAAGGTTACCGGCGCACGGGTTGCCCGGCCGAACCGTTCGGTTACCAAGATGAGAGGTTTGTTCAAGGTAATACTACCCGATTTCAAGATGGGATCTCTTTTTCCTCCGGTGCTTTTCGCAGTTCCCACAACAGCGGGTACAGGTTCCGAAACAACCATAGCAGCCGTGGTATCGAACACGCAAACCCATGAAAAATATCCGGTCAACGACCCTGTTATCCGTCCGAGATACGCGGTTCTTG
>CAYMDG010000208.1:0-5682 GCA_964388905.1 uncultured Bacteriovoracaceae bacterium
TCTGAGTATCCTGGGGGAGAGCGAACTAGCTATTGTCACTCTCCCCCCAAATTGGCTTTAATTTTTTATTTAGCCGAGGTGAGTTCTCATTGGAATATTCGAACACCATAATGTATTGCTTATAAAGCTGCTGTGAACAAAGAGCTTATAAATTTAGTGCCGTAAACAGGTCCCCTGCCCAACATAAATCTCAATTCAAGATGTTCACTGTTTGTTAAAACTGGATATGTTTTCTAAGAAGCGATGGTCCTTTTTAAGATTCTCCGCAACTCTTAATTACAATAATCATTCAACTACTTGATAATACCCATACTGTAATTATGATAGGTTATATTAGGTTCGAGTGTTAGGGCAACATGAGAATCTCAGACATAGCGGGGCTTGCGTAATACAATTCTTCATGAAAAGCTGCAATATTCTATTATGGCATTATCGATCAGTGCTTAATCCTGAGCGAGGAGATCCTTGATGATAAAAACATGGGTAAAAAAATATCTGAAAAAAGAAGGATCAGAGTCATTCAATGACATTGAGGGGTGGAGAACATATTACTTTGATTTGCTATTGTTCATGGGGTGTATCCTTCTGCCCATAGCCCTTGCTGTTACTTTTTCAACCTACATTGAGGAAAAGCGATGGGGGACACTGTTCTTTGAGGTAGGCATATTCATATTCCTGGCAGTCTTCTTTTTCATACGGAATCCCCTTGCCCGCTGGAGCATGTTCTTTTTCGTTCTTTATTCAACGGTCATCACCTTCTTCATCTCTCTCGGACCCTTCTATGCTCGTCCCGGATGGCTAGTTCTCTGTACTGTCACTGCAGCCCTTCTCTTCGGTGTTCCTGCAGCCTTGGTCTCTGTTGGACTCAATGCAATAATACTTCTTGTCCTCTATTTCTTCATCGGGCCGCACCTGCAATCCTGGGCAAGCGTTTATACAGAGCCTGTTATGAAATGGATCATATTCACCGTGAACATCTCCTTTGTCTCCCTTGTGGCAAGTTTACCCGTAAGCCTTCTGCTGAGAAGACTGAGCACCTCCTTTCATCATGAACAGGAACTGGGCCAAAAGCTCATGAAAGAAAGTGATTTGTTGAGGGAAACAAATACCATCCTCTCCACCGAGATAGATGAACGAAAGAGGATTGAAGGAGCGCTCCGGGAGAGTGAAAAGCGCTACCGGCTGCTGGCCGAGAATGTCCGTGACGTTATCTGGATCTTTGACCTGAACCTGGGTTATGTTTTCGTAACCCCGTCTGTACAGCAACTGAGAGGATACACAGTGGAAGAGGCATTGAAACAAACCATGGATCAGATCCTGACAGAGGAATCCTATCAGAAGGCTAAGGCGATTCTTGATAAAGAATTTGCACTAGAATTTAGTGGGCAACGCCATGGCTCTGAATGGTCTATAACATCTGAACTCGAAATGAAGTGTAAAGATGGTTCCACCGTCTGGACCGAAGCTACCATGAATGTTGTATACAATGAGAATGGCGAACCCTCAGGCATCATGGGGGTAACTCGGGACATCTCTCCGCGCAAACAAGCGGAAGAAGCTCTTCGAAATAAAACAGAAGAACTGGACCGCTTCTTCGACGTCAATTTAGATTTACTCTGTATTGCTGATACTGACGGTAATATCAGACGGTTGAATCCAGCTTGGGAAAGGACCCTGGGTTATACCCGAGACGAGCTTATGGCTAAGAAGTTCTTTGATTTCATCCACCCAGAGGATATGGAGAGAACCAAGGAGGTCGTTGCTCTATTGAGAGCCCAACAGGAAGTGATTGATTTTATCAACCGCTACCGCTGTAAAGATGAAACCTATCGCTGGATCGAATGGCGTACGGTTCCATACGGCAACCTGATCTATGCCGCTGCCCGTGATATAACTGATCGGGAACAAGGACGGAAGGAGTTGTTAGAGAGTGAGGAGCGGTTTCGCCTGGCCTTTAACACCAGTCCAGACTCAATCAATATAAATCGTCTGGAAGACGGCCTATATGTTGACATCAATGAAGGATTTACTGTCCTTACAGGGTTCACAAAAGAAGACGTCATCGGCAAGACCTCGGTAGAAATCAATATATGGCAAAACCCCAATGACCGAAAAGAATTGATACAAGGATTGCGGACCAAAGGGCATTACGAAAACCTAGAAGCACAGTTCAGGAAAAAAGATGGGAGTACTGCAACTGCTTTAATGTCTGCACGCGTAATAATGCTTAAGGGTATCCCACACATAATTTCTGTTACTCATGACATCACTGCACGCATACAAGCGGAAGAAGAAAAACAAAGACTCGAGGCTCAACTCACCCAAGCCCAAAAACTGGAATCCATAGGGACTTTGGCTGGCGGCATTGCACACGACTTCAACAACATTCTCTCTGCAATCATGGGATACACCCAGCTTGCAATGTATGATGTCTTAGAACCGGAGAAGGCGAGGAAGGAGCTCAAGGAAGTAATCAAGGCAAGTGACCGGGCCAAGAATCTTGTGAGTCAGATTCTCACCTTCAGCCGCAAAGCTGATGCCAGATATTCTCCAATCTCATTGACTAAAACTGTTTTGGATTCGATCAAGATGATGCGATCCGTAATACCCACAACGATTGATATCCGTCATGACCTTATTGATCACGGACTTGTCATGGCTGATCCTACACAGATCCATCAAGTCATGATGAATCTCTGCACCAATGCAGCCCATGCAATGGACAAGACCGGTGGTGTGATGGAGGTGAGACTGGGGAGAGTTGATCTTGATGAAGGCACATATCCCAATCTGAACGTGCCTCGAGGGACCTATCTGTGGCTCTCTGTAAGCGATACAGGCCAGGGCATGTCCCCTGAGGTAATGGAAAGGATCTTTGATCCATACTTTACCACCAAGGAGATAGGACGAGGAACGGGACTTGGGCTTGCGGTCGTTCATGGGATCGTACAAAGCCATGGCGGCATCATCACCTGTACAAGTTCACCAGGCAAGGGGACAACCTTTGATATATACCTGCCTGAAATATTATCAGAAGAAGCCGTGGCGAGTCATCATGAGGAAAGTCCTCTCCCAATCGGAACCGAGCATATTCTATTTGTCGATGATGAACCTATGTTAGTGAAGTTAGCTGAAAGTATGTTGAGCAAATTGGGGTATTCCGTGGTTACAAGATCAAGCAGTTCTGAGGCCCTCGAAATTTTCCAGAAAGACCCTGACAAATTTGACCTTATAATTACCGATATGACAATGCCAGGTATGACAGGGGATAGACTAGCTCAGAAACTTATAGCGATACGTAATGATATACAGATTATCTTATGCTCAGGATATAGTGAGCATATTTCAGAGGAGAAGGTAAAAAATATCGGCATTAAGGAATTTGTCATGAAGCCCTTAGAAATTAAAGATTTAGCGAAAATTATCAGAAAGGTACTTGATGGAAGGTAATAACCCCCCTGCATTGTGATTTTGGGCAAAACATAGATATCATGCCAAGACAGGGGCTCTAAACCAGTAGCCTGGATATCATAAATTAGAAAACAATATGTTCAGTTTTAAGCTATCTAAAAACAGTGATGAATATTGCATAATCTTCAGTTGAGTAAATGTGTACAGCTCTGAACATAATCTACTAATTCCAGGCATCTTAAAGCCGAGGTGTTATTTCAGTTATATACACTTTGATATAGATATACCTTTCTTTTACATATAGATTTCAAAAATTACCCATGATATATTTTTTATGTCAATGACATTTCATCCATGATCCAACTTCACGCAATCATTTCTCATTGAGTAGCGGAGAACATCTTGAATTTAGGTAGTAAGAACCTATTGAAGATTTTACATAAAAAAATATGGGGGAAACTATGCAAAAGAAAATTGGAAACATTGCATCCACATTTATCTGGCTAACTGTTCTTGTGTTTATTGTTACAATACCATTCGCTGTTAATGCTGCAAGTACACAGACAAAATCACAGACTACTGGGCTTATCGATCTGAACACTGCTTCTGAGCAAGATATCATGGCACTCAAAGGTGTAGGGCCTGCCACGGCGAAAAAGATTATCACTGCTCGGCCCTATAATTCAGTGGATGAACTCAGTAAAGCCGGGCTGTCTGCAAAGAAGATTGAGGCGATCAAGCCATTTGTAACGGTCGGTTCGTCACCAGCAGCTGCAGCTCCGATGCCTGCAACAGCTGTCAAGAAGCCTGCTCCGGCAACATCATCCTCTGTAAAGAAATCTCCCGCCTCCACGGCGAAACTTGCGCCGGGGCAAGTAGTTAACATCAATACAGCAGATGCGGCTACGCTTGAAGCCCTTCCGGGTATCGGCCCCTCAAAGGCCCAGGCTATCATTGCAGGCCGGCCCTATACTACAAAAGAAGATATAATGAAGGTCAAGGGCATCAAACAAGGTACATTTAACAAGATCAAAGATTCAATCACAGTAAAATAATACCCAATCCGATCTATATACTTGTGATCGTAAGGGTATATAATTGACTTAATAAAGGAGGATTTACTTATGAAACGCTGTTTAGCACTGTTGTGTGTTTTTCTACTTGCCTCATCAGTCACTTTGGCCGCAGGGCTCAATACGTACCAAGTTACAGGCCCGGTCTTAGAGGTGAAGGACGATGCCATCATCGTACAAAAAGGGAAAGAGAAGTGGGAAATTGCCCGAGATAAGGACACGAAGGTGACTGGCGAGTTAAAGGTCGGAGCAAAGGTTACGATCCAGTACACGATGAAGGCTGCAAGTATAGACGTTAAGGCAGATGCCAAGAAAGCCGAGGCCAAAAAGAAATAAGCTTCCTCTTTAACAGAATCTCTTGGCGGCTCCAGCATATTGCCTGAGCCGCCAAGAATCTTCAATCCTTCACAGGAATCGATCGTATTTATTATTATCAGTCTCATAGCAGGAAGAATTTTTTCATTACCTTATATGAACTACGATACGGAAAGGAGATTATTATGGGGTTATTAGATCAGGTCATAGGTGGATTAACAGGCAAACTTACTGGAAGTGGTGACCAAAGTAACCTTCTTGATAGTGTGATTGGTATAATCAACAATCCCGAGACCGGAGGAATTGCAGGGTTGGTGCAAACATTCAAGGATAAAGGTTTGGGTAATGCAATAATATCATGGATCGGCACAGGAGAGAATCAGGCTGTTTCCGGAGAGCAAATCCAGCAGGTCATCAGCAATGAGAACATTCAACAGATTGCCGGAAAACTGGGCTTATCTGGGGGAGAAGTATCCACTATGTTGGCCGGGCTTTTGCCCCAGGTGATAGATAAGCTGACACCGAACGGAGCCTTGCCTGAAGGTAATTTAGTGGAACAGGGATTAAGTCTACTGAAGAATAAATTTTTAGGAAGCTAAGAATATTAAGGATATCGGTACCAGAGACAGGCTGTTTCTATATTGATTGAGCTTTCATTGCTTTTACTGCGATATAAAATACCAAAATTAATTTTGCCAAAGATCATGATTTGGCTAGGAAGGCATCTTAGATCATGACCATTCTGTCGTGCTGGAGAAGGGTCTCCCAAAATCAGCAATGGATCCATGAGGTCCTCACGAACCTTGCTGGAAAAATAAACTATCATACTCGATGCTTTACTTGATTGAGAGGCTTACCCGTGAATTAAGGGCCTTATCGATCT
>CAYMDG010000209.1:0-5681 GCA_964388905.1 uncultured Bacteriovoracaceae bacterium
TGCTGCGTCAGCGGCGAAGACCATCGTGGTGAAGCATACCAGTGCCAATACTGCGATCAAACTGATTACTCTCTTCATGATTCATTCCTCCTGAGATTTTTATTGATGCTGTGCTCTTTACGACAGGGATGATTAAACGATCATTAGAAGAAGATTAAAATATTCTCATGTTGTTTGAGTGAGCTTGGGGACAGCGGAATGAAAAACCGAGGCTGACCCGCCCATGGGAAGCGATATGAGGAAGGTTGTTCCTTGTTGGGGGGTGCTCTCGACCGTTATGGATCCCCCGTGGGCCTCAATGATAGAGAGGGCTATGCTCAGCCCGAGGCCGAATCCTGCAGAACTTCGTGAGCTATCGGCCTGATAGAACCTATCAAAGATATACGGCAGATCCTGTTCGGGTATGCCGACGCCCGTATCGGTAATAGTAATAAATGCATATGCGTTCTCTCGTATGACCTCCACCGAGATATGCCCTTTTTCCGGTGTATATTTTATGGCATTTTCGAGGATATTTATGAATGAGCGCATAATTTGATCCTTATCAATTGGAAGGATTATTACCCCCTGACTTACGAAATCGATCTCGATGCCTTTTTGATGCGCGAGGATCTCCATGTCATCCAGGATATCACGCATGATGGCTGATATATCCACCATATCCCTTGCAAGGCTCACTGAGCTGCTGTCTAATCGTGCCAGCGCCAGAAGAGTTTCAAGGAGCTTTCCGATCTTCGCTGTCTCCTCAAGGCTGCTCTGCAGGATAGTACTATACTCCTGCGGTGAGCGTTGTCTCTTCAGCGCCACCTCCAACTCCCCCCTCATGATGGTTAAGGGGGTTCTCAGCTCGTGGGAAACATCCTGGATAAACTGTTTCTGGGAAATGAATACTTGTTGTATCTTTTCGAGCATCTCATTGAAGGTCTCCGCGAGTTCCCTGATCTCATCCTGGGTTTCCGGTGGGGAAATTCGAAGACTCATATTTTCCGCAGTGATTTGACGTGCCGTGGCGATCATGTTTTTGAGTGGTTTTAAGGTTATGCTGGCAAGGAATTCACCGGCAAGCACGCTGGCAAGCACTACTGTTATAGGAAGCAGGAGAAAGAGCATAAATTTAAGTCCCTTGAGCGTTTCCCAGATGGAATTCAAGGGCCCTCCAACCTGGACGATATATGCAATCTTGCCCTCTTCAAAGACAGGGATCACGAGAATGCGCAGGTCGAGAGGCTTCTCTTCTCCTTGTGTTACCTGACGGTCTTCGTATACCGTCTTATTGGTTGCAAGCCCATGGAGTGTGTTTTTGGATATATTCAGGTGAGTCAAGGCGTTTAGCGAAAAGGCTATGAGTTCACCATCCGGCTTATAGATCTGGACGATGATATTCATAAGATCAGGATCATTCGTGCGTTCTTCAACCCACCTTCGTGCAATCTTGAGGAAATTTGCATTATTGATCTTGCTGAATACATTTTTTCTCGCCCCATGCTTGAGGGCATCCATCTCCTCGGTTTCCCAGTAGGTGTTAATGGACCTGGCGATACCCTCTGCCTTTGTGAGCAGCAGATCGTCCATTTGGTCTTTCAGGGTAGAGCTTACATTGAAATAGAGCGCCACAGCGAAACCCGAGAAGGTAACTGCGAGAATAAGGGTGTACCAGAAGAAGAATCTGAGCCTGATGGATTTAAACATGTCAGCTCTTCAGGACATACCCTCTGCCCCGTACGGTGTGAATGAGTTTTATATCATGGCCACGATCGATCTTATTTCTGAGGTAACTGATATAGACATCTATCACGTTGGTAAAGGTGTCGAAGTTGATGTCCCAGACATGCTCGGCAATCATGGTGCGGGTCACTACGCTGCCTGTATTCCTCATGAGGTATTCCAGCAGGGAATATTCTTTGACGCTTAATTGGATTTCGCTATCACCCCTGGATACGGTGTGGGTGATTGTATCCAGCACCAGGTTGTCCACCTGAAACCGGGTTTTCTGTTGAAGGGACTTCTTGCGGAGCAAGGACCTTATCCGCGCCAGAAGCTCTTCAAAGGCAAAGGGTTTTGTGAGATAATCATCCGCGCCGGCATCGAGCCCCCTGACCTTGTCCTTGATTGCGTCCTTGGCAGTGAGCATGAGTATGGGTGTGTGATTATCCTCAGACCTCAATTTTGTGCAGAGAGTAAACCCGTCAATCTTTGGAAGCATGATATCAAGCAGGATTGCATCATATTCGTTTGTTGTTGCGAGAAAATAGCCCTGGTCTCCATCATGTGCAACATCAACGGCATAACCCTCTTCAGCAAGCCCATTGCTGATGAAATCTGCTACCTTCTTTTCATCTTCGATCACAAGGACCCTCATAATCCTTTGGTTATCTCATTTGATACCCAGAATCAACGAGATTCCCTGAAGGTACCATGTTCTAAGGAGAGAACAAACAAGGACTGCCATTGTTCGGCAGCCCTTGTTTGTTCTGACTCAGGTTACCATTTTTTAGAATTATTCTTTTGTTGATGGCTGATAGCTAGACCTTTATCTTCCCTTCTTTCATGGTACTGGTGGGCCTGAAGGTCTCGATGCCGAATTTATCGGCCAGCTCATTGCACCTCGCCACGAGCTTGTCATATCCGATGCTCTGTGCCAGGGCAAAGGGCCCGAGCCCTCCTCCGCCGTTGGCAATGGCCAGGTCGATGTCCTTGGGATCGTTCGTCACGCCTTCTTCAAGACACTTGGTGGCCTCGTTCACCTGCAGTGCAACCATGTGGGTGAAGTCGTACTCCGTGGTGGGATTATTGGTATCAATGGTTGGTCTCCCCGCAGACCAATCATAGAGGCCTTTACCGGTTTTTTTGCCCAGGTTTCCGGATGCTACTATGTCTACAAGGGCCTTTCTCGGGGTGTAGTCCTTGGACAGTGTCTCAGCGTAGTACTTCTGTGTATGCAGAACAATATCAAGCCCTACATAATCCATGAGCTCAAAGGGCGTCATGGGCATAAGGGCCTTGAACGCTGCATCGAACTGCGCGGGTTTTGGGCTGCCCTTGTCAAGGATGAGCTGCATGAACAGAGCTGTTGGCGCATTCACGCGGTTGTAGATGAAGCCGGGCGAATCCTTTTTCACAATGACCGGGACCTTCCCCATCTTTTTTGCAACGTCATAAGTAGTCTGGATGGCTGCTTCAGAAGAATCCTTGGCATAGATAACCTCCACGAGCTTCAACATGACCGCGGGGTTGAAGAAGTGCATGCCCACGACGTTGGCCGGCCTCTTTGTTGCCGAGGCGATCGCAGTGATGCTCATGGACGATGTGTTGCTGGCCAAAATGGTCTTGGCCGGGGCAAAGGCATCGAGATCGGCGAAGATCTTCTTTTTGAGGTTCAGATCCTCGAACACGGCCTCAATCACTAGGTCAGCATCCGCCGCTGCGGTCTTAAGGTCAATGGTAGGCAGAAGGCGGGAAAGCATATCCTTGTTTTGGTCCTCACTTATCTTGCCTTTGCTCACGAACTTGGCAAGGCTGTCCTTGATGGTGCTCACGCCCCTTTCCACGAAGCGCTGCTCAACATCATGCATGGAGACGGTATACCCTGCCATGAGTCCGACCTGTGCGATGCCGTTGCCCATGGCTCCGGCGCCGATAACTGCAATTGTCTTCACTTCCATATTTTCCTCCTGAAAAGTCAGTTCATTCGCCTTTAAATTCGGGCTTTCTCTTCTGCATGAATGCAGTGAATCCCTCGATGGCATCCTTGGATTTTACACAGACCTTGGATCCCTCCGCCTCCGCCTTGAGGCCTGCATCAATACCCTTGTCCACATGGGCTAATGTAGCATTGATTGCTGCGCGTACGGCTAACGGGGCCTTCTCGGCTAAGGCCTGGGCCATCTCCATGACCTTCGGGATCAGCTCTTCGGGAGGATAAAGCCCGTCCACCAGCCCTATGGCAAGGGCTTCCTGGGGGCTTAAGCGCTTGCTGAAGAGTATGAGGTCCAGGGCCTTGGCCCTGCCCAGTAATCGCGTCATAGTTTGGGTACCTCCCCATCCGGGGATAATACCAAGGTTCAGCTCAGGACAACCCATCTTGGTCTTATCGTTTTCTGCTATGAACCTGAAGTGGCAGACCAGTGCCAGTTCGCATCCACCGCCTAGGGCATGGCCGTTGATGGCCGCTATTATGGGTTTTTCAAACCGATCCACCTTGATCCATAGTGCCCGGCCTATATCTCCGACATCAGGATGGCTCATGGCATCTGCCACATCCATACCTGCGGAGAAACACCTTTCCCCGGCCCCGGTTATCACCAGCGCACGCACATCCATGTCGTTCGCTACCTCGTCAAACACCTTGTCCAGTTCCTGTAGCATGGCATAGCTGACGGAATTGGTTGGAGGGCGGTTCAGGGTGAGCACAGCCACATGGCCTTGTTTTTCCAAAAGCAAGGTTTCGTAACCCATAGATAATCCTCCTTATTGATGAAGACATAAAAATGCTGTTATTTTTGCAAGATACAGGGAAGGGGGGATGTTGTCAATAATTAAGAGCGAGCGCTCGGTATTTAATTCGGGATTTTGTAGTTGAAAGTGCCCATAAAAGCACTATGCACTTCGGGTGGCTTAAGCATAAAACTCATTGTGAAGTGGTCTTGTTTTTAAAAATAGGCCTGTTCAAAACCCCTATCTCGCAGGCTTTGTAGTTCCCATCCTTAAACCGGATTACTTTTATATAAGGCTTTTCCAGTTTTATCTCGCGTATGATGGGCGCCCTCTTGAAAAGGGATGCCCATTCGAGATCAATGGTCAGCGAGGGGAAAGATCAAGGAAACAACCCTGGGAACATTATGGGTTCACAATCTCAACCGATATGTATGATAGGGATTTTCACCCGTTGCCGGCATCACTATGGCAGCAGCTTAAGACAAATATCATTGAAAAGCTAAACCATCGACCATATGAGAAGCTGTGAGAACATAAAGGAGGAGATCGATGTTCGATTCTTGTTTGGATATTTCCAAATTCATGGAAACAGCAACCTACAGGCGCACACCCGAGTTCATTACCCCGAACAGGATTGTCCATGAAGACAAGGCCGTCATCCTCAGGAGATTTGATGATGGACGGACCGGATCCCCACTGCTCATTGTCCCGCCTCAAGCCGGCCATCATTCAAGCATAGCCGATTATGCACAGGAGCAAAGCCTGGTCCAGACATGTCTGAGGGAAACGACCCTGCCGGTGTATGTCATTGAATGGAAACCGAGCACTCCAACCAGGCAGCATGAGACTATCAGCGATCTTGTTTTACAGCTGCGGCTCTGCGTACATGATGCCGGAGAACCTGTGATCCTTGTGGGGCTCTGTCAGGGCGGGTGGCTCTGCGCCATTTACTCGGCTCTTTACCCCCAAGATGTCAAGGGACTTATGCTGGCAGCCGCACCTATTGATTTTACAGCCGGGGGAGGAAAGCTCCAGGATGTAGTCCAGGGCATGCCCATCGATTTCTACCAGTGGCTTGTAACTATGGGCTTTGGAAACATGCTCGGCGACATGATGCTCATGGGGTGGAAGATCATGAATCCCTACGAGCGTTTCGTGAGCGATTTCATCAATCTCTGGGTCAATGTAAGAGATGAAAAATACCTGGAGAGGTCCAAGCAGTTCCAGACCTGGTACGAGTATACCCA
>CAYMDG010000210.1:0-5649 GCA_964388905.1 uncultured Bacteriovoracaceae bacterium
GAATTCATGGTTCTGCATGCGTTTGCTCCTGAAGCGAAAATTTAGGCCTTCTTTCATAGCATACTATCGAGGATCAGTGAACAGTGATTGGAGAGAGAAGGGTGATTTGAGGATTCATTTCTTTGATCTTAGCGTAATCATATGGGGATATTCGTCAAGAAAAGTTTTTGTACGTATAATAATCGTTTTTTCATCTACTTCATCCAGGAGAATAGATTATGTGAACATGAATCAAATCAGTAAAGCCACATTCATAAAGGAACATGAAAAACGCATCACAATAACTCATGGTTCATTAAGGACAACTTAAAGATGTTATAAACCAATAAAATTTGCAATCGGCTCAATTAAAACTATTATTAAATGTGATACGAGTCGGTGCTGTTAATCTTAATCCTTTGGGGGGACTCACCTGAAAAGGAGGCGAGGATAGACATGGTTAAGGTCCTGATGTTGATATTTTTCAGTATAATAACCTTGTCTGGGATTTGCCATGCTGCCGAGTTGGGCCCGGTTGATGTGCATGGGTTTGTCAGCCAGGGCTATCTTTTGACCTCGCACAATAATTACCTTGCCAAGACTGAAGATGGCACAACTGAATTTAACGAGGCCGCGGTGAATATTTCCGCCACCTTGTCGGATAAACTCCGGATAGGTGTTCAGTTCCTTGCACGTGACCTGGGCGACGCCGGCAACGACAAAGTCGAGATGGGCTGGGGTTATGGTGATTATCACTGGCGCGATGAACTGGGATTGCGTGTCGGCAAGGTGAAACGTCCTATGGGTCTGTATAATGAAGGCCGGGATGTTGATATGCTCAGAACATGCATCCTGCTGCCTCAAAGCGTTTATCCTGAAGACATGCGCGATATCATGACTTCTGCCAAAGGTGGTGCGATCTATGGTACGATTCCTGCCGGCTTTATGGGTAGCTTTGATTACCAGCATGTCTATGGATCAAAGGATATCGATCTCGAACCCATTGCCTTGAAAAAACAATATGCGGTAGTGTTTCCCGGCGTGGATTTAAGCGATATCCAAACGAAAGTCAACTATACCGATACAACCTATGTGCTCTGGAATACGCCACTGAAAGGCTTGCGGTTGGGCGGTACCTATGAGACAGCCAAAATTGATGCGAGCACACCTGCTGTTGTCGCCATACCCACCAACACTCCTGGTGTCTTTATCCCGGCCCAACCGGCGCGGCACGTAACAATTGATCTGGCAGGCGTCTGGGTTGCCTCGGCTGAATATCGCTGGTACGATCTTACCCTGGCCGCGGAATTAATCAGTACCGAGCAGATGTTTAGGTTGGATTCAGGCCTGGGCGGAAACTCTCGTCAGGAATATCACAGCCAGGGTTACTATGGCAGTATCGACTATCGCTTCAGCCCCTGGCTGGAGGTCGGATTCTACTACAGCGTCTACTATCCGAATCGGAGCGATAAACATGGCGAGGAACAGACCGTTGCCGGCAATCCTGATTTTAACGCCTGGCAGAAGGATGCCTGCCTGAGCTTGCGGTTTGATGTCACTCCGAACTGGCTCTGCAAGATGGAAGGCCACCACATGAACGGCACAGCGCAGGTCTTTGATTTTGATGACGCCAGTGAGCTTGAAAAGGTGTGGAACCTGTTCGCGGTAAAGGTCACATACAACTTCTAAGGAGAGCGCAAGTTCATGCATAAAACGATCATGCTCTTACTGGCATGCTTTTTCTCCTGTGTTGTGGCGGCCCAGGCCGGTTCCGTAATCATCATCACCAACAAGGACGTACCCGCGGTATCTTTGAGCTTCGATGAGCTTGCGCGCATTTTTCTCGGCAAGAAGACGACTTGGCAAGACGGGAAAAAGATCGCCCCCATTTGTTTAAAAGGCGGTAAGGCGCACGAATCCTTCCTCAGGTCTTATCTGGATATGAACCCCTCGCAGTTTGACATCTTCTGGAAACAGGCCGTATTTACCGGGACCGGCAGGCCCCCGAAATCGCTGGCGGATGAGGCGGATGTGGTTAAGTTGGTCAAAAGCACAGCCGGAGGGATAGGATATATCGATTCAGGTACCATTCATAAACAGGTGAAGGTCCTCAAAGTAAATAAATAGGCCATATTGGATAGGTGAGAATGGTATGTTGCGGTCCATAAGCATTACAAACAAGATCTTATTATCGTTGAGCATCCTGATCTGCGGGTATTCCCTCACCATTGGCTATGGCTTGTTCATGGGCTTAGAGAACAATGACAGGCTCAAGGAGCTTTCAAAAACGACCTTTCCGGCTTCCCAGCTCAGTCAGAAAGCCTTGAGCATGTTTGAATACCAGATCAATACCTATCAGCATATGATTGCATCCGGAGACCTCCAGCTGATGTCCGAAGCCCAGGTATCAGCTG
The DNA here is from genome assembly GCA_964388905.1 of uncultured Bacteriovoracaceae bacterium. Lineage (GTDB taxonomy): Bacteria > Desulfobacterota > Desulfomonilia > UBA1062 > UBA1062 > MWEI01. Next base: position 2,394 of record CAYMDG010000210.1, read on the forward strand.
CGTCTTTAGTAAAAGACCTTGAATCCATGGGGAAAATAACCCTGGATGCGCAGCTGAAAAAGAATATTGCACATACGCGCCAGAACTACCAAGCATTCAATGCTACTGCCCAGATTGTATATGCAGAGATGCGCAGATCCTCGACAGAATATAACCCTGCCATCGTGGAAAAGGCCACCAAGCTTGCCTCGCAGAGGACTGAAATCCACAATGATCTGAAACGCTACCAGGGCTATTTCAGCAGTAAGCTCAACGACGAACTCAGGGCCGTGGGTGTATCCATCTGGCAGCAGGGAGCAATAGGTATACTGATCTTTGTGTTGGGTGTCGGCATCTCCCTGGTGATCATCATTGTCATCGTGATGCGTTTTATCCGAACCCCGCTTCAGAAAACCATCACTGCCTTCAACACCGGCGCCATGGGGGATTTCTCCATGCGGCTGGAAGAAACCTCCAAGGATGAATTTGGCCGGCTCGCACATTTCTTCAATACCTTCATGGAAAAACTCGAGTTGTACAACCGAGACCTACATGCCGAGATCTTGGGTCACCAGCGCTCCGAGGAGGCCCTGCGCAAGAGCGAGGAATTGTATACCAGACTGGTCGATACCATCCCTGACTTTATTGTTCAAACCGCTCTCGATGGAATGATACTCTTTGTGAATGACTCTACCCTTGAGATAAGCGGCTATACCCGGGAAGAACTGGTTGGCGGGAATATGCTCATGTTCATCGCTCCCGAGGACAAGGACAGGGCGATTCGGAATAATCTCATCATGTTGGAACGCAGGCTGGGCTCCCAGGAATATTCTCTGATTATGAAAGACGGCCGGAAAATCAATTTCGAGGTCAATGGGGATATCTTGCACAATGAAGACGGTACGCCTTTCGGTAGCGTACTACTGTGCCGGGATATCACTCAGCGCAAGCGGGCCGAGGAGGAGAAGGCAAAACTGGAGTCCCAAAACCAGCAAATTCAGAAGGCCGAAAGCCTGACCCGCATGGCCGGAGCCGTTGCCCATCACTTCAACAACCAGCTCGCAGCGGTGATGGGGAACCTGGAACTGGCAATGACGCACCTGCCACGGGGTGAAAAACCGGTCGAGAGTCTTAACGCAGCCATGCAGGCAGCTGGCAAGGCAGCTGAGGTGAGCGCCTTGATGCTGTCCTACCTCGGACAAACTCCAGGCAGATTTGAACCGCTGGATCTTTCCGAAACCTGCCGCCTGTGCCTGCCCATGCTCCAGGCCGTCATACAGAAAGATTTGGTACTGGAGGCTGATTTACCTTCACCCGGTCCGACGGTCAATGCGAACGAGAACCAGATACGACAGGTCCTGACCAACCTGGTCAGCAATGCCAAAGAGGCCATCGGTGAGGGCGGAGGATCCATTAAACTGAGGGTCAAAACAGTTTCCCCGGCAGAAATTTCTGAAGCCCACCTCTTCCCCATCGGTTGGAAGCCCCAGGACATTGCCTATACCTGCCTGGAAGTAACGGACGCTGGCTCAGGGATCTCGGACAAAGATATCGAGAAGCTCTTTGATCCGTTTTTTTCCAGCAAGTTTACCGGCCGTGGACTGGGCTTGCCCGTGGTCCTGGGGATTGTGCGGGCACACCATGGAGCTGTAAATGTGGAGAGCGAGTCGGGCCGGGGGAGCACCTTTCGCGTCTTTTTGCCGGTGTCGGACGAAGAAGTCCTCCGGCATCCGGACAAAGTGATCAACGCCCCGGAGATTGAAGAGGGAGGCATAATACTGCTGGTCGAAGACGATGAACTGGTGCGCAACATGACAGCGATGATGCTCACGCACCTGGGGTTCATGGTGATTGAAGCGCATGACGGTGTCGAGGCGGTGAAGGTGTTCCGGCAAAGCAAGGATGAAATCAGTTGCGCCCTTTGCGACCTGACTATGCCACGCATGGGTGGATGGGAGACACTCGCGGCCATGCGCAAACTCAAGCCCGACATCCCGGTGATCCTGGCCAGCGGTTACGATGAGGTCAAGGCATTGGCAGGCGACCATCCCGAGCAGCCCCAGGCCTTCTTAGGCAAGCCTTATAATCTCGAGACGCTTAAGGAAGCGATTTGCAAGGCCCTGGCAAACAGGTAAGAATAAGCGTCTTTAAACGGGTGAAATTGGAGCAGGGGCGATTGAAGTCATTGAGACTTATCCTTTATTCAATACCTTTCGGACGGTTTCAGCCAGTAAACTCATACTGAAAGGCTTCAAGAGATAATCACGTACACCGATACCCTTGTCCTGTCCCTCGGTTATATATTTATTGTACCCGGTGCACACGATAATCGGAATATCACTACGCAGCTCAAGGATTTTTTGTGCCAATTCATCTCCTGCCATGACGGGCATGATAATATCGGTAATCACCAAATCAAATTCATCAGGGGCTTCCTGAAACAACATAAGCGCCTCTACGCTGCTTGTTTTTGCAACAACTTTATAGCCCAGTTCGTTCAATATCTCTTTTTCCATATTCACGATTATCTGCTCATCATCGATAACAAGAATACGCTCGGTTCCGGTGGGATGAGGTCTCTTGCCCGGGTATTTTTTTCCCTGACGTGAGGAATTAAATTCTTTTGCACCATTATGATTTGAGTTTTTAGTAAACATGGAGTTTCCCTCTTTTGTTAGAGGAACTTCGGCCAGTTTGTCCGCTCACCATAAGACGATGCACCTTCAATTGAAGATTTCTTCTGTCTGATTGCAACGCTGCATCAATCATCCTCTCAAAACAGTCTATTGTTTTCTCAATAGAGTGTTTCATATCCCTTCATATCGATTCGAGTAATCCCATTGAATTTACTTAATTGAGCAATAAATGGACCAGCTATTATTAGAGTGTATTATCAGATAGATACATGATGATTAAGGCGCTTTTATTTTACAAAGTTGTACATTTTGGTCGTTTATTGTAACCAAAGCCGACTTGTCATAAAATCCTTCGATTGATTTATGATTCCTACAAATCTAACGCTCCATCATGCCCCATTTTCACCCTTCATTGACTGTTAATCGTGTTTCCGATAGAAATAGGGTTCTGAGATCACAGCACAAAGGAGTTCTAAGCGAATTGGGCAGTAATGACGAGCACGAGCAAACGGACAATCTGCTGAAGCGCCTGTGGGTCTTCTTCACCAGGGCCAAGGATGCTATGGGCGCCTCGGATACCAAGAGGCAGATCGAGAAGATCCTCGATGAGGTGGAGGGGAAGGGCAACCTGGACGAGGATC
>CAYMDG010000211.1:0-3232 GCA_964388905.1 uncultured Bacteriovoracaceae bacterium
GTGTAATCATTTTCCTTTTTGCAGGTTTCACTCTGAGAATGCAAGGGATTTTCCTCCGATTTTAGGCCTGTTCGAGAATGTGGCCATACGGATGCTTGCAGCGGGAATAAAGCTCTGCTAAACCTTGGGGTGTGAAATTATCCAGGGTAGAGATCAAAGGGTTCAAGTCCATAGCGAAAAAGATATCCCTTGCCATCTCCGGCGGGGTGACCTGCATTGCAGGCCCCAACGGGTGCGGGAAGAGCAACATCATTGATGCAGCCAGGTGGGCGCTTGGCGAGCAGTCGGCCAAGTCCTTGCGTGCCTCATCCATGAATGAAGTAATTTTTTCCGGGACCCAGGATGTGGGCCCCAGTTCCATGGCCAGCGTAACGTTGGAGTTCATCAAGGACGGGGGGGCTTTCCCCAAGACCCTCGAAGGATTCGAACAGGTAGCCATTACCAGGCGGCTTTTCCGTTCCGGCGAGAGCGAGTACCTCATCAATAATGTCAAGTGCCGACTGAAAGACATAACAGACCTTTTTTTGGACACGGGCCTGCACAAGAGCGGCTATGCCATTATCGAACAAGGCAAGGTCAAGGACATCATCCAGGCCAGACCCGAAGAGATCCGCTATCTCATTGAAGAAGCCGCAGAGGTGGGAAAGTTCCGCATAAAACGTACCGAGGCATTAAAAAGGCTTGAGGCCACATCCAAGAACCTTGAGCGCATAAACGACCTGCTGGGCGAGGTGACAAGGCAGAGGAACGACCTAAAGACTCAGGCCAACAAGGCAAGAAGATATCAAGACCTGAGAAAGGAGGTCAATGAGCTCTCCAGGCTCCTTTCCGCAAGCGAGCTCAAGGACATAGCCATGCTTAAGGGTGCCTATGAGGAGCAGCTCAAGAATATCGAGGCCGGATTAAGCCGGATGGAAGAGGCCCGCTCGGAACTGATGGGAAGATTGGGTGTGTATGAATCCGAGAGCATCCACCTCAAAGGCGAAATGGATGCACTGGCCTCATCCTTGAGCGATGCCGAATCAAGGCAATTGTTGGCAGCCCGTGAGATCGAGGGATTCCAGGAGAGACTAAAAGACAGTTCCGCCACCATGGGCATGCTCAGCCAGAACATGGCCGATGCACGCAGGTATATTGATGAAGAGGGGGCTAAGGTTTCAGTCCTCAGGCAGGAGCTGTCAACCCTTAAGGATGAAATGGACGAAGCACAGGCTCACCTTGCAGGGCAACAGGTAATCCACGACGGACTTGTACAGGAATACGACGCCCTTGAAAGACTATACAACGAAAAGAGGACCGGGCTCTTTGAGGCCATATCAGAGGTGCGCTCCATAGAGCAACGCATCATAGAGGTACAGGGTCGTATCAAGGAGGTTAATGCAACCATTAAAAGACGACAGCAGGACCTTTCCTCCTGTGTTGAAGCCGCTGGAGCGTTGTCTCAAGAGCTAGCCCTTCTTGATGCTGAGGCTTCCGGGATAAACCGGTCCATGCCGCCCATACTCGAACAGATCGGGGAAAGCGCCGCTGCAATGGAGGCCGCCAGGGCCGCCATTGAGGCAAGTACGCACAGACTGATCGGACAGGAAAAGACCCAGGCAGAGATCCTGGCAAAGCTCTCCGTGCTCAGCAGGATCATCGACGATGAACCCTCAGCCACACATAGTCCTGATAAAATACGGACAAACGGCAAGAAGAAGGTCTCAGACCTGCTCAGTGTTCAGGCAGGCTACGAGGAAGCAGTGGGAAGGTCCATGGGCAATGCCTTGGACTTCCTTATCTTCCGTGACCATGAAGAGATCGTCTCGCTTCATGACTTCCGGACAAAAGGCCCTGGTTTTGTCATTGAGCAGCCCCATATCGAGAAACACAGTCAGGGAACTGTGTCGGAGGCCATAGGAGTGCTGGGCCACCTGAAGGAATTCATCGAGACCTATGACGGCTATGCCGATATCGTTCACGCACTTTCCCAGAACATGTGGGTGGTTGAAGACCTTGAGACAGCACTTAGCCTATGGAAACAGGGACACAGGTCGTGCAGCTTTGTGACCATGGAAGGTTTGATCCTGGAACCTTCCGGGGTTATCAGGACCACCCAGGAACACACGAAATATGCCGATGTGCTTAAGGCAAAGGCGGAGATGAAGGACCTTGCCGAACGTGAGAAAGCTATTGCCATGGATATGGAAGAGGAGAATCTTTTGCTTGAGCAGGCCAGGCAAGTGCTTGCGGATCTTACAGCCCGGCACGATGAAGCCTGCGCGGCTTTAAAATCCCTGGAGCGTGAAAAGGCGGCCTTTGAGGAGAAAAATAGGCGTATCCTGGCCCAGAAGGAGAGGCTCTTCGAGCAGCAACGCGCCTATGAGGCCGATCTTGCCCAGACGAATGAGCTTGAAGACAGGCTTACTAAACAGGCTACGTCGCTTCATGAGGGTAAGGTGGCCCTTGAAAATGAAAGGAAAAGGCGCGAGGAGGCACTCAAGGAGATCGATGAAAGAAAGCTCGCATCCAGGCAGGGGCTTATCCAATCGCAGGAAAGTATCGGATCGATCCGCGAAAGGGCCAATGAGCTGAAGGTCCTTTATGCTGAGAAGTCCTCGGGCATCAAGGCATTAGAGGAGTCTTTTGAAAAGAGACGAGAATCCATTGTAAAAGACCAGGCCCGGCTCGATGAGATCATGCAAACCAGACTCCTTGTGGAGCAGTCCATGGAGACGTCGGAAAAGCAACTGCTCAGCGCACAAAGTTCTACCTTGAACCTGAGGACTTCATATACCGCACTCATGCCCGAATATGAAAAGGTACTGGGTCGGGCCAGATCAGCCCAGGAAGAGGGCAAAGCACAGCGGATTGCCATTGATGAGGCGGAGAAATCACGTTCTGAAATGCTCTTGAAGAACAAAGAGTTCGAGATTGCGTATGCCATGAACCTCGAACGGATGGAGGGCAGGTTTGGTAACGGCATCCCCGAGATTCCCGAGACCTTTGATGCCCTGCAGGCACGTCAAAGGGCAGGCGAGCTTGAGGATCGCATAGAGAAGATGGGGCAGATCAACTTTGCATCCCTGGAAGCATTCGAGCAGACCCAGCAGCGATGGGAGGATCTCCATAGACAATATGAGGACATCGTAAAGGCAAGCACCCGACTGAGAGAGGTGATCTCAAATATTGAGCGCCAGAGCATAAAATCTTTCAATAGTACCTTTGTCAAGGTGAGGGAGAACTTTCAGGA
>CAYMDG010000211.1:3332-5636 GCA_964388905.1 uncultured Bacteriovoracaceae bacterium
AGAGCATAAAATCTTTCAATAGTACCTTTGTCAAGGTGAGGGAGAACTTTCAGGAGATCTTTACGGCCATGTTCGGCGGAGGAAAGGCCGATCTTGTTCTGGATGAGGGCGACGAGATAGAGGCCGGTATAACAGTCTTTGCCTCACCTCCCTTCAAGCGTCTCAGGGCCATGAGTCTCCTGTCCGAGGGAGAAAAGACCCTGTGTGCCATAAGCTTCATATTTGCGCTTTTCAAGGTCCATCCCTCTCCATTTTGCATCCTTGACGAGGTTGATGCACCTCTGGATGATGCCAATGTTATCCGGCTCAACCGGCTTATCAGGTCTTTTTCAAATGACTCACAGTTTCTCATTGTCACTCATAACAGGCATACTATGGAGACGGCGGATATACTCTATGGCATTACCTTTGACGTCCCTGGGATCAGCAAGGTGGTTTCAATGGTCCTGGATGAGGCCCAGGACAAAACAATTCTTCATTAAGGGAAATTATTTACCGTTTTACCCTTTTCTTTCCCAATAAAGCAGCCTAATATGTAGTTTCGAATCGTGCACATATATTGCAAGGACCAAAAAAGGGGTAAAGATCCATGACACGGGTTATCGCTGTTACATCAGGCAAAGGAGGGATCGGCAAGAGTAATTTTGTGCTGAATGTGGCCATCTCTCTGGCTGCAATGGAATCCAATGTCCTGATCCTCGACGCCGACCTGGGGTTGGCCAATCTCGATGTCCTTTTGGGTGTCAGATCTCACAAGACCCTGGAAGATGTAGTCATGGGAAGGGCGCGGCTAAATGACATCATTATCAGGACCGATTACCGAATCGGGCTGATCCCCGGCGCCTCAGGCACCCAGGACATCGCGGACCTGGGCAAAGAAGAGATCGGGAATCTCCTGGAGGCGGTCAAAGAGATTTCCCAGGAAACTGATTTTCTTCTGATAGATACCTCATCGGGCATTTCAACCGGTGTTCTATCGTTCCTTATGGCAGTACCGGAGGTTGTCGTTGGGGTGGCCGATGAGCCCACGAGCCTCACAGACGCCTATGCCCTCATCAAAGTCCTCAAGCGCAACGGTTATGACGGCAGGGTCTCCATGTTTGCAAGTATGGTTAAGAACTCTACGGCAGGGCATAACCTCTACAAGAAGATATCGTCCGCCACCCAGAGGTTCCTGGATATTCAGGTAGATTATCTCGGGAGTATCTATTCCGATGACAAGCTCGTACGGGCGGTAACCGACCAAGTCCCTGCCGTGGTGAGATTTCCCACCTCGGATATTGCCCGGTGCTACCGTGTCATTGCACTGACCATGCTCGGGCAGAAGGCAGTAGGCGCTGATGTTGAAAAGCTCTGGTCACGTCTCATTCACATGATCGTGAAAGGGAAAAAACCCAAGGTGATTAGGGCTGTATCTTTTAACGGGGAAGCCCCGGGCAAGACCCTTGAGAAGACCTTCCACGACATTCTGGATGAGCAGCGGAAAACACGCCTCCTCCTCGAGCGCCTGGTAAATAAGCTTGAGCAGGATGGTACCTCAACGAAAAGCATCAAGGGTTATTCTGCGTGATAGCGCAGATCGAGACACCCTGCGGACCATTGTGGATATCCGGCGGGAAAGATTCGGTAGATACCATTTCGTGGAACCCTCTTGAGGGGCTGCGACATCATGGTGAGCTCGACTGGATGCTCCATCCCATCGATTCCTATTTCTCCGGAGATCTTCAATCATTTCCAGGAGGAATCCTGTTCATGGGAATAGGCACCCTATGGATTCGAAAACCTATTGATTCACTACCATTCATGAGTTCACAACATATGCTTGCTGCTATCGGCCGGATACCCTATGGTAAGACCATGTCCTACTCTTCGGTTGCATCTTCTGCCGGAAAGCCCGGTGCATCCAGGGCTGTAGGTGCAGTATGCAGATCGAATCCCTTGCCTGTCCTCATCCCCTGCCATCGTGTAGTAGGCTATAATTCCCTAGGAGGATACGCTCCGGGCATTCACCTGAAGGAAATGCTTTTGAAACATGAGGGGTGCATAAAAAAAGCCTGAAAATGGATATGGTCCGACGGAAACGGCAAGACAAGCAATTATACCGGTGAATCAGTTTGACAAGAACCACAGGTGTGGCATAAAGAGCTGCACCGAAGCAGCGCAGTGAATAAGGCATCATGGAGGCAAGCCTGGTGAAGCCCCTTGTAGATCTATATGAAAGGCGCATTAATTATGTAAGGATCTCTGTTACCGACCGGTGCAACCTGAGGTGCAGGTACTGCATGCCGGAGTCCGGTGTACAGT
>CAYMDG010000212.1:0-3957 GCA_964388905.1 uncultured Bacteriovoracaceae bacterium
TAGGCTAAGGCTTTTTCCGTTTTGGCGCCGGTCTGTACAGCTCCTTGACGATCTTATGCGCTTCCGGGTTGTGCATGATGGCCTCGGGATGTTCCATATAAGGCTTTATGAGGTCCTTCACCTTGTCGTTTAGAACGCCAAAGATACGTTTGCGGTCTTCCTCACCTATTTTCAGAAGGTATGCCGTGAGCACCCTGAGCTGGGTGTTTATGAATCCTGCGGTCTTCATGGATATACCGTGTGAGAGGGAAAAGGCATAGTCCTCATTGACTGCTGCGAAACTGATATCCCGCATGACCATGTTCCAGTCTTTTGTGCTCTCGGGTGATTCGTCCTTCACCAGGATCTGTTTGATGCGGTCAGTGAACTCGGGCATGATGTAATCGTTGAGCACATCAGGGTTGAATTCCTTCCCATAGACCGTTTCCGCTTCATACCGGAAACGGTCGGCGAGATTCCTGAGCCATTCGAAGTACGAGGCGTTAACGCCCCCCTGGTTGGCCAGGAAGTCGTAGATCACTGCCACTTTGTTTTTTGCCAGGATGATTTCTGCCTTGGAGGTATGGGGTCCGTTGCTGCCGCAGGCAATAACCTTTGCCCGGATCTTGCCCGCATTGTGGATGGTGATGGCATTTTCCAATGCCGCCGGCACGAGGATGTCGCATTCCAGCTCAAGGACACATCCCCCTTCTCTGGCTCCGAAGATCTTCTGCGTAATGTTTTTTTCTGCATGCATGACGGAAAATCTCAGTCTCCGTTCAGCCGCGGCTGCTGAATTGTTCACAGCTCTGAGCAGTTCATCCACATCAAGATGATCTCCGATGACAGCACCGCCTGCATCAGCCACGGCAATGACATTGACGCAAAAGGGCTTCAACTCCTGCAGCAATGATCCGCCTACCTTGCCTGAGCCCTGGACCACGACCTTCTTGTCCTTTAAAAGCTTGGGGTATACCTCTGTGGTCAGAATAGTCCACTCATCATCAGTGAGCAGGTTAAGGCCCTTCTTCTCGATGATCAGTTTCTCCGTTATGGCTGCCGCCTTTTCCAGAAGCGCCTTTTCAGGAGTGGATAACTCTTCGTTCAAAGGCCAGTCACCATGCAGGTACATGTTGGTCGCCATGGAAAGGATGCTGAAGAGCAGACCCCTGCCGGTGGCGCCGGTCCTTGCTGCGATTCCCATGCGCGGCTTTCCGGTTATCTGGGGGGCAGCCACCAGCTCAAGATACCGTTCGCTGGTAATGAGCTCGTGCAGTATGCGCATGTCATAGGGATTGATATGGAAATTCTTCTCCAGGAGTCGGCGCGCCTCTTCCACCGAGATGACCCTGTCGCCGATGATGCTCAGGCTCTTCTTGATGCCCGAGGCCATGAGAGCCAGGTCACGCAGGGCGGATTTGAAGCCTTCGAACATGTCGCCGATCTCCGGGCCACCGCATCCCACATCGCCGGCCGGGACATCCAGGGAAGGTCCGGTGACCAGGAAGAGCGACCTGCCGAAGCTGGCCAGTGTGTCGAAGAAGTCTATCTTGTCGTCAAAATCTTTGGGATTAAGAACGATACCGCCCTTTCCACCTCCGTAGAGGATCTTGGAACGGGCGCACTTCCAGGTCATCATGAAGGCGAGTGCCGCCACCTCGACAAACTTCACGATGGGGTCGATGCGCAACCCCCCCTTGTAGGCCTTGCCGCGCAGCGCATTGTGCTTCGTCCTGAAGCCGGGTTTGTGGGAGAGTTCACCCTTGTTCCTGCTGAGCACGAAGAACTCGTCAAAATGATCAAAGGCGAGAAAAAGCCGGATGATCTCGTCGTTGTCGTCAAGCCCGAGGAAGGATAACCCCTCCATGAAATCGGAAAAGCCGTTGAGCAGGAAATCGCCGATCTCGTCATGCCTGGACAGGTCGGTATTGATCCTCATGAGCTCTTTGAGTCCTTCCACGGTCTCGTGGACCTTTTTTTGCGGAAGGCCCGGATCGCTCAGTGAACGTACCAGCTCCTCAAGCCTTTCTTCGATACGTGCTGGTTGATCTTTCTCCGGGGCAATTGCGGATGCGGCTGATATGAAGATCTTTCTCAGGGCCTCTTCAATCCCTTCCAGACGTGCTGTTCCCGGCACATAGAGCGAGATGATCCCCACGGAAAAGGGGAGATCAGGGCTGGAAAAGAGGTCATAGTATGACCTGCTCAAAGAGATGCCTTTGTTCTTGAAAAAGTCCAGGACTGCGATCACCGAGCCCACCTGAGGATTCATGATGCCTACGGATACCCTGGATTCGCTGATGGTGATCTTGTCCGTGTCGATCTCCTGAGACGTATCCTCCCTGGTGATGAATATACGGCCGTCGGCAATGGTGTCTTCGAACATCTTGAGGTGGCGCTTGATCCGCAACGGGTACATGGGATTGTTGATCTCTTCAGAGAAGTAACACTCATCAAGACAGTCTAAAAAGCCCCGGGTATGGCTGCAGCCCTCTTTTTCCCCGAAACAGTTCATGCTCCATATCATCTTGTCCAGGGCTTCCTGGTCATAGAGTGGATAGAGCGCCCTGCCCCGATTTCCTTTTTTCTGGATAGTGATGATCCTCAATCCCGAGCTTGTCTTTACCGAGTCGAAGGAGGATATGCCCATGTCGGCGTTTTCACTTATGATCCTCTCCAGGCGGCCTGGGAAATCCCTCCCGATGTTGAGAAGATAGGTAATGGTCTTCCCGTCGTTGCTCACCTGGGTGCAGTACTCCTTGTTGGCATCCAGGAGCTGGCTCATGATCACGAAATGGCCTGCAATGTCCGCGGCCGTATTGCTCAGGAAGTACCACGGCGGCAGGTATTCTACGGAGAAGTAGGATTCCAGTATCTTGCTGGTGGTGTTGATGTCCAGTTTGTGGTCCTGTTCCAGATGACCACGGACATCTGTGGCAAGGGACTCGAGATAGCGATCAATGGTTTTTGTGCTGCTTCGGCTGCTGATAGTCATAAGGCCTCCTTTTTGAAAAAGGCATAGGAAGTATCTCCTTATCCGAGACTGCCAAGGGCCTGTTCAAGGTCGGCAATGAGGTCTGGAACGTCCTCGATGCCCACGGAGTAGCGCACGAGCCCCTCTGGGATCCCCATGGCAGCTCGTTCCTCAGAGGTGCATTCCACGTGGCTCGTGGTGGCAGGAGGGCCTGCAATGGTCTCCACAGCACCGAGGTTGGCAGCCCTGTGGGCGAGTTTCAGAAGCGGTAGGAAGGCTTTCACGGCATCCAGGTCGCCCTTGAGGGTAAAACTCAGGACACCGCCGAAACCGCGCATCTGTTTTCTTGCAATTGCATGTCCGGTATGGCCTGGCAGGCCCGGGTAGAATACCTCCTTGACCGCCTTGTGGCCTTCCAGGTAACGGGCGATAGTCATGGCGCTCTCGTTCTGCCTTGAGATGCGTAGACTCAGGGTCTTCATGCCTCTGAGCAGCAGGTATGCGGCCATGGGATCGAGCGCTGCGCCGTTGATCTCCCGGAAGTGATAAATCTTCTTCACCAGCTCCATGGGCCCGCATATGACCCCGCCTAAGGCATCGGCATGGCCCCCTAAAAACTTGGTGGCGCTGTGTATCACCAGATCAGCTCCCAGATGTAAGGGCCGCTGGTTGATGGGGGTGGCAAAGGTGTTGTCCACCACCACAATGGCGCCTGCATCATGGGCCGCCCTGGCGAGCCTTTCTATGTCCACGACCTTGAGCGTGGGGTTGGTGGGGCTCTCCAGGTAAAGGACCGTGCACCCTTTCTTCACCTCTGTTTCGATCTGCTCATGGTCTGTTGTTTCGCACAGGAAGGCCTCAATGTCGAATCTCGGCAGGAATTCAAGGAAGAGCTTGCTCGTGCCACCGTAACTGTCCTTGATGGACACCACGTGGTCGCCAGGAGAGAGCAGGGTGAACATGGTGTTGCTGATGGCAGCCATGCCGCTGGAAAAAGACGTTGC
>CAYMDG010000212.1:4057-5612 GCA_964388905.1 uncultured Bacteriovoracaceae bacterium
CCAGTGCCTCTTCAGGAAAGGTAAATTGACCTTGAGTATACTGCTTCATGATGATCTCAAGGGCCTTGTGTTTGGCCTCGAGCCCTTCCACAAATGATGCCTCCCCATAACCAATGACACTGCGGTATCTCATGGAGAATGAACAGGGCTTATCCCCGATCTTGACCTCGCAGTCGGATTCGAACTCGAAGCAGACAGTGCTGTTGCTTTTCAGAAACTCGATCTTTCTGCCCTCCTTGGCGCAGTGCAGAAAGATGGCGTTGCCCTCATACCCGAAACACATGGGCACGATATAGGGGATGCCATCGTCGCACATGCCTATTCGGCATACCTTGGCGATCTCGATTACCGAGTCGATCATGGCCCGCTCGCCCATTTCCTTGTCTTTTCTTCTCATGGTGACCTCATGCAAAATATTAAGTGATGTTGCGCAGGTTTCATCAAAGAATACACTTGTAAAATTAAATCTGCCTCCTTTTCTTTAACATGGAATGCAGCGGCGGTTCCAGCAGGATAGGAACCGCCGCCCCATGCATGAAATTAGTTTCAGCTTACACGATGCCCTGGGCCATCATGGCATCGGCAACCTTCACGAAGCCAGCAATGTTCGCCCCGTTTACATAGTTACCAGGAGAGCCATAGGTTGATGAGGCATTCACGCAGGCTGAGTGGATGGCCTTCATGATCATCCGTAAGCGGTTGTCCACTTCTTCCCTGGTCCAGTTGATCCTCATGCTGTTCTGGGTCATCTCCAGGCCGGATACCGAGACGCCGCCGGCGTTTGCCGCCTTGCCGGGCCCATAGAGGATCTTATGGTCGAGGTAGATCTCTACACCGTCAGGGGTGGTGGGCATATTTGCACCTTCACTCACGACATAGACGCCGTTCTTGATGAGGTTTGCCGCGTCTTTGCCGTTGATCTCGTTCTGGGTTGCGGACGGGAAGGCGCAGTCGGCCTTGTGGTCCCACAGTGGATTGAAATCCTGGGCCGGATCGATGGGGGTGTATACGGCACCCTTATACTTGTCTGCATACTCCTTCATGCGGCCCCTGCGGATATTCTTCAGCTCCATGACATAGGCCAGCTTCTCACGATCAATACCCTTCTCATCGAAGATGTATCCGTTTGAATCGGACAGGGTAACTACCTTTGCTCCGAGGTCCAGGAGCTTTTCCGTAGTGTACTGGGAAACATTGCCCGATCCGGAGACGAGGCAGGTCTTGCCTTCCAGGGTCTGATTTCTGGTGGAGAGCATTTCTGCTGCAAAATAGACTGCGCCGTAACCGGTGGCCTCGGGCCTGATGAGGCTCCCGCCGAAATTCAGCCCTTTACCGGTAAGCACTCCTACAAACTCGTTGCGGAGTTTCTTATACATCCCGAACAGATACCCGATCTCCCGGGCGCCTACGCCGATATCACCTGCCGGGACATCGGTGAACTGGCCCACATGCCGGAATATCTCGCTCATGAAACTGTGGCAGAAGCGCATGACCTCACGGTCGGATTTGCCCTTGGGGTCGAAGTTGGAGCCGCCCTTGCCGCCGCCCATGGGCA
>CAYMDG010000213.1:0-5506 GCA_964388905.1 uncultured Bacteriovoracaceae bacterium
TGCTGGAAAGGCCCAAGGAGGCAGCTGTGAATTATGTCACCTTTCTCAAGGAGCACCCGAAGACACTTTCTCCCGATTAACCAGTCACACAGGCGATCTGGGCTCATTGTAAAGGATGAGACAATATGGAATTGTTTTTACGCCTCTTAAACGCATAATCCGTCACTATTCCTATTGATGGGGCGGCACAGAAGCTAAAGGATTGAGTATTGACATAAATATGGATTGCTCTATACTGAATATATGAATATATTGTTCATTTTTTCATGTAACTGCCACCGATATATCGACAATATATCTGAAGTAAATCAAGGAGAGGAGAATTGTAATGGAGAAGACTGTAACCTACCTGAGCCATGAGTGGCGCGAAGAGGTCGAAAAAAGGCTGAACGCAGAGATCACTCCTGCGAAGATGAAAGGCCTCACTACATCGGTGGCCTATGTTTATGATGGCTGCCCTGGCGGGAAAGACAAGTACCTCTACTTCAAGACCGAAAACGGCACGTTTGCCCAGGTCCTGGTGGGCGAAGGCGATCCGCCTCAGGCCGAGTTCAGGGTTACCGGTCCCTATAATCTCTTTGCAGATCTCTCTCAGGGCAAGGTATCATCCCAGCGTGCCCTCATGAGCGGAAAACTTAAGCTCAAGGGCAACATGGTCAAGGCCCTCAAGCTTGCCTCACTCGCCGACCGGATCAACAAGATCCTAGCAAAGATCCCAACCCAGTACTGATGAGGAGGTGCTGATATGACCAAGATATTCAACAAGAAAGACCCTTATTACATCGATTTTCCCAAACGGGTGGAACAGATACAGCAGCAGATGGCAAGAGAAAAGATCGATGTATACCTGGGCTCCCGATTACGGACCATCTCGTGGATATCAGATGCCTTCTGTCCATGGAGGAGTTATGTGGTAATCCCGCCCGAGGGCCTGCCCACGGTCTTTACCTTTGTCATAGATGCAGCCAGGATCATCGACGAATCCTGGCTGGACGAAGACCATGTGCTGGGCTATGCACCCATGGGCGGCATGGACCAGATCACCATCATTGCGGATTTTATAAAGGATATCCTTAAGGGCAAAAAAGGCCGCATCGGATATGAGACCGGGGTATCCAACTACCTGCCCGAGGGAAACCTGACACACTCCGAGTACAAAGGTTTTGAAGATGCGCTTGTAGGCTCAAAACTCGTTAATGCCCATGCGATTATTGACAGGCTCTCTGTAATTAAGGATGAGGGAACTATCAACCGCTTCAGAAAGGCATCGCGCATCGTTGATGAAGGCCATAAGGCGATCAAAGAGGCTATTTCCAACGGCGGATGGCGGGGCATGACCGAAACCGAGGTCGCGGGCATTGCAGCCCTTGCCATGCGCAAGGCAGGTAGTGTGTGGGAGTGGTCCTTCACCGGTGGCAATGAGATCGCATGCGGTTACCGCACCGGCATGGCAGGATGCGCATGCACCCCTGCCACCACTAAGAAGCTGAAAAAAGGTGAGCCCCTTATGGTGGACATCCACGCCATGTTCAAACTGACCCTGGGCGACCATGCCCATAACTACTTCATCGGCCATGCCACGAAACGCCAGCTTTGGCATGCCCAAAACTTCATCGACATCGTATCCAAGACATTGAAGGCATATAAGGTTGGCGCCAGCCCCTTGTCCATAGCAGAAGAGATGATGGCCTTTGCCGAGGAAAGGGGTTTTGCAGAATTCATGGTCCCAGGCTTCGAACACGGGATTGGGATGTTGGGCGATGAATGGCGCATAGGAACAGGTGAAGGACCCTTCCCCTACTGGACGGACCCCGACCATATCTATCAGGAAAATGAAGTCCTCATCTGTGCAATGCAGTATGCATGCCCTGATGAAAAGATCGGATTCAGGTATGAGAATCCCATACTTATCCTGACGAATAAATGTGAAGCCATGTCTAAGTTCGGGCTTCGCATTGAGGTGATAGAATAGGCATGAAGTTTCTTCACCCATGAGCAATTTGAGGGAGCAGGCCGCATCCGACACTATGCCGGATGCGGCCTGAGGAGGAATAGGATATGTCTATCCTAAGGGTTCTTTAAGTTAACCGTAATTCTTTTCACCCAGCATACTTAGGAGGCCTTACCTTGCATCAGCCTCGCTCACGAGAGAATAAACTATATATTCAAGAGTTATGCCAAAGTATAGTATTGTTTATTTTTATAATATTATTAGTCTATTATCTATATTTAACCCAATCCGGTCCTCCTGCTATCTCTCAATTATTATGTAAATTTTTTCTTATTTTTTTCCATATTTTTGGAATTCCATGTTTCATGACGCTCCCCTTATGACCCTATCCTGTCATTTCTTGCTTGCTCCCTAGAGTCCTTTTTAATCCCGGATTTTGCACTTGAATGTACTCAAAATAGCTGCATGTGCATTGGGAGGCCTTTAGCATGAAATTCATAGCGGCCATTGTATTGTTTATAAAGTAGGTCTGCTCAAAAACTCAGATTCTAAGTTTAATCCACAAAGGAACAACCTAGGGGTTGCCTCTTACCCACAAAAAGTAATATTCTTACGAAAACAAGAGAGGAGGCCTAACATGCCCGAGCATGTTCCCACTCGCAAAGAGGCCCTTGACCTACTCCATTCCTACAACCAGACGGACAACCTGCGCAGTCACGCATATTGCGTAGAGGCGGTTATGCGTTACATCGCCCGGAAACGAGGGCGGGATGAGGAAAAGTGGGGTGTCGTAGGCCTGATCCATGACCTCGACTATGAACAGTTCCCAGAACAGCACTGCACCAAGACCAGACAGATCCTTGAGGAGAACGGCTGGCCTGAAGAGTATGTCCGGGCAGTAGTCTCTCACGGGTGGGGTATCTGCTCGGAAGTGGAACCGCTGACCGATCTGGAGAAGACACTCTATACCATAGATGAGCTCACAGGGCTTGTTGCTGCAAGTGCCTTAGTAAGGCCTTCCAAGAGCGTGCTTGACCTCTCTGTGAGCTCGGTAAAAAAGAAGTGGAAGACGAGTGCGTTCGCCGCAGGGGTGAACCGGTCGATTATAACCAAAGGGTCGGATATGCTTGGTATTACCTTAGACCAGCTCATTGAGGACACCATCATGGGCATGCGCGAGGTGGCCGAAACAATCGGCCTGAAAGGAGAACCCCAGGGTTCACCATCCTAAGGAGGGCCACCCATGAGATTCTTTTCTTTGGGTTAGCATCTTTTACACTATGAGGAGAAAGGACTTAAAGCTATGGTCAGGAAGGTCTTTGAAGGCTTATATGCATTCATCTGGCAGGATAACCGGCAGAACAACTGCAACAGCTATCTCATCGACGACGGGAAACGCATACTCATCGATCCGGGACACAGCCACCTGTTCAGCCATGTAGAACAAGGCTTGGCATCACTTAAAATAGACGCGGCATCTATAGACCTCATCATCATTACCCATGCACATCCAGATCACATGGAGGCCGCCCAGTTCTTCAAGAAACCCTGCCAACTCACCATGGGCGCTACCGAGTTCCGATACATCAAGGAACTGGCTGGTGAGTATTACAAGGTGCCGGAACCGGATTTCTTTTTAGCACCAGGGGATCTGGAAGTCGGAAGCCTCCGGTTCGAAGTCATGGACACGCCCGGCCACACGCCCGGGTCCATCTGCCTTTACTGGCCCAAGCATGGGGCGCTTTTCACCGGTGACCTCATCTTCGAACAGGGCATAGGCCGGACGGATCTCCCCGGAGGCAGCGGCAATCAACTTAAGGACAGCATCATTAAAGTGGAATCCTTACCGGCTCAATACCTTTTCCCTGGCCATGGCAATGTAATCAGTGGAGCAAGGGCGGTAAAAGACAACTTCAAGCAGATCAAGGAGTACTGGTTCAGATATCTTTAGAGTGCCTGGATCTGTTGCTTGAATCCATCCCTGAGGCCTTTTGCAAAGTTCAACCAGACCTCATCATTATCCATGTTAGGCACCAGGGCTGTGCCTGAGATCCCTTTTGCCTTGAATTCGGACAACAGGCGTACCTGGTGTTCTTGCCTGTACAGCTCATGCTGGGCATGGTAGTCATTGATAAAATCGGCAAACGGCTTCGTTTCAAACCCGAGAACCTCTGTAAGAGCCTTAAGGATTATGCTGTTGTCCCCATCAGGGTCAATATTGCGGATTAACTCAGCATGGAGGATTTCAGCTAATGCGCTATAGCGGGATGACTCAAGAGTAAACTCTTTCATGAACCCATCAATGGTGATATTCTGATCTATAAGCATCCGGGCCCATCCCCTGGCCTTGTCTTCCCATTCCTTTCGCTGCTGGGCATCTCTATCCTCAGGGCTCAGTGCAAGGTTCTTAGTCCTCTCCATGACCAGATCCAGCGTACTCTTTATCTTAGCCATCTTTTTATCCTCATTTTTTATTACCCGGGTCAATATTTCTGCACATGACCAGCAATTGCCCGGATGATTTCGGGCCATAATACGGGCGCAAGCCAGTGGCCCATGCCATCGAAAATCTTCATGTCCGCATTCGGTATCGACTCTGCCGTGTCTATGCCTCCTTCTACAGATACCAGAGGATCTTGGGTGCCGTGCATTACGAGCGTGGGGCTCTTTACAGATGCCAGCCTCTCCTTCCTGCTGCCCGACACAAAGATCGCTGCGAGCTGCCGGGCATTTCCCGCGGGGTCAACCCCCCTTTGATACGTCTCCCCTCCAAGCCTGACTGCTGTGGTATCATCCATTGGGAAACGTGGTCCGCTCAAGACCCTCCAGACATCCCTGAAATATGACACAAAGGTGTCCCGGGTTGTGGGAATAGGCCTGAAAAGCAGCTCGATCACCTCTGAAGACGGCGGTGGCAGCAGAGGGCTCCCCGTAGTTGACATGATGGATATTAATGTCATAAGGCGGTCCGGATAAGAAATGGCAACCTCCTGGCCGATCATACCCCCCATGGATACACCTACAACATGGGCCTTTTCAATCCGGAGTGCATCGAGCAGGCCGACAGTATCCTTTGCCATGTCCGAGATCGTATACGGACCGACAGAGAGCTTTCCTAATAACAGTCCTTGGATATGGGGCATTCCCAATGCGGTCATTTTCGTGGACATGCCTACATCACGGTTGTCGAATCGGATTACGTAAAAACCTTTTTCAGCAAGCCTGAAACAGAATTCGTCCTCCCATAGGATCATCTGACAACTTAATCCCATTATGAGCAGGATCGGTTCATCATCCTTGTTGCCGAAGGTATCATAAGCAATTTCGATTCCATTGGCCTTGACCAAGCCTAAGGGAGAATGGGGAATATGTGCATTCATGATCTTGATTGTATCTTCTTCCATACATTATCTTTGCCCGATTTGCAAATCATCAACATTCCTCTTCATAAAGACAAAGATTTTCCTGTTGTCTGAAAAAGTCCAGTCCGTTACAATGTTTCATCGGCCGCATCTTCCAAGAAGCTCCTTAGGATGCAGACGAACGCCACGAAAA
>CAYMDG010000214.1:0-5498 GCA_964388905.1 uncultured Bacteriovoracaceae bacterium
AGACAGCGCTTTCACCCCGCAGGCAGATCGAATTCGTGCAGCTGCTCATGAACCAAAGCAGGGACGGCCATGCCCAGTTCATCATAGCGACTCACTCGCCCATTCTGCTCAGCTGCCCGGGTGCCACTATCATATCCTTTGATCACCGGTTGCTCCATATGATTTCCTATGAGGAGACAGACTACTACCTCATCTACCGGGATTTTCTCCTTCATAAAGAGGAGTATTTGGGAACAACGTTGGCAGCTGAACATGAATAAGATAATGAGAGACTATTATTCTGATCCTTATGTCTCATGCAAGCTCATGAATCCAATTTCAGGAAAACTTCAGCGATCTGGCGGTTGGAAATCATTTTCACAATTAGGTGAAATTTGTTTCATATTTCGAGAGAGATGTATTACTTATACTATATAACATCTTAAATTTAAATTCATCTTTACTATTATTCCTTGTGCATATATCTTGCATTAAATATAAAGGGGAACTTTGTATTTTAAGGAACAGCTCAAGATTATAAAACATTGAGCTCTTTGTTTACGTAACAAACCCTCCAGGTTTCTGAACTTACTGATAAGTATATAGTGTTATTTGCAAGATTAAGTTTTGGTAATACGAATAGGATACTCGATTGAGAACAAATATTATTCCAGATTGGCTTTAACAAAATGCCAGTTCTCTATCAAAGTTTGTAATTATGAGTAAGGAGGCATCATGAAACGAGGAAAATATCTTCTTTTGAGTATCTATTTTTTGATGCTCTTCATTACCCCTGTACTTTTATCAGGGGATAACAATACCAGCAAAGGTTCTTCATACAATTCTCTCGATTCTTCTTTCTCCATATTCTCATCGAGATATATGCTGCCTCCTTCTGTGGGAACTACCTTTTTTGACATATTCACTGAATTATATCCCGGATTGGCATGTACACCTTCACTCTCGGGAAGTTTAACCAATGTTCCCGTGCCCGTTCAAGGGACTGCCAGTGTCATAGAAAAGAGATACACCTCTTCTGGTATGACAAATGGTTCGCTTAACGGTTCGATTGTCGCAAGTAATGTTGAATATACAGTGCAGGATGGAGACCCTCAGATTATCGGAATAACACTCGGGAGATCGGACTGGGAAATGATTGTGAGTTCCGTACCTACTTATCATGGAACCACATATTATTACTATCGGAACACAGGTCCTATCTTATCACAGTTCAGCGGTGGTTATGTTGAGGGTGATATTCAAGGCGAATTCCACTTCTATGGTATAGATCAATATGGTCATCCGCTCGCGCAGGTTTATATTACCAGTATCAATGGTTCTGAAAATCCAGGTATGTTTATTATCAACTTTGACTCTCCTGCGGTCAATATTTATCCTGTAACTACCTTGACCCACCCTTCTGTTACGGTTATCTACAGCAGTAATGTAGGGGCAACAATCAATTATTCCGGGAGTTGCATCAACTCATCCATATCCCAGACAGGCAGCTCTTTCTATCTCTCAGGTCTCAATGTCGGCCTATTCTCTGGTTTATGGCAATCCAATACTACAGCTGACAATGGTACCATATTCAATTATAGTTATACACATGATGTGGGTATAACAGACGTTGTTCCCCGTCTGATAGGCTTGAACCAGGTTGGTGCAGAATACCTCCTTAATTTTCACGGATTCTCTCCCGGGAATATCACTTCAGTATATGATGACACCTACCCTGCTGGGGCAGTAATCAGTCAGTCCATACCTGCCGGCACTCTGAGCCTTCTTTCCACACCGATAAATCTGGTTGTTTCGAGAGGTCCTCTCTTAGTCCCCAATGTCGTGGGCATGACTCAGGCAGATGCAGTCAATGCAATCATTTCTGCCGGTCTCACAACAGGTGCTGTCACTCAAATGTATGACAGCACCCCTGCCGGGCAGGTGATAAGCCAGACACCTGTGGCAGGAACAAGCGTTCAGGCTGGCTCATCTGTTGCGCTGACCGTCTCACTCGGACCGGCCCCTATGTTCAACCTCACATCATCGGTCAATGGCGGCCATGGGGCACTTGCTGTATCTCCATCCTCCGGCCATTATGCTCAAGGGACCGTGGTCATCCTAACTGCAACACCGGATGCCAATTATAGAGTTCTAGCATGGCATGGTACTGACAACGATGCTGCAAGAACAAACACAAACACGGTCACCATGAATGCCGACCGCACGGTTTCGGTTGAGTTCGAACTGATCCCGACCTACTCGATCACGGCCAGAGTTGACAGCCTTGGTGGTGTCATCAACCTGGATCCTGACCAGAATTCTTATCTTGAAGGCACTACGGTTACTGCCTCGGCAACTCCTTCAAATGGATGGAGATTCGACCATTGGGAGGGCGATGCCTCTGGCACAAACCAGTCGACCATCATAAGAGTGGATAGCAACAAAACGATAATCGCCGTGTTTATAAGAGTATACACCCTCTCGGCATCCGTGATAGGTTCATATGGATCGATATCGCCTACATCAGGTACATATGCACAAGGTACGGTGATTACAATCACCGCAACGCCATATTCCGGGTACCGTATCAAGGCCTGGCATGGCACAGACAATGACACGTTAACAACAGCCACGAATACGGTTACCATGAATGCAAACCGTACTGTCACCGTAGAGTATGAGCAGATCATCTATACGCTCACTGCAGGTACGAGCAGCCAGGGAGGCATCGGCGGCATTGTCTCGCTTAATCCGGATGGTGGATCTTATCTTATGGGCACCCAGGTCACTGCCATATCGATTCCTCAACAAGGCTGGTGGTTCGACCACTGGGAAGACGGCTCAGGAACGAACATCGGGACTAGTCCGACCCTGGTAATCAGCATGGTCAGCAATAAGACAATTATTGCTGTATTTAACCAGACTCCACACTTTACCTTAAGCGCATCCGTAACTGGGGGTCATGGCGCAGTATACCCCGTATCCGGCATATATAGTCTTGCCACCCCGCCTGTAATCCAGACTCTTACAGCTACACCCGAAATAGGTTACCGCGTGAAGTCCTGGCATGGTACTGACAATGACAGTTCCACCTCCTCTACAAATACAGTTACCATGTCAGATAATAGAGTTGTAACAGTAGAATTTGAACAGATCACATTCACCCTCACTGTTGGCACAACCAGCCCGGGAGGCATGGGAGGCAGTGCAGCACTAAATCCCGAAGAGCCTACGTATGTTACAGGCACCCAGGTCACCGCTACGGCAACTCCGGCCCAAGGATGGTGGTTCGATCATTGGGAAGATGGCAACGGCACCAACATCGGCACAGGCTTAAGCCTCAACGTAACCATGGATGGCAACAAGATTATCATCGCCGTATTCAATCAGACCCCCCACTATACATTAACAGCCTCGGCCAGCAGAGGTAATGGCACTGTCTCCCCTGCAACAGGCACCTACATTCTGGCTACTCCGCCGGTTGTCCTTACCCTCACCGCCAATCCAGGATTCGGATACAGGATTGCCGCATGGCACGGCACAAACAATGACAACTCCATTAATACCACCAATACCGTAACTATGAATGCCGACCGCAACGTTACTGTTGAATTCGAGAAAGCTACCTATACAATAACTAAAAGTATTGTAGGTGTCGGGCAGGGACAGATAATCTTACACCCTCAGCAGGATTCCTATGATGCCGGAACCGTGGTCAAAGCTACTGCATCAGCAGCCTCCGGATATCAGTTCAATCGCTGGGAGGGTGATATCAGCGGAACAGCATCTGAAACCTACATCACCATGGATATAAACAAGGCAATAACTGCAGTGTTTTCTCCGGCTACTCGATATTATAATTACAGCGCCTCGGTAATAGGCGGACATGGTTCAATTACGCCCATTTCAGGTGGCTATGTACAGGGCAGTGTCGTAAATATTACAGCGAGTCCTGACCCTAACTACCGGGTAAAAGCATGGCATAATACCAACAATGACGCCTCGAAGATTTCTACAAATTCCGTGACTATGAATGCCAACCATAATGTCATCGTCGAGTTCGAGTTGATCCCGAACTCAGGTAGTACAGTCGAGGAAGACATAACAACGTTCACCCTGCATACATCTGTCAGTGGCGGAAGCGGAACGTTGACAGTTTCACCCTTGCAAACACAATACCTTGCGACCACGCGGGTTAATCTTACTGCAATTCCAAGTTCAGGCTATAAACTGAAATCGTGGCATGGGACGGACAACGATGCCTCTTTATCAACATCCAACATTGTCCTCATGAACACAAACAGGGTAGTAACTGTCGAGTACGAACTGATCACATATACACTGACTGCATCTGTTGCGGGTAGCGGACACGGATCAGTCATGGCCACACCAACTGCAGCTGCGTATAATCAAGGTACCAAGGTTACTTTAATAGCCGCACCTGAAGAAGGATACCAGGTAAAGACCTGGACCGGCACTGATGATGAAGCCTCTACTGCGAACACAAACACTGTAACGATGAATGCCAACCGCTCGGCAACGGTTGAGTTTGAGACCATTCCAGTAACTCCTGAGGAAACCACGAAGAAGAAAGATGACGATAATAAACGTTGGGGGGTTTGCTTTATTTCAACCACTGCCCCATATGAGACTATTCCTCTGGTAACACCCATGTGCATTATTGGGTTCTTGATGTTAATTGTTATTGCTCGTTTGAGAAAAGATATATGAATTAATCAATCTTTAGATTGAATAGGTTCAGGGCAGGTATCTTGTAACTTGCCCTTTTTTTTACTTCTTGTTCAATGGCGAGGATTATGCGCATCAGCATGAAATATCTGTTATACTCATAATAGGCCCAAGCACCCACAGAATGCTTTCCCTCCATAAAACGGCCCGACAATAAAAAAGGTGATCATTCAAGACAACAAATGTCAGGAGGGAACCTATGACATTGGAAAATCAAGCTATTATGGCCTTTGCGAGAAGCCGGCTCAGCGAAAATTGGGGACTAGCTGCTGCAACCTTTCTGGTTTATCTGGTGATAACATGCGGCCTGAGTGCCATACCGGTTCTGGGATGGATCGGCGGCTTTATAATCGGAGGCCCCCTCCTCGTGGGCCTGAGTATCTTTTTCCTGGCAATAGCCCGCGGCAAGGATGCAAAGGCAGGACAGCTCTTTGACGGCTTCCCTGCTTTTGTGAACGGACTCATCGCCTATATCCTGGTTACCGTCTATATCCTTCTCTGGAGCCTGCTGCTCATCGTGCCCGGCGTCATTGCCGCCTTCTCATACTCCATGACATTCTTCCTCCTTGCAGACAATCCGCATCTTGACGGACAGGAGGCCATGAGGCAAAGCAAGACCATGATGGATGGGCATAAATGGGAGCTCTCCTGCCTGGTGGGAAGGTTTACCGGCTGGCTTCTTGTCGGGATATTCACCCTTGGAATCGGCTTTCTGTGGATCGGGCCATACCTCCTGGTGAGTACTGCCATATTCTATGACGATATCCGCA
>CAYMDG010000215.1:0-5472 GCA_964388905.1 uncultured Bacteriovoracaceae bacterium
AGAAAGGAGGGAACATCCATGAAAAACGTTGAACAGAAACACAACAGAATCGACAATCTCAATGAGTTGATCACGTTCAGTGCATGGGGTGCCGTCCTTGTCATAGCATCGTTCATGTGCCTGTTTGTGGGAAGATGGGTGGATGTTGCCTTGAACACCGGGCCGTTCTTCATGATCGGGCTTTTCATCCTGGCAATATTCCTCACTATCGCCAGGCTGTACATGGAATTCAACAAAACAAGCAAACAGATCGGAAACATCAGAAAACGCCACGCCTGATACGCACACTCCACGGGTGCAGGTTCATATGGGGCAAGAAATGAACCTGCATCCTGCTTTTCGAAGCATCCGCATTTTCCGGTCTGGCGAATGCCGTGCCTGACTTGGCTAACGCGGTAATTGCGAAACGTTCCCATTGATATCCTTTTTTAACCCGGACTCTGGGTGTAAGAAGAGTGAAAAATATAATCCGTGCGGATTCATGGAAAGGCATCGATGATATGAAGCAATTCCAAGCTAGGTTTGTGTAGCACACACTCAAGGGCGTTTTCCAGGCTTGCCCTTTCATGGGTCTTTCGTATAAGGGGTGTCCTTTGAAT
Organism: uncultured Bacteriovoracaceae bacterium; assembly: GCA_964388905.1. Taxonomy (GTDB): domain Bacteria; phylum Desulfobacterota; class Desulfomonilia; order UBA1062; family UBA1062; genus MWEI01. Next base: position 600 of record CAYMDG010000215.1, read on the forward strand.
GAAAGGAGTAACCTTATGGGGATCATGTCGAACACCGTGAGCATATACCAGTACAAGGTCATCGGTGAGCTTAAAGATGTTGCCTGGGTGCAGGAATGCCTGGGCAAGAACCGTTTCATGCCCATCGATACGACCGCCGATGAGGAGGCGCTCGGGTGGGTGAACCTCGATGACCATACAAGCGCTGATTTTGATAATGAGAATGTATTCAGGCGTGACCCCTACTATGCGTTTGCCTTGCGCAGAGACCAGCGCAAAGTTCCAACAGCTGTTCTGAAGAACCTTGTGGACAAGGAATGCTCAAGATGGCTTGAGGAACGGCCAGCCATATCGCGCATGCCCTTCAAGCGCAAGGCCGAGATCAGGGAGAATCTCCATGCATCACTCCTCTCAAAGACCCTGCCCGTGCCGGCGACCTATGATGTTGTCTGGAATACGGATACAGGCATCATTGCTGTAGCCAACATCAGCGAGCGGGTGCTGGACATGGTGGAAGACATCTTCTCAAGGACTTTTGTGGGATTGACCCTTGAGCCGATTCACCCCATGAGCAGGGCTCGAATGGCGCTGGATGAAAGCTTCCATCCTCTTCTCGAAAAGGCCGACCAGGCCCCTTCGAAAGATGTGCTCCTTCAGATAAAGCGCAACAAGTGGGTAGGATGGGATTTCCTATTGTGGCTCATGTATCGCACGAGCAGCAGCTCCTCGGTGTACGAGGTCAATCAGAAAGGCCCTCTTGAGATTGGCGAGGGCTTTATGGTCTACCTCCATGACAAATTCGTCCTGGTGGCTGAGCATGAGCAGGGCAAGAGGAAGAGTTCCATTACCGGCGTCCAGCGCGAGTTTTCCGAGACCAGGGAGGCATTGCGAGACGGCAAGAACATCACGGAGACCCTGATCTATCTGGAAAAAGAACCACGATCCTGGAAGGTTTCCTTGAAGGCCGACATCTTTGCAATGGGCTCCTTTTCCTGCCCGGTGGTGCAGATCGAACGTGATGAGATAACCGATCCCGAACAGGAACGAGTAGCCGTTTTCTACGAACGCATGGGCCTTCTGGAAACAGGGCTCCAGCTCTTTGACAGCGTCTTTTCCGCTTTCATGCAAGAACGTATTGCCGGCACCTGGCCCGAGAGGCTTAAGCACATCAATGAGTGGCTGAGCAGGCCATAATTTGGGGTTATCATGAAGATATTTGTCATTGTAGGTATGCCGGCATCGGGTAAGAACATTGCCAGGGATTATGCTCAGACCAGGAATATCCCTTATTATGCCACTGGTGATCTGGTGCGCTTAGAGGTGAAGAAGAGGGGCCTGCCGGCTGACTCAGTGAATACTGCCAAGGTCTCTGATGAGCTCAGGGGTGCTGACGGCATGGGCGTCACCAGGCTCGCCCTGGCCACTGCCCTTGCCGAGAAAGTGCCTGCCGTGTTCCTGGAGGGTATGCGTTCCTGGCCTGAGATTGAACTCATCAGGGAAAAAGCGCAGTGCGTGGTTGCCGCCTTCCTGGCCCCTCGTGGAACAAGAAAGCAGCGCATTGTTTCCAGGGGCAGGGCCGATGATTCACCGGACGCTTTTGATGAGCGGGACAAGAGGGAGATAGCCTATGGGACTGCCTCACCCATTGCCCTGGCCGATGAGTATATCCTGAATACCGGATCGCTGGACGATGCCCTGGATGCCCTCGATGCCATTGTGAAGAGGCATATGGGGTAGGGGGAGCAGGCCCCTTAACTTTTAAGCCCGCTACTTGCCCGGGATGAATTCCTTGGGCCTCACCTCGAACAGGCCTATTGCCTCCACCGGACAGGCCGTGGCGCATAACCCGCAGCCGATGCATGCATCCTTGATCACCTCAGCGATGTCATCGGCATTCAGGGCAATGGCCTCCACCGGGCAGATTTCCACACACATCCCACATGAAGTGCACATTTCAGCATCCACCTTTGCCTGGAACCGGCTCGGTGCAAGGACGCCTTTTGTCTTCTCGTTTGTTGCGAACCTGAGCATCTCGCAGCAGCAGTTGCAGCAGTTGCATAATACATTGGACTTCCCTGTTGTGTTCTCGGTCATGTGAACCAGGCCCGCAGCTTCGGATATCTTGAGGATGGCAATAGCCTCATCAAGGCTCACTTTTCTGCCTGTCCCCCGTTTGATGTTGTACTCAGCGCCGCGGTTGAGCTGGAGGCACACCTCCAAGGGACCGTCGCATCGCTTCATGAGCTTCCTGCATACGCAGGTGGTGACAGCAATGGAGTCGGCGTTTTCAAGCATCTTCCGGGCATCTTCAAAGGCCAGGACCTGGTTTCTGGCCTCAATGGTCTCGCCTATGGGTATCACCCGCATGAAAGAGGGCAGCTTGATGGCAGTCACCAGCTCCAGAAGCGCTGGGTAATCCGTATCTTCGAACTCCTCCCAAAGCGTGAAAAGATCTTCAGGGGCCTCAGGCCAGAGGATGGTGGCGTCATGGAACTGTATGATGTGCCGGGGCATGCGGTATAAGGTGGTGCCTTCTTTGACAGAATCGAAGACCACGCCCCGGTGGAAGAGCTCATTGAGGATGTCCTGCATCTCGGAGGCAGCCTTGCCTGATTCCTGCACCAGCTGTTCCAGGGTGGCAGGGAGGCGGTTTACCAGCTGTGCCTCCTCATCGCTGCATACTATGCGCCATATCTTGGGGAGTATGGTGGAACCTTCCAGCATAAGTTTTTTTGATAATTCCCGGTACACGTCTTGCTGTTCCATGGATTCCTCCTTATTTAGTACTATATAGTAGCCATACCGGAAAAAGTTGGCAAGGCTTCAATGTTGATTTGCTTCACTTCGTTGCCTGAATCTGCAGAGTCTAGGGGCATGAACGTGCAAGAATACTTCTCCTACGAAGACATCAGGAGGACCTACGAGGAGGTTGTCTGGCACCGCAGGTGCAAGGACATCATCCAGGGGTATGCGCTGAACACGAAGGACATTCGTGATGTTGCACTCGAAGGGATTGATCTTTTACACGTGCACAGGGTGCTCGACCTGGGGTGTGGATATGGTTTCTTCACCGAGCGTTTCGCCGGGAGGCTGAACAGCCAGGCCCAAATTATCGGTATTGATGTTATTGAAAAGAACAACCGGGACAGTTTTTTGAATGTAGTGAACCATATGGGGTACACAGGTGACTTTATCCAGGGCAGCGCTGACATCATCAGGGATATGGCCGACTCTGACTTTGATCTTGTCGTAACAAGTTACTCGCTGTATTTCTTCCCTCACCTCATCAGCGAGATCGCCCGTATCCTTCGTCCGTCTGGGCTCTTCATTGCGGTGACCCACAGCAAGCATTCCCTGCATGAAGTTACAGAGCTCGTGTCTGAAAGTATGAAGTCATCCGGGATAGAGCCGCCTGATGATCTGAAGATAAATGAGCTATTCGATGCCTTTTCACTTGAGAATGGCGCAGCGAGGCTCGCGCCTTTCTTCAAGAAGGTAATGGGCATAGTCTACAAGAATTCCTTGCTCTTCCCTTTTGCCCATTTCAATGATTTTATGGAATATATTACTATCAAGAAACCACTATTCTTCAAAGAGGTCTTGGAGGGTCACCCTTCAAAAATTGATGAAGTCATGAACGCCTTTACCAAGACCTCATATGAGTTTGCCAGCATCCATGCTAATGTAATCCTCAACAAAGACGATGGAATATTCCGATGCAGACTCCCTGTGCATGACAGGAGAAGGCAATGAAGAAAGAGCGGTTATACTGTCCCTATTGTGCTGAGCCTGTGGTTAGGCGGCAGATTGAGGGAAAGGATAGAGACATGTGCACATGCTGCGCCACGGTTTTTTACGAGAACCCCTTACCCGTGGCATGTGCAATTGTGGTGAACGAGGAAAGACAGGTACTTCTTGTTAAGCGCAAGAAGCAGCCGTACAAGGATATGTGGTGCCTGCCCATAGGCTTTGCCGAGAGCGGGGAAGAAGTGAAGGACGCAGCGTTGAGGGAGCTTGAAGAGGAGGCCGGTATCCTCGGTGATATTGTGAGGCTTATTGATGTAGACACCGTTGATAATGATTTTTATGGAAGCCTTGCCATTGTAACCTATGAGGTAAGGGCAACCGGTGGTGAACTTAAACCCGGCGATGACGCCATTGACGCGCAATACTTTCCCATCCTTGATCTTCCTCCGCTTGCCTGGTCATCCAATGAGAAGGCGGTGAGGATCTTTGTGGACCTTTACCGGGATAACTGGGCTATGATGGACTCCTTCAATCTGCTCTTTCCGGATCTTGGCCTTGAGCGGACATCGCAATCAGAGGAGACCTCTCCTGCAATGGTATTATCGGACATCCTCATCAAGGTCATTGACAAGGACAGGGAGGAGATCACGAAGAGCTGGGCAGATGAGGTAAAAACTTCCATCCCATTGCTGGATCGTCACATGAAGATTCTCCGGGGCATAAATAAAGTAGTGCTCCAGGCCATCAAGGAAGGTCTGGAAAAAGAAAAAAAGACCTTTGAGACTAAGCGGTTCATAGAGGCCGGCTTAAAGATGAGGGAGCTCGATATCCCGCTGCCGGAAATCCTCAATGCCCTTGCACTGAGCAGAAAGAACATCTGGGTTCATGTGATCAAGCAGAGGATCCTCAGCTCGCCGCTAGAGATCTACAGCACCCTTGAGCTTAACAACCGGATCATCTTCCTCTACGACAAGGTGAATTATTACATTACCAAAGGATACATGAGATAGAAACATCACCTGAGGTGGATTTATCCGATCCTTGGTTTCCTTAGGACACTGTTTCCAGCAGCGAGCTGATCAGGTTTCGTGTGGAGAACTGGCCGTTCGTGAGCTGGCTGAACATATGCTCACCTCCGAATTCATTG
>CAYMDG010000216.1:0-5463 GCA_964388905.1 uncultured Bacteriovoracaceae bacterium
GCATGTGACGTGTCTGAGCTGCAATAAACGATATGAACGGGATGCAATTCAGCTTCGGATAACAAGGGGAGAGAAGGCACCCCGGTGCGATGAGTGCGCCGGCCTCCTCAAGCCGGCCACCATTTCCTTTGGCCAGTCTATGCCGGAGCGGGAGACAAGGGAGGCATATGAACGCTCGGCTACCTGCGACCTTTTTATCGTTATAGGCTCGTCCCTTGTTGTGCAGCCCGCAGCCAATATGCCCGTGGTTGCCCACCGGAACGGCGCTAAACTGGTCATTGTCAATCGTGATGAGACGGCTTGTGACGATATTGCTGATATTATTGTGAAGACACAGGCAGGTACGGCCATGGCAGCCGTGTTGGAGAAGGTGCTTGGAGCCTTATCGAAAATGCGAGAAGTATGACGAACAGTTTTTGCTGCTGCCTTACTGCCGCTCAGCCAGCATCTTGTTGATGAATCTGGTTTTGAATCTTCGAGGCCAATGCACAGGGCTTCGCACAGTTCGCCATGCCAGCAGAGCGCCTGCAAACTGCTCACCGGTCAGACTTGTTTCTCCATAGGTCTCAATATTGAAGGCGGCAATAATACTGCCGATCTCGGCCTTCAACTTGGGAAATTGGTAGATGAGTCGGGCACTGAATTCAAGAGGGGTGTCGGTCATCAAGCGGGGAAGACCACTTCGACGGCTCCATTCCGAAAGAACCGAGTAAAGCTCAGCTGCCTTTGAGTATCCCCGCGTCACATTTTTCACTGCCCCCCAAAAGGCCGCAAAGAATGCCCTCAGATAGGTGAACCAAGACAGAGAGGTGTCGCGATTCATGCTTGCCCTTGGGTTGATAGCGGTTCTCGAAAAAAGCCATTTTAGGACAAAGAATATGAGAACAGCAATGACAAGGGCAAAGAACGTGACTGCCATCACCTCAATTCCCCATCGAAAAATCTTCTCCAGAAGTTCAGTCCACCAGCTACCCACGAACAGTGATTCCGACCCTTCACCCCCTTTAGGAGACGAGCCCGACGGAGGATCTGGCCTGACGCTTCCGCCCATGAACATAAAGCGAACCACACCGGTTACGACCGGGAGCATCCAGAGGGCAGCGCCCTTTAGTACGTGCCGGCCTATCTCGGCGACCTGCGTCAGGCTGGGTATGAGGAAAAATACCAGACTGGAAGCGGATAGAAGGATAAAAGAGACAATGCTCATTAAAATCCCGAAACCACCATAGCCCGGCAGGAAATGCCTTGATCCCTCATAACCGACTCTGGCCATGCCAATAGAACTGAGACCAAGGAGCAAATATGGGTAGATCAATACAGAAGACGTTTGTTCGTCTGCACTTATACCGCCCTTTACACGGAGTGCGAGCTTTATGAGGAGGAGGACAAAGAATGCAGCTAGTCCAATGTCGAAACGAGTGCATATGTTGACATAGGTTTTCTCTCTTTTTGCGAGGGCAACGCCACCAAACCAGAGGAGGCCCACCCAGATGTTTATTAGAACAAGGTGCAGCCATTCCAGGGGCGTCCTGGAAGCCGTGAGTAATAGGACAATCCAGGCTTTTTCAAGATATGGGTATGAGGTATAATAAAAGCTGTACAGGACAAGAAGAACTGCGCAGACATAACCAAGCAGATGTATTCCGATAAGATTCACAACTCTCCATCCACGGCCTCGAGAGAAGTGGCTGATGATTGCAGAGAAGGCAATGATCCCCACCGTAGCAGGAAAAGAGACGGCACGTCCCATGATCACGTTCATGGAGAATGAAGTACAGGCGTAGATCCAACAGATTTCCATTCCGTTGCTTGCAAGAGTCAAGAGGATGCCGCTTCCCTTTTTCACGTCGGTCGCACCTCTTCGATGGGAACTTGCCCATGTGTTGGGACGAATGCTTCCTGGCTGACAGGGTTGCTCCCCCTGAGTGATGAGATAGTCTCACTGGTCAGGATTACTAAAGGCGTTTTCCACCGTTTCAGGTATTCAACAAGCGTGTTTGTTCCGCTATCCTCTTGAAGGGTAAGGCAAAGACAGGTTGTGCCCCACGGGATTATACCGGCGTCTTGTATGGTGTCCAGGAACTCTTCCCTACATTCTAGTTCCAGTCTTGCCAATGTTTCCAGGACAGTGGATAACTGTTGAGAGCTTCTTGAAACGGCAATAATTGGTGGAGATCCCCTCACAACACCATTTGTCCATAGACCAATGGCACAACCCCGACGGTCAAATTGTACTGCGAGAGAAGCAATGACCTCGATACCCCGTTCAAATGCCTCTTCGGCATTAACATTCGTAAACGCCCCTACATCAATAAGAAAGAGAATCTTCTCCTGTTCCGATGAGTCAAATACTTTCTCCTGTAATCGTTGATAGCGTGCACTTGCCTTCCAATGGATGTATTTTGCCGGCCTGCCATAGTGATAATCAGAGGTGCCAAGGATGTATACCGGATCATCAACCGGACTTTCTCCGCCAGGGATACCGAAGAAGTCGCGTTTTGGCAGGTTAATAGGAGCAAGAGGCATGATCCTTGGGTACACCAATACCTCGAGCACCTCACTGCCCCCTGATTCTTCCTGAAAGAAACCAAGCAGATCACCGGATATAATGCGTAAAGGCCCCATTTCGTTAATGCCCCTTCTTAGCGCTGTCAACTCCCACCGAAACTTGGCCCTCTGGTACCACAAAAGGCTCTGTTGTCCTGTGAAAGGTACAGGTTCGAAAAAGGCATTTGGTGGCCCGTTTACAGGGGCTTCAACTTCCAGCCACACTGGAAGAGCCTTATGGTTCTCGACATTCACGGTGAAGGTAACCATTTCCCCTGGGAAGACCCTGTTCCTGTCGATGGCGAGGTTATACTGTATTTTGACTTTGGCAACTTTTGACCAAAGCTTCAGGGTGGCGACAATGCCGAAGACAAGGATGCACAAAATGATGAGATCATGCTGACGATTCAAAAGACCGATAAAAAGTAAAAGACCCACAGCGACCATCAAGATCGAAGTAATAAAAAGACTCGGTACCCGCCTCATCTGTATTGTTTTCATTGGTCAAGATTACATCTCTGCGACAGGCACGGAAATCCGGCCCATGATTTGCTTCACGACATCTTCCTGGGATGTGCCCCTTAACCGTTCCTCTTCCTTGAGAATCAGTCGATGGGCAAGGACAGGCACGGCCAGGAACTTAATATCATCAGGAAGCACATATTCCCGGCCCCTCAGTGCAGCGAGGGCCTGGCCGGATCGCATCAATCCAAGAGAACCTCTGGGACTGGCACCGAGGCGAAGTAAAGGATTCACACGCGTGGTCCCCACAAGGGATGTTATATATTCCCTTACCGCACGGGAGACGTGTATCTTTTTGCGCGCATGTTGCAGCCGGGAGACCTCGGCGGGAGTCGCAACGGATGAAAGTTCTTGAAGGGGATCTTCTTCCTGAAAACGTTCAAGAATTGCAATCTCCTCATTCTGTTCGGGATAACCGAGTCGGATCCTCAGCAGGAAACGGTCAAGTTGCGCTTCAGGCAATGGAAATGTTCCCTCCAGTTCGATGGGATTTTGCGTAGCCATAACGAAAAAAGGATGAGGCAAAGAGTGGGTTTTTCCGTCCACGGTGACCTGACGTTCTTCCATGCTCTCTAAGAGGCTGGACTGAGTTCGAGGTATAGTTCGGTTTATTTCATCAGCAAGGAGCACGTTTGTCATGACCGGTCCTTGTTGAAATACGAACTGACCGGAACGCTGGTCATACACGTTGAATCCTGTTATGTCAGCAGGCAACAGGTCCGGTGTGAACTGAACCCTTTTGAAAGATGCACCTATGCTTTTCGCCAATGATTTGGCAATCAAGGTCTTGCCGAGCCCCGGGATGTCCTCGATTAAGACATGGCCCTCTGCGAGGAGGCCAACTATCAGGAGTTCCATCACGTGTTCCTTGCCCACTATGACACGTGATATGTTGTCCATTATCCGTCTGCATAAATCAAAATTCATTGTATCTCCATTACTGGGGCTTGCGTCGCCCCCTCCACCAGCAAAGCTGTTTGAGCCCCCCCCTTCTCGCCCGAGAACGGGCTGGTTGACACAGATGTCTGGGGCAATACCGCTGCCCTTAGTATACCAAATCTTAGCGAATCTCTAAACAGGATTCAGGCTTCAACACATTATTTGCCTGTCTAACTCTCCGGCACCATGTGTGCCAATACCTCTCTCAGCATTTCCTCAAGCTTGTCCTCCGCAGTTTTGTCTGCATACTGCGGACGTTCCAAATCCGGGAACAAGCTGAATATCCCCTTCATGATTACCTCTGCATGAGGAGGACAGCCAGGCAGGTGCATGCCCATGCCTTCTCGGTGTTGCTGGCAGATTCCCATGAAAATATTGGTTTCCTCCGGGTTGGGCTGTGCCTTGGTGTATGGTCCAAGGAATATGTTTACCTTCTTCTTGAAGGGCCTATCTATGAGGAACATTGAAGGATTTGCAGGATCTTTTCTCCGCAATTTGCTCAGAACGAAATGAGTGAAGGACCGATTACCTTTATTACGTTTCAAGGGACTGAAAGAGAGACCGTATCTCGGGAGGAACACCCCTGAAATCAAGATATTCCGTTATACCCTCCAGGGTAAACCCTCTCGTCCTGCGGAAAGAGGCATTCCCTTGTGCACATGTCTTCCCTGTCTCATCTATAATGATGCCGGTGAGATGATATGTGTTGTGGGTTGTATGAAGGAGATGTCCTGAAGCACGATAGGTCTTTCCACATACGACCGGCCTTTTAAACTCTACCTCGATCTTCCAGGTGGCGCAGATCTTCTTTGTTTCCATGAAAAGGGTCCACCACATAACCTCGTCAAGTATTCCCGTGACGATTCCGCCATGGAGCATTCCGTCATAGCCCTGAAATTTCTCGTGGGCAGTAAATTCGCAGGATGCTCTACCATCTGTATACTGCAACTCAAGTCCAAACCCGCCGGTTGCAGGTCCGCAAAAGAAACACTTCTTATACCCTGGCAGAAGTCCGTTCATAGTTTGTTTAATCCTCCGTTTTCGATCCTCTATTACTGGGGCTTGCGCCTGTCCCCGTAAGGGGGTCGCCCCCTCAGGGCAACCCACTCACAGGGTGGGTTGCCCGGCTGCCAGAGCCTCCCGCACCCGCAAGCGGGTACCCGGCTCGCCGTGCTCACAGTATAGATTCCCACGGGCTTGCCCGTAGGAATCTATTGTACCCTATTATTTGCCTTAATACAGACAGGATGATATCGTTCTGTAATATAAAGGAAAACAATGCCGACCCATTCATTCATCCATTGAGTTGGTACCAGGGCTCTTCAATAGTATCTTATTTTGTAACATATTGTTAATCAGAAACAATCATTAAAATGAGGGATAAGATATCTTAGAAAAAGTTATACAACTGTTAATTTAATTATGTGTAGTATTTCACAATAAAGATGTAGAATC
>CAYMDG010000217.1:0-5460 GCA_964388905.1 uncultured Bacteriovoracaceae bacterium
AGTGCTATAGAGTGCTAAAATCATTCACAGACGATATGCAATGAAAATCCTCTTTATTAAACTCGGTGCCTTGGGCGATGTGATCAATACCCTGCCTTTAGCAATTACGCTTCATGAACAGCTTCACGCGCGCATACACTGGCTTGTGGAACCCTTGAGCTACCCGCTTGTTTCCTCACATTCAAGCGTGGAAAGGGCGATTCTCTTTGATAAGAACAATTGGCCCCAGGCGCTGCCGGTTGTTCTCAAGGAGCTCCGGTCCGAACAGTTCGATATTGCCCTTGACCTTCAGCGTCTCATCAAGTCAGGCCTGTTCTGCATGTCCTGTGTGAGTGAGCGGAAAATTGGTTTTGACAAGGCGAGGTGCAAGGAATTTACCTGGCTCTTTCCCTTTGAAAGAATCCCTGCGTCCGATCCTACCGCGCATATGGCGCACCAGTACCTCGAATTTGCGCGCCATCTCGGAGCAACTCCCGCTGAGATCAGATGGGACATACCAACTACAGGAAAGATTCCGGTCGATCTCCCGGGGAAATATGTGGTTCTCAACATCGGCGCCACCACGAGTGCAAAACGATGGACCCCTGAGGGATTCGCATCGCTCGCACAAGGACTCGTGCATCGCCATGCAGTGCAAGCCGTTCTTACCGGGGGCCCTGCGGATGAACCCATGGCGCACCGCATCGAGTCCATGGCAGGGGATAAGATCATTAACCTTGTGGGAAAAACCTCGTTTCAGGATCTCACCGAGATAATCTCAGGCGCCGCAGCCGTCGTTACCTGCGATACCGGCCCCATGCACCTTGCCGTGGCCCTGGACAAAGAGGTCATCACACTCATCGGGCCCACGAATCCCATGAGGACAGGGCCTTTGAGAGGAAGGGTCATCAGGCAGGACTTGGCCTGCATGCCGTGTAACCGGAGACAATGCGAAAATCCGATCTGCATGAGAAGGATAACTGCAGAGATGGTGCTGGATGGGCTTGAGGAGATTCTGCAGGGGCGGATATAAGCCGCTATCCCTTATTGCAACACCTTTCTGCATGCCTCCAGAACCGCCTGGGCGGCAAGTTCTTCCAGGCATCTCCTGTGGTCGCAGGGTGTTCTCAGGTAACAGGGAGAACAGGCGAGATCCTGTCTCACCACCATGCTTTTTTCGTTCTGAGGCGCAACATAAAACGGGTCAGTGGGCCCGAAAATGCCTACAGTGGGGGTATCAAGGGCCGAGGCCATATGCATAACACCCGAATCAATGCCTACAAAAAGTTTCGCCTTTTTGAGTACCACCGCGAGTTCCCTTAGGCTTATCTTCCCGGCCAGATCCACCACCTGCCTTACGCCTCCGGTCAGGTTATTCTCCACATATGCCGTGATGGCACCGGTGCACTCGGCAGTGTCATCCCCGCCCACAAGAACACAACTCAGTCCGAACTCCATGGAGAGTCGTGAGATCACCTCGGCAAACTTCCGCTCGTCCCATGCCTTGGCAAGTCTTCGCCTGGATGCTCCAGGCGAAAAAACTGCATAACGCCAGGGTAATCCCTTGACTTCAGAGCGCTCATCGACCTTCAGGAGACTCACATAATTATCCTGTGCAATGGGGATGCCCAGGCGCTTAAGCAGTGCTGCATTGTTAAACCATGAATTGTGCCCCTGGATAACTTCTTTTACATCCAAACCCAAATCCCATGGAGAATGGGCAAAGCCGGCCTTGAGCCTTGCACCGCTCAATCCTGCAAGCATGAGCGCCTCTTCAGAGCGGGGCAGGGTGATGATCAGGTCATAATGCTGCATTATGAAGGTCATCAAAAGACCGACCCTGGCCGGATAGCTGTCCCTGCGGAGAATAATCCTGTCCACATAGGGGCTGTCCCTGAGCAACCCTTCCAGGTAGGGCCTGAGGACGGAATGAATCGACGCTTCAGGAAAGTGATCACGCAGCGATTTCAGTAAAGGCAGCGAAAAACACAGGTCACCGATCTGGTTCAGGTGTATGACGCAGATCTTGGTGATACGCTTGATATCACTGACCATTATAAAAAGAAATTATTATCGTCCACAACAGGAATATCAGCAACATCATTGTCAGACTCTATGAAATTCTCGATCCACCAGTTCACATGGTTATAGAAGCACGCGATCTGCGAACATTCGAGTTGTGCATTAAACGCCCTGATGGAGTGTTCCAGACGTTTCTGGGTAAAATCAAGGTTCGCCTTGCCCCGATATCCGGATGCGTCTCCGATCTTTGCCTGCTCCACCCCTCTGAAGGCCGGACAATGGAATATGCCGCCAGGGGCCAGGACCGTCCTGAAAAACTGGCTGTGGCATACCTCAGGCTGAATTTTCAGCTCATGAACCTTCTGATCCAACATGGCATGCAGATTTACACTTTCCAATATTTTCAGATCAGTTCCGCTGGATTCCTTGACTAGGGCCAGGTTATTTTTGATGTCTTCGATGATCTGCGCCTCCCGCTCTGGGTCCGGGGTATCGAAGAGCGACTCCTTCTGGGAGCTTTCGAGCCGCAGCAGGCAGGGCTTGAATGAAACGTAGTCAAAGGCATATTCCTTTGCAAGGCTCACAGCCAGATCCATCTCATTGATGTTTGCGGTGAGCTCATGTCCATTCACCGAAATCCCTTCCCATGCTATAACATAGGAGTAGCCCAGGGTTATTTTACTATTAAGCCTTTTGACCTGCCGCGCATTGCCCAGAATACTCTCAAGAGAGACCCTTCCCCGGGGCCGGTGAGACTTGAAAAAGGTACTCTCCTTTCCGGCATCGATAGAGATCCTCAGCCAATCGCCATCCTTGAGCATTTGAGCTATAGATGCAACCTTGTCGAGTCGGGAACCGTTTGTTACAAGGCCGACCTGGAGCCCGCGATCACTGATGAACCTCACGATCTCCTCGAAGTTCTTATGGATTGTAGGTTCTCCTCCGCCGATTATGATCACGGAGCGCATGCCGCTCTTGTGCAATGTTTCGATACTGCGTTTTACGGTCTCCAGGTCCAGGTAATCGCCGCTGTTGAGTATTTTCGAGTCAACGCAATGAGGGCAGGAGAAATTGCATGCCGTAGTCAGGTCCAGGTTTATGGAAAGGGGGCCATATTTTGGAAACAGGGCTCCATCGGGAGATTTCCTTACAGTACGCTGCCAGGTTATGTATTCTTTCAGGCTCTCAACCACTGATGCCTGTCTGAGTTTTGCACTGAAGTCATGCTCTTTTTGTTCCAATCGTTCCATTGATTCCCCTTATGCACCTGAGTATTCTGCATAGATCTGCCGGAGCATCGAGGCGGTATGCATTATGTGCCGCCTTCCCAGCAGCGGTTCGCCCCCGGTATGTGCGGCAATGACGAAATCGCGAACGGAAAGCCCCAGCGGATCTGCTATCTTTAGGATTTTATCCTTATAAGTCAAGTGTAATGTATAAGTCCCAAGATCGATGTGCCTCCTTACAATTAAGCCGTTGAACCCGAAGGAAAAGGTCCTGGGTTGTTCGATCTCCCTTACCATGTCTATCATTACTTCACATCTCTTTTGCCCGGCAAGGTAATTGAAGCTTATCTTCAATGCCTCATCTCCCCCGTCAAAGGCCAGGTCTTCCATTGTCCCGGTTCCTGCTGCGCAATACAAAAGGCTAAGGGCATGAGGTACGGAATCAGGGATCATCTCCCTCCCTAGGGAAAGTGGGGATAGCCGTATACAGAACTCCTTAATTCCTTCAGCGTCAGTCATACCGCAGAGTTCTTCATAGTAGGGCAGGCAGAAAGGCCACTGAGAGTTCATGGCAATCACTATCCCCTTTTCTTGCGCCCGAATGAAGGCATTCTCAATCCATGCATCCTGATAGGGCATATCCGGAGATATAAACGGCTTTTCGCAGAAGATATGCACGCCCTCATCAATGCACTCCTCGATAAACTGCTTGTGGGTATATGAGGGTGATGCAATGGCTACGCAATCTATCCGGGCATCCCTCATCATCTGCGAAAAGCTTGTATAGGCCTTTGCCTTAATGCCATGCTTGGTGAGATTGGACGCTGCTGATGATGCGCTGATGTGCGTTGATCCCAGAATACACGCTACCTCTACATCGTTTTCATGGAGATATTTGGCAATGTACTCCCCGATGCCATTATTATTCCTCGCCGCACCAATGACCGCCGCCTTCATGGCCGCACCCTTATCACAATCGCCACACTCATACAATCCGTACACAAGGTAATAAAACTTCATCTTCATAATACAACAGTTTGTACTCATTATTGACATCATGACATATGGCAACTATTACCTAAACAGGAGAACAAAGATTTGATAAAAATTCACTACCTGATGAACCGCTGTTCGCTATGAAGAAAAAATCTGAAGACAGCCCTTTAAAAAACTCAAATGCAGATCTGCATCGCCACCCACAGAAATGCGATCAACCAATACCGCAAGAGGTCCTTTGCGAAACGATCCTGAACTCAGCCAATTTCGGGATAATTGCTACAGATTGTCAGGGATATGTGTTGTTCATAAACCCTATTGCAAGGTCATTACTTAATTTTCACCAGAACCTGTCGAATCGAGCGGTAAGAATCCACGATATCGACAAAGATCTCTGGAAAGAATACCTGACCATCATTGAAACAGGCGAATCTCAGCTCAATGTGCCGGCACAGCATGATGGGACCCCCCTGGTCAGCCACCGACTCCCTATCTTCTTAAACGGACACATCGCCGGGGTCATGAGCGTCTTCAAACTCCTGGAAACCTATGAGGAGCTTGCCAACGATATTTTCAAAATGAAAGAATATACCCACGAAATCGAGGCCATCATCGAGTCTTCCTATGACGGCATCTATGTGACCGATGGTGATGCGAACACCATACGGGTCAACTCGGCCTATGAAAAGATCACGGGCATGAAGGCCTCCGAGCTCATAGGTAAGAATATGCAGGATCTCGTGAAACAAGGAGTCTTCGACGAGAGTGTGAGCCTGAAGGTAAAAGAACAGAAGAAGCCAGTGACGATCCAGCAGACGTTGAAATCAGGCAAGAGCATCCTGGTAACCGGGAATCCCATCTTTGACAAGAACGGCAAGGTCAAGATGATCGTCACCAATGTCCGCGACATGACCGGGCTTGTGGAACTCCAACAGCAGCTGGAGCATACCAAGGGCATGACAACCGCCTACAGGGATATCCTGAGGTCGCTGCAGCAGTCCTCGGTCCGCGACAACGATATCATAATGGTATCGGAGCCCATGCTCCACATACAGGAACTCCTGGACCGCGTGTGCAAAACGAACGCAACGGTGCTCATATACGGAGAAACCGGTGTCGGCAAAGACCGGGTCGCAGAAGAGATCCATGAGAAGTCCGACCGGGCAGAGAGTGGGATCTTTGTGAAGATCAATTGCGGGGCAATCCCGGAAAACCTGCTTGAGAGCGAGCTTTTCGG
>CAYMDG010000218.1:0-5456 GCA_964388905.1 uncultured Bacteriovoracaceae bacterium
CAAAGTTAATCTGCATTTTTTCTGTTATCCTGATGTGTTTATTCATGAGCAGCATAGCTTTTGCAGAAAAAACACTGGTGGTTGCGGTCAACGCTAACTGGCCCCCCATGCAGATGAAAGACAGTAAAGGGAACGTCAGCGGTTACGAGATTGACCTCTTGAAGGCCCTTGCTTCCGAGGCCGGGTTCAAGATCAAACTAGTGAATGTTTCATGGAGAAACATCTTTAATGAACTGAGTGCCGGTAAATATGATGCCGTTATGGCCTCTGTAAGCATTACAGATGGAAGAAAGGAAAAGTTTGACTTTTCCGATCCCTATTTTACTGCCGAGCAGATCCTCCTTGTACCGAAGGCAAAGGCAAATGCAAAACTTCAAGGCAAGACAATGGCTGTCTTTAAATTAACAACGGGCGCAGAAGCGGTCAGGAGCACCCAGGGCTGCAACATAACATACTACACAGTAGATGAAAACGAACAAGCATTCAAGGACTTGTCAAAGGGCTTTGTTGACGGCGTTCTCTGTGACTCTCCGGTAGCCTATAGTTATGCCGCCAAATACAATGGCAAGTTCGCCCTTAAAGGTGATGCATGTGCTCTGGCAAAAAAATCAGCGAACGAGGATTATGGGATAATGGTCAAGAAAGGCGATACCAAAACCCTTGACCTTATTAACAAAGGCCTCAAAGTGGTTAAGGAAAAAGGCATTGAAGCAAAAATCAAAGACAAGTGGTTCAAGGAGATCCTCCTTGCCTCCGGAGTAAAAACACAAGACTCCATGCTGGCTTCCGAAATAATGACAGGCGCCCAGAATTCACCGGCATCAGTTAAATAGTCTCGAGGATTTAAGCAAGTATTCAGTATCGAGGGCTTTCTCCTGCTGCTCCGGCCGGAGAAGGCCCTTTTCTCGATGTTCTCCGTGAACCTGGATTTTGCAATTGAATGTACCCATAAATACTCGATGCCCATCAGGAGTACCTTAAGCATAAAACTCATTATAACCCTGGAATTGTCTTTCCAATTAGGTCCCTTCAAAACCGCAATCTTGCAGCGTTGAAGGCCTGATGTAATTAGCGTTTCACAAAGGCTGCAAGATTGCGGTTTTGAAGGGACCAGGGTTTTTCCGTTTCTTAAACGCTAAATCCGAATCAAAAAATACTACCATGCCCAGAATTAATAAATTCTGGTAAGAGTATCGATAAGAAGCCTTATGAGAATTATCTATCTTACAGATATCCACGGTGATTTTGAACGCGTGAAGAACCTGCTCTCAGAGACGGTAGCACCCCTGTATATCCTATCCGGCGACATCATAGACATCCCCTTTTACAATATGGAAACCTCCATAAGGTATTATGAACTCCAGTCATACTTCCACGGCCTGAGAATGGGCATGAAAGAGGAGGACAAATTGCTGGAGGACTTTGTAGACCAGCTTCTGGAGAGTCCGGATGTCACTGAAGAGATCGAGGAAAAAGGCACCAAATACCAGCAATACACCATCCGGGCCCGCAGGGTGATGCAGCAGAAATATAAGGTCCTGCAGAACATCATCTCCATGAAGAAAAAATCGCGTGTATTGTGCCTACCCGGGAATTACGACATGGACCTCAAATACACGGCACTGCATGACAATGATCTGCATCTGCACTGGTACAAGCTGGATGACTTGCGAATTTGCGGCTATGGAGGCGCAGAGGTCTGGACACCGGGCATCCCTGAACGATATATTGTAAGGTATCAGGCAGGTATGAACACCTACGGGAAAAGAAACGGGAAGAAAAACGAGATGTACCCGTTTTTCCGGGTGGTAAAACCAGATATCATAGTAGCTCATCAACCGGCATACGGGGTGAACGACAACACGACAGCCGGTGGCGCCTTCGGTTCGCCGGTATTGCGCAGCTACTGCGACGATAACCCGGTCATGCTCTGCCTGACCGGCCATGCTCATGATTCCTGGGGAGTAGCCTTTCATGAAAACACCTTGTATCTCAATCCGTCCAACTTCGGGGAGGTAACCGGACCTACGGGGCAAGTATCTGAGGGCGGTTTCTTCTACCAGATAGAAACCGATCATCACAAGGTGAAGGGAATCATCTTTAAAAAATTCTACGATGGCAGGATATTCGACATAGCCGATTACTATCCCGAAGGAAATAAATGGGTAGAGAAGATCATTGACCGTGACCGCTACGATGCACTTAAGTACAGAAAGAACTATGATATGAAGGATGTTAAGTACTCACATATCCCCGAGATACAGCTCTTCAAAGAGATCAAACAGTTCTTCAGGATGTTTCAGACCCCCGAGACCGAAGAACGCGTCGACAAGCTTGAAGAAGTGGCACAGCTTCTGGAAGACAAAATCTCGGGAGATATCGCCATGGATGTAATGGGGTCGGTGAACATGGGAACCTCACAGGCCGGATCGGATATCGACCTGGTTTTATATCTGAGGTGCGGCCCTTCCTGCACCAATGGCCACGATGAATGCGATTTCGCTCAGAATGCCCAATCCATGATCAAGGAATACCTGGGCCTTGAATACGAGCCGCATTTTCTGGACTGCATTGATCTGAATCAGGTGGAAAAGAGCATCGTGGATAAGAACTATGAAAGTGAAACCCTCCAGCGCTTCGTCGCTTACCGCTCCATCTGCCGCCCCATCAATTATCGAGTCATAGCGCCCATCGAGGATATGCTCAATCAGGACATGATATTTAAAAAAGAGATTGAAGGGAGCATTCAGTCTTATATACAAATTTTCGCCAATACATCCGAGCACGTAAGGTCTCTCAAAAAATATGAATCCCGGCTGAACGAATTGGGAATAAGGGTGCCCGAATCAATCAAACGAACCATTAAGCAATATTTGAACGAAGGCTGACCAGAGGATTTACTTTTTCTCCCAATGGAGCTATAGGGATCTAATGTTCCTATCCATGGCCCCTAAGACTAATGATGAAGCACCCTAGGACATTAAAAAATGAAAAACTATCTTTATAAACTCGTCATATATAATGTTACAGACCTCTGTTATAACAACTGCCTGAATTACTTCCCTGTAGGGTCGCGAATCCTGGACGTAGGGATCGGCAATGGGATGATGCTCCGCAACTACCATGAACTGATAAAATCCAAGAACTTCTCAATCGTAGGCATCGACATCAACAAAGACTATCTCAGCCATTGCAGCAGTCTTATCAGAGATTGCCGGCTCGAAGACCACATCCGGATTTTTCACGAACCAGTAGAAGGCTATGAACCCCCTAAAGAGGGTTATTTCGATTATATCCTCTTCAGTATGAGCTTCATGCTTTTCAGTGATCAGGAACTGGTGCTCGACCGTGTAAGGAAATGGCTGAGACCAGGTGGGAAAATACTCTTTTTCCAGACCATGTTTCACAATCGTTCACTGTTTATGGAGTTTATCAAACCAAAGCTCAAGTACGTCACCACCGTTGACTTCGGCCGGGTAACCTATGATGAGAGTTTTTTCGACCTGCTCAAGAAAAAGAAGCTGAACATCGACGAAGACAGGCTCATCAAAAAAGAATGGTTCAAGGGCGAGTACCGGCTCATCATATCAAGCCCCGAAAACGGCAAGGCAGCCAAGAGCGAACACAAGGTTGCTGCCAGGGTGAAACCTGCCCTTCTGAACCTTCTCCCGTCCAGAAAGTCAGAAAGGAAATCAAGCATCATCTGAGATAGACATGGCCCAAGGGATCTTCAAGAGGTACGTCAGTTCACCCGTTATTTCTCTGCTGAAGCAGGGACTCACTCCCCAGATACTGGCGCTGAGCATGACAAGCGGCATAATCATTGGGATCATCCCACTTCTGGGCACAACCACTGCCATATGCACTATGGTGGCAATCGTTTTTCGCATGAACCTCCTTGTGACACAGATTGGCAACTGGCTGGTATACCCCATCCAAATCTTGCTTGTAGTGCCTTTTATCATCTTGGGTGAATACCTTTTCGGATCACCATCCACCCTTGACCCGTCACACATAGTAACCTTGCTTCG
This sequence comes from uncultured Bacteriovoracaceae bacterium, assembly GCA_964388905.1. Lineage (GTDB taxonomy): Bacteria > Desulfobacterota > Desulfomonilia > UBA1062 > UBA1062 > MWEI01. The sequence continues at coordinate 4,032 of CAYMDG010000218.1, forward strand.
TACTGATCTCTTTACAACCCTTCGTCTATTCTCAAAAATGATCCTGCATGCGACCATTGCATGGATGGTCTGCGCACCTTTCGCCTTTGCAGCCATTTACCTTGTGCTCAAAACCCTCTTCCGATTCCTCCATGCCCGTAGGGTATAGGCCCCGAGCATGCAGCAAAAGGATCGTATTCTGCTCCATGTGTGCTGCGCACCCTGCTCTACCGCTGTAGTTGAAAGGCTTCAGAAACAAGGCTATGACATAAAACTCTTCTTCAGTAACTCCAACATCCACCCAGTTGAAGAATTCAACAAAAGGATTGATGAGGCCCGCAGAATTGCCCTAATGAAAAACCTGGACCTCATTGAAGATGGATACGACCATGATGCCTGGCTGGAGCACATATGCGGCCTTGAAGACGAACCCGAACGAGGTAAGCGCTGCCTGAAGTGCTTCGCCTACAGCCTGGATAAGACATGCGTAATGGCACAAAAACTCGGTATACCGGGTTTTACTACCACTCTCACGGTGAGCCGGCACAAGTCATCCAGAGACATCTTTTCCATTGGGAGCACCCTGCCGGGTTTCCTGGCTATGGATTTTAAAAAGCAAGACGGTTATGCGCGGAGCATTGTTCTTACCAAACAGCTTGAGCTTTATCGTCAGGGGTATTGCGGGTGCGAGTTCAGTAAAAGAAGGACTACATGACCGACTCCCTTGCAGACACGTGGCCACCAACATCTATAAATGATATTGAATCTCTGATGTACCCCTATTGAGATCCCTCTTAACTAAGGGAACCGTCTCAATGCACTGTCCCGGACCTTTCCAGCAGCAAAAAATACACATCATCGAGAGTCTGATTACTGCATAAGTGCACTTTTTCCCTGATATACCCTGCAGTCTCGCTTACGCTCCGTTCAAACCAGTCATCACATCCCTCCTGGGTGATATCACTTTCGATCAAACCTGCAGAGAGGCTCATGTGCTTCATGAACTCCGGGCTGTGGATTCCTGGGTTATAGAGCAGCTCCGAGCACAACTCTTTTATGGCATTAGCTTTCTTCATAAATTCCTCCCTACTATGTCTACGTTGTAAATGAATATTCATGGACAGGTCTTTCTATAATGAATTGGTAGACTTCCATTATAGGATTGTATCGGAAAGAAAAGTCGTTACATGAGATATTGTACTCAAGAAATCAATATATAAGCAATAATGCCAAGACCCTTTTATCGAATGGATATTTGCATTTTGTCATCAGAAAGTTATAAAAGCAATATGTCCTATTGTGAACGAAAAGAATCCGGTAGAATTTAGTGTCATCAAAAAATAATTAGAGTTTCAGAAATCTGATTCTTCATAGTCAATGCATGTAACTGGTGCTAAAATATTCAGGGAGGCATATCCAATGGCAGGAAAAATATTCTATAGAGAG
>CAYMDG010000219.1:0-5449 GCA_964388905.1 uncultured Bacteriovoracaceae bacterium
ACGTTGCAGGACATGTTTGCATGGGTGAGCATCACCCCCTTGCTGATGCCGGTTGTACCGCCGGTGTAGATGAGTGTGCCCACCTCGTCCCAGTAGGCCTCGCTGTGCACGGGAGAATCGTCGTACCGGGCCATGAGATCCATGAACTGGGATATGCCGGGTAAAGGTTCCACCTTCCGGTACATCTGCTTTTTCACATAGGGGAAGAGCTGTTTTTTGGGGAAGGGGAGAAAGTCGTTGATGTGGCAGGTGATGATGTGCTTCACCTTGGTGTCGGGTTTCACCTTTAAGGCCCTTGGTAAAAGGAGGTCAAGTGTAACGAGTACGCTTGCGTCTGCGTCATCCAGCTGGTAGGTGAGCTCCCGCTCGGTATAGAGCGGGTTGTTTTGTGAAGCCACAGCGCCGATACGCCAGGCGGCATAGTTGGCAATGACCACCTGGGGTATATTGGGTAGCAGCATGGCCACGGTGTCGCCCTTTTTCACCCCGAAGGCCGTGAGCGCCTTGGCAAATCTGTTTACCAGGGAATCCAACGCGGCATAGCTGATCTTCTTGCCCATGTAGATTAGGGCCGTCACATCAGGAAAACGTTTGCTGGTCCTGGTGAGCACCTCGGGTATGGATATGCGCTCGAAGTTTATCTGTGCGGGTACTCCCGCTGGGTAACTCTTGTGCCAGATTCTCTCAAATTCCACATAAACCCCCTCTCATGAATTTATCTGTTAACCCCGGCAGCTTTCCGGGGAAGATGACATGTCTTATAGTATTACAATAATAATCGCATTACAGCCCTTGTCAAATCCTGGTCGATGCGAGTACTATGTGTTACGGCTCGGAACCAAGAGGCTGTCCATAAATTTTAAAAACTTTTCCTGTAAGGATTGGATATATTTTTGAAAATAAAACAACTACCTAGCGTATGGACATCACATTATCTGTCTCTTGTTTGCTCATGACAAATACTATTCATCGGAGGATCCTGTGTGAACATGGAATCATCAGCTCTTCTCAGGTTCAATCTGGTCGAGACGGTCAGGGCATTCAACCGCTGGCATAAGGAAGGATATTTTGTTGAGAAAGACGGCATCATATGTGCAGCAGGCACAACAGACTTTCCTTTCGGCTACACGAACATTTCAGTCAGGGTGGATGAGGCTGTGGACCCGGACGTGGTCATCCAGAAAGGACTGTCCTTCTTTAAAGGACTGAGCCGTTCCTTCACTATGATGATCAATGGAAAGCAGGATGCCGACCTTGAGAATGCGGCAATCAGGAAAGGCCTTGTACTTTATGAAGATAGCCCCTGGATGATACTGAACAATAGAATAGCAACGATTGAAGAAAGAACTGATATACGAATAGAACAGGCGAGGAACTCCGGCGATATCGATAAGATCCGGTCCATCAACAGCCAGGCTTACGAGTCTATAGGCCTCCCTTCAGTTCAGGTTGAAGCCCTTTACGGGGTACCTGAGCGCATTCTATCGCCTGACACCATGCATTTCATTGCATACCTGGGAGGCAGTCCTGTTGCTACGGTTATGATCCTGTTCACAAGAGATGTCGCATGCATAGGCTGGGTCGGCACAGTTGCTTCTGCCAGGGGGCAAGGAATCGCCACACACCTGGTAAAGACCATTTCAAACAGGTGCTTTGATGAAGGCGCCAGGCTGGTCCATTTGCAGGCGAGCACGATGGGATGGCCTATTTATGAAAAGATGGGGTATGAGACCTTTGACCAATGGAAACTCTATTGCGCTGACATAACAAGGATTTAATCAAGTCATTCCAGCATCTTTACACGCTTGCCGGCAAGCACGAGGAGCAGGATCGCAACGATGAGGAGCTTGCTGCTCCAGAGCATTGATAAAATTGACCTAACAATCTTGAAGGTGATCTTCACCCCGATGAGGCACAGCAGGCCGATCCCTGCGGCATTCAGCCAATGCCTGGCAGGTGAAAGCCTTGACAGCAGCTCTTTTCTGACTTCAAGGAGCTCCTTGACAGTCTCGTCGATCTCTCGGCTCAGCTTCTTTTCAGCCATCGCATGTCCTCCTTTATACAGCTCAGGTGTTTCTGCGCCTCTCTGGCCCCCTTTTTCGCCATCACCAGCGCTATGCCGCCAAGAAACAAGCCTGTAAACATAAGTGAGGCGGTAACGATGAGCGCTGAAACCCAGGGTACAAACCATGTGTTTAGAAGTAGCACAATGGTCACCAGACTAAAGACACCGGCCAGTGTCACGAGCACAAGGCATGCACCACCCAGGGCAATCACCGGAAGCCCGGTCTTCAGGGTGCCTTTACCCGCCTCTTTCACGTAAGCCTTTTCCTGCTTCAAGAATTTCCTGACCAGGCTCACAAAGCGCTTAATCAGGCTGAATGTAGCTTCTCCTTCGAAGTTACCCATGGCGAGACCCTCCTTTTGATAGGATAGTATCAGCAGCTGGTGCGTTTTGCAATCAGCTCGGCTTTTTATGGAAACGTGCATGGGAATAATCCCTGCCTCATTGCTTCCTGGATAATATCTTGCACATTTGACATGATAACCGGAAACTTATAATTATAGGCTATGGAGGGCCGATGAAGCTCGAACCGGAACAGGAAGGAATGCTCAAGGGTGAAAACGGGCGGATCATGGCAAAGGCTATGGAAACGGTCGTCAAGTATGGTGAGGCCTTTGGTGCAAAAAGGCTGGTGCCCATCAAGTCGGGCCACCTTGCAGGGACGTTCGGCATAGGTCCCTTCGGGGCATATATACGAATCCTTGGGCAGATGGCCGGGGAAGGGTTAAAGGTCAGAGTCCCCACCACGGTCAATCCCAGGCCGGGGTATGACCTCAATTTCCTGAACCGGCACATCGTATTCACCAAGCAGAAACGGTTGGAGGAACTCCTGTCTGCCATCGGCGTCACCCCCAATTATTCCTGCGTCTGTTACGAGAAGGCGAATGTGCCTTCATTCGGTGACAGGCTTGCATGGGCTGAGTCCTCCGCAGTCCAGTTCGCCAACTCGGTACTGGGGGCACGCACCAACCGGAACTCGATATTGATTGATGTATGCTGTTCCGTCACCGGCTTAACCCCCGAGTTCGGCTACCTGCTTGACGAGCACAGGCGTGCTCAGATGCTGGTGAGGCTGAATATAAAAAAGATGGACGCCCCGGCGCTCGGCTACCTGCTCGGGAAAAAGGTCGTGGACAAGGTCCCCCTCATCGAGCACTACCCGTTCAGCCTGATCGAGCTGAAGAATATGGGCGGCTCCATGGCGGCCTCCGGCGGGGTGGCGCTTTTTCACGTCGAGGGTCTCACCCCGGAAGCACCTGACATGAATTCGGTATTTCATGGACCTCCCAAGGTGACCGTCACTGTCACGCAGGAGGACCTGGATAACCTGCGCCTGCGCAATCCGGGAATTGCAGACATGGTCGTTTTCGGGTGCCCGCAGATGACCTGTGCAGAAACAGTGGCCCTTGCGGAAAAATTCAAAGGGAAGAGAGTGAGGGTCCCGACCTGGTTCTGCATGGTCCCTGACGAGCTCAGGGAATTCAAGGGGCACGAGTTGTACGGGGACACGCTCGACGCCGGGGTCACCATCTCGGAATATTGCCCTTTGGCGGCGTTTTCCATGCGCCTGGGCAATAAACACATCCTGACCCCTTCCGGGAAGCTGCGGTATTACCTGAAGGGGGCTGACTACGGTACGGAAGATGACTGCCTGAAGGCATGCGGGGTGATGCAATGACGGTTCTCCAGGGGAATCCGGTGATGAAAGGAAAGGCCCGTGGGCCTGCCATGGTAACGAAGATGCCCATGAACTTCACTGCATCGTTCACCAAACCGAAGAATCTCATCCTGGCATGGCGGTCGTTGGTGCAGGACAGCAACCACGACCTGTACAACAAGAAGATCAGGGATACGGTCTTTGTCTATTCTGCAACCATCGGCTCCACCTATTCCGGTATGGTGCTGCTCGAAATGATGTACCAGGGTGTGGCGCCGGCTGCCATCATCGTCCAGAACGCTGACCCGCTGATGGCTGCAGGCAGCATACTTGCTGAGGTCTGGTTCAACAAGGGCATACCCGTAGTCGAGTATTCAAACGAAGACATTTTCGACAAGATCAAGACCGGCGATCAGGTTGAGGTTGACGGGGACACGGGCGAGATAACTGTGCTGTAGCAGGGTTTATGAGATTATACAAAAATGATATTGAGGGAATCAATCGATCATGCGTCTTCTGTACAGCATAAAAATGCTGGTAAATAACATACACGCAAAAACCAAGATGGACATCTCTTGCAGGGTATAATTATACGAAGCATAAGCATCTTGAGAACTGACTTTTTCACCTTTTTTCTTTATAACAGCAGTGCTGTCAGGCAGTGATCCGTTGTCCCTCTTCATCGTCCCTGCGGTGCTGTTGAACAGGTGATTTTCAAAGACACGATGTGCACTCCCGTCATTATGTGCAAGTATGGATGAGGCAATCGGGATGTTGATGTGCTCCGGTGAAGGCAAGGAGACATCAACCGCTTTTTCAGATTTTGAGATATCGATTGTGGTGGTGCTTCTGGCATCCGCTTCCTGGACGTCATCGGTTTTCACTTGATTTGATCGAGAAACAACCGGGACTGATTCATAATTTTTGATATAATTTTTCAGGGGGTTATTTGCTTTTTGATTATTTTCAACCTCTGCTGTCAGTGGCTCAGGCATATGCATCAGGGAAGGTGATGTTTCCGTTTCTGTATTGGTTATGATCTGACTGGTTGCTGGCCGGCCAATAGTGTTGTGGGTTTTTGACGGTTGTGCGTCTTGTACTGCAACCAACTCAATACCTGTGTTGCTGTCTTCGGGTCCATTGATCTCTATCCTGTCGTTGCCGTCTGCATAATCCTGGTGAGGCAGCGAGACTGAGGCAGAAGCAACATTGTTTTTCGTGCCAAGGTCTGATTGCTCCATAATGGGCAAGGTCCCGGTTTTAGATTCAGGATCGATGGTTGCTCGTTTCTGAATGCCGGCAGTGAGTTTTGCTCCGGTATCGGGAACTTTTGCTGAAGAAAATGAGGACTCTTTCGAGTTGCCGGCAAGTGACAAGTTGCTGGTTTTGCTGGGGAGGGTTGTCATAGAAACTGAAACACCAGGCGCTGGAAGCGGCGCAGCCAATGATACCGGTGCTTCTTCTTTATCCTTATTATAATTATAATACAGGACTGCCCCGGCATCACCTGCAGCAAGAATATCGGTTTTTAAGTTTACCAGGCTGGCTAGTTGTTCTTTCTTCTCGTCATTTATCTTCGAGACCCACTGGCTGCCTTCATAGCTTAAGACCATCCCTCCTGACCCTACCGCATAAATACTGTTATCCGAAGCACCTCCGAGGCCACAGATATTATTTGTTTTATTGCTGGTCATCGGGCTCCAGGTGATGCCATTAAAATGAAGGAT
>CAYMDG010000220.1:0-5449 GCA_964388905.1 uncultured Bacteriovoracaceae bacterium
AGGATGCCAAGAAGATCGAACGCAAAGACCTCAAGGACAACAAGGATCCTTTGTTGAATGAGGAAGATCCCGATCTCGCAGGCATCGTTCCCGGCCCGCAACCGCGGATAGAAGAATAAGGGGTATAGGACTTAAGGCTTAGATAAATACCTAACATGGAAACCTGACCCTGCGGGGCATGTCTCCCGTAACCGGTTACTGCCCCCTTCCCGGGGCAGAGTAATTTCGAAGATATTTTCCCTAATCTAATCTTTGCATAATCAGGATTTAATGTTTCTCAAAAAATGCATCTAGGCCTATGGTTTCTGATGAATTTATTCTGCCTTAATTGAGTCATGTGATTTTCATTAGAAATAAAAGCTTCATGATTTGGATGATTATACTGATCCTATAGAATGAAAGGGGTATGTTATGAAGGATCTAGGCGGCAACGTCGCAGCCATCACAGGGGCAGCCTCGGGCATCGGGCGGGCATTGGCCATTGCTCTTGCAGGTGAAGGTTGTCATGTGGCCATCTCGGATGTGGATGAAGGGGGCCTCAAAGAGACAGCCGCTATGTTAGGCCACAAGAATGTCAGGGTAACCACTCACGTAGTGGATGTTTCTGTGTGCGAGCAGGTCAAGCGCTATGCAGACGAGGTGGTGAACAACCACGGGGCCGTGCATCTGGTGATAAATAATGCCGGGGTGGTTGTAATGGAGACACTTGAGGATCTTTCATATAAGGATTTCAACTGGCTTATGGATATAAACCTGTGGGGTGTGATCTATGGATGTAAGGAGTTTCTCCCCTATCTGAAAATGCAACCCCAGGGCCATATTGTAAACATCAGCAGTGTAAACGGAATCTTTACCAATCCCAATAACGGGGCATACTGCACGGCAAAGTTCGCAGTGAGGGGTTTTACCGAGACGCTCTGCCAGGAGCTCAGTGGAAGTCGGATTATGGTGAGTTGCGTACATCCCGGCGGGATCAAGACGAACATTGTACGCAACGCAAGGTATTATAAGGCATCCGATCACTCCGTCGGAAAGGATGATATGGTGGCAATCTTTGACAGGCTGGCCGGAACAACTGCTGAAAAGGCAGCGCGTACTATCATTGATGGAATTAAAAAAGATAAGCACCGGATCATGGTTGGGCCTGATTCATATGTATACGACTGGCTCAAGCGACTATTTCCCGTGGGTCTTATGAAACTGACCGGGCGCAAGATAATTCCAGCGTGGATCAAGAGGGCTGCTCAAGCCAGGTAAAGACGGATATCTTTCCTGAGGTATATCAGGCCAAAAATGGTTGTAATCGAACCCGGTGATCTCTCTCTCATGCAGTATGAAGGTCCCAATGATGTCTTCATATGCTTGAAAAAATCTTTGCACATCCATATCTGTTTTGTTGACTAAATCTTATTTCAGGTATAAATTGAAGGTTGATTCAGTTTTCACTTACTCAGATAAACAACAAACACAAAACAGAGGAGGGTATAATGGTCAGGAGAATCAATAAGGCCGCGGTTATCGGGTCTGGAATCATGGGAGGCGGCATCGCTGCGCTCCTCGCCGCTGCAGGCGTGGATGTGCTTCTGCTCGACATCGTTCCATTCGACCTGAAAGAAGAAGAGAAGAAGGATCCCAAGGCCAGGAACCGGATTGTCACCATGGGTCTGGAAGGCGCTACAAAGGCAAAGCCACCGCTGTTCTACAGCAAAGACCACGCAATGCGCATCTCTACCGGTAACCTGGAAGACGATTTCGATAAGCTGAAAGAGTGCGACTGGATTATCGAGGTTGTCGTCGAGAGACTGGACATCAAACAGCAGCTGTTCGCACGCATCGACAAGATCCGCAAGGCGGACACCATTGTATCCTCCAACACCTCAGGCATTCCTCTGAAGGCCATGTCCGAGGGCTTAAGCAAGGGCTTCAAGGAGCATTTCCTTGGTACGCACTTCTTCAACCCGGTACGCTATATGCATTTGTTGGAGATCATCCCAGGTGAGTCCACCAAGAAGGAAATCTTGAACTTTGTGGCAGAGTTCGGCGAGAGCAGGCTTGGAAAAGGCATCGTCTGGGCAAAGGATACACCGAACTTCATCGGCAACCGCATCGGCATCCACGGCATCGGCGCGACCATGAAGGCCATGCTTGAAGACGGGTTCACCATCCCCGAAGTAGACGCAATCTTCGGTGCACCTCTTGGACGTCCCAAGACCGCCATCTTCGCCACCAGCGATCTGGTCGGACTGGACACCATGACCCACGTCATGAAGAACACCTACGACCTCTGTCCCAATGATGAGGAGAGGGACGTGTTCAAGCTGCCTGATTTCCTCCAGGCAATGCTCGACAAGAAGCTTCTCGGCAACAAGACAAAGGCCGGATTCTATAAGAAAGAAATCATCGACTGGAAGAGGATCAAGAAGGTCATCAATCCGAAGACCGGCGAGTACGAGACCTTTGACAAGGTCAGCTTCCCATGTCTTGATGTCGCAAAGAAGGCCCCGACCCTTACAGAAAAGTTGAAGGCTGTCGTGTATGGCGATGACAAAGCAGCCAAGTTTGCTTGGAAGGTAGTGGCTTCCACTCTCGTTTATGCAGCCAACCGCATCCCCGAGATCTCCGACACGGTAGTCGAGATCGACAACGCCATGAAGTGGGGCTACAACTTTGATATGGGCCCCTTTGAGACCTGGGACGCCATCGGTGTGAAGGAATCCGTGGCAAAGATGGAAAAGGATGGTCTCAAGGTCCCCGAGAATGTGACGAAGATGCTCAAGAAAGGCGCTACCTCATTCTACAAGCTCGAAAAGGGCAAGAAGATGTTTTACGACTTCGCTGCCGAGGGCTACAAGGAACTGAAGACGAGTCCCAAGGCCCTGGTTCTTGCCAACTTCAAGGCAGAGAAAAAGACCGTCCTGTCCGTGCCTTCCTGCTCGCTGGTTGACATCGGCGACGGCGTGTACTGCCTCGAGTTCCACTCCAAAATGAACGCCGTGAACAAGGAAATGGTCGACTTCATGTTGAAGGCCGGCGAGTATGTGAATGAAAACGGTGTCGGCATGGTCATCGGCAACCAGGCCGGCGGCATGCCTGGCGCATTCTCCGCAGGCGGAGACCTGGCATTCATGCTGGGCCTTGCCAAGGCCGGCAAGTTCGACGAGATCGACTCGTTCATCAAGAATGTGCATGCAGGCATCATGGGCACCAGATACAGCCGGTACCCCGTGGTTGCAGCACCCTACGGACTCACCCTGGGCGGCGGCTGCGAGGTGGCATTATCGGCCGACAGGATCGTGGCTCACACAGACCTGTTCATGGGTCTGGTGGAGATCGGCGCAGGGCTGGTCCCCGGCGGCTGCGGCATGATCAACCTCTGGAGGAGATTCATCACTGCGAAGCCCGAAGTGGCCAAGGTAACCGATTACTTAGGGTTCTTCCTCAATGCCTTCATGAGCGTAGCACAGGCCAAGGTGTCCAACTCGGCTGATATGGCACGCAAGAACGGCTTCCTCAGGGATTCCGACCGCATTGTCATGAACCGTGACAACCTCATCGGTGAGGCCAAGAAGGAAGTCCTCAAGATGGTGGATGACGGTTATGCACCACCCATCAAGACCAAGATCCCCGTATTCGGCCGAGAGGCAATCGGCGTGGTCTGGGCAGAGATGCTCAACATGAGGAGCGGCGGCTACATCACTCCTCACATGGAGTTCATCGCCAAAAAGATCGCTGTATGCATGGCGGGCGGCGATGTGCCCACAGGGACTCTCGTGTCCGAGGAGCACCTCATGACCCTCGAGAGAGAGGCGTTCGTCGATCTGTGGAAGACCGAGAACACACAGAAAATGGCCGAGAACATCATGACCACTGGCAAGCCGTTGTTCCTGTAGGCTGATAACGAGAGAATAGAAATTAGGAGGAATCCAATGAGAGAAGCATATATCGTAAACGCAGTAAGGACACCCGGGTGCAGAAGGGCCAGGGGTGCCTTTGCACAGACAAGGCCCGAAGATCTTCTCAAGGCAGCCCTTATCGGGCTCATGGAGAGGACCAAGGGCGTAGAAAAGAAGGAAGTGGAAGATATTTTGATCGGTTGCGCCTTTCCCGAGGCAGAGCAGGGGCTGAACATCGGGCGTATTATTGCCCTGATGGCCGGGTTCCCGGATGACACCTGCGGCGCCACGGTCAACAGGTTCTGCGCCTCCGGATTAGAGGCCATCAGCCTCCAGGCCATGAGGATCATGGCAGGCATGTGCGATGTGGCCATCGGCGGAGGACTTGAGTCCATGTCCATCGTCCCCATGGGCGGCAATATGCCCAGGCCTCACCCGGTCATGGCTCAGGAAATCCCGGATGTCTATATGTCCATGGGTGTAACCGCAGAGAACGTAGCCACCCGCTACAAGATCACCCGCGAGATGCAGGACAACTTTGCATATGGTTCACAGATGAAGGCCGCAGCAGCCCAGAAAGACGGCAAGTTCAAGGAGATCGTACCGGTTGAGGCTGTGAGGTTCAAGGAGAAGGGCGGCATCATGATGAAAGAGACCTTCATCCAGGATTCTGATGACGGCGTACGTTCAGACACCACCGTAGAAGGGCTCGGAAAAGTCAGGCCGGCATTCTCAGCCACCGGTTCGGTCACGGCAGGCAACTCCTCCCAGACCACTGACGGCGGTGCATGCACGCTTCTTATGAGCGGTGAAGCGGTAAAGAGACTCGGAGTGAAGCCCATTGCCAAGTTCAAGGCCTACGTGGTTGCCGGGTGCCGTGCGGACGAGATGGGTGTAGGACCTGCCTATGCGATCCCCAAGCTCCTTAAGGTCGCCGGCCTCGGAACGGCCAGTGATATCAAAGATAACGCCATCTTCGAAGTGAACGAGGCGTTTGCTTCCCAGGCCATTTACTCACTGCAGCAGATCGGTCTCTATGACGAGAAGTACTATTCACACGAGAGCGATCAGCGTATCATCAACGTCAACGGCGGCGCCATCGCGCTCGGCCATCCGCTTGGATGCACCGGCGCGAAGCTCTGTGCGCAGCTCATGACCGAGATGCAGGCACGTGGTAAGAAGTACGGCATCGAGTCCATGTGTATCGGTGGCGGCATGGGTGCTGCAGCACTGTTTGAGCTCTGCGAATAATCAAAGTTCCGTATGATACTTTAAAAGAGGCTGCCACTTCTGGCAGCCTCTTTTTTTTCACCATGTTGAACGATCATAAGCAGATGATTTTTTTAATCCCAGCTTAAATAAAAATTCCTTGCTCACCCTGGGAGGTGTGCTTAAGGCCGCCTTAAGATGCTTGAGACAATTATGGGTACATTCAAACGGTAGATATGGGCTTAATATAAAGGATGTTTCCGGGCTTGCGCTTTCCTAAAGAGTAGACTTTATCTTTTCTAATAATTCCCGTTCAATAACATTTTTTGATATGCACTTTTGCCACT
>CAYMDG010000221.1:0-5430 GCA_964388905.1 uncultured Bacteriovoracaceae bacterium
TGAGAATCGCCTTTTCCAGCTCAAGAAAGATCTTATGTGAAACACGCAGCGCCATTGATGACACCTTTCTTTAATGATTCCATAATGATCTAGACTATAGCCGGTCCAGCGTCAATCTCAACCGTGATGGCGGGTATGGATTACTTAGGCCGGATCTACAGGGTTATGGTGTGTTTATCACGGATTTTAATGGATCCATTAAAACAATTCCATGGTTACTGATGCTTAAGGCCACAGTGATTACACGTCGAAACATTTACATAAATTATAATAGCATGATAGTATATTTCCGCATGACGCTAACATAATGCATTTGTTGAAATTGAATATTTCAGAGGAGGTTACATGTTCATGAAGCCCTTTGGCAAAGCATCAAGACATTGTTCAGTGATGTTGCATGAAGCCGTTTTTTTTATCCTGTTCGTTATCCTCTGCAATACGGCAGTTCTAGCGGATGATCAGCAAAAATCCAGGCCGGACAGGCATGAGATAGTCTTCATGACTGCATCCCGGATCGAGGAGCTGATCCTGGAGCATAAGATCACTTCCGCCGAAGTTGTGGATGCCTATATCGAACAGATCAAGAGAGTCAACCCGAAGCTGAACGCCATTGTCACCCTGAATGAGGAAGGCGCACGCAAACGGGCAAAAGAGGCTGATGAGGCCTTGGCAAAAGGTGTCATATGGGGACCGCTGCATGGGGTACCCGTCACCATCAAGGACAACTATGCAACCTCTGGCATGAGAAGTACGAACAGTGACCCAGAGCATGCTGACTTTATCCCGGATTTTGATGCCACAGTAGTTATTAGGATGAAAAACGCGGGGGCTATCATTCTGGGCAAGGAAAATCTTCCCATGATGGCCATGGACTATCAGACAAATAGCCCTGTCTTTGGACTTACCAATAATCCATGGGACGTCTTACGAACACCCGGCGGAAGTACAGGGGGTGGTGGAGCAGCCGTGGCTTCAGGTATGACTACTATCTCGCTGGGTAATGATCTGGGTGGTTCTATCCGTATCCCTTCGCATTTCTGCGGTGTTTACGGTATGAAGCCCACTGAGCACCTGGTATCTGGATTCGGAGTACCGCCTTATCTCCCCAAATCCGAATTCAACTCGGTGCGACACCTCATTTCGGAAGGTCCTCTTGCAAGGTCCATTGACGACTTGAAGCTCTGTCTGAAGGTGATCGCCGGACCGGATGTCCGCGATGTGAATGTCCCGTTCATTCCGCTTGTTGAGCTCCAGCAGAAGCCTCTCAAGGAACTACGGATCGCCTGGACTGATGATCTTGGGGGCATACCGGTTTCTGCAGACACTCGTCATGCGTTGAAGGATTTCACGGAGAAACTCTCTGCCCAAGGTTGCAGGGTGGAAAAGCTGAATCCGCCTGATTTCGATTTCAAGGGTGCTTGGAATACCTACGGGAAGATAATGGATATGGAACTGGGGGTTTACAATCCAGCCATTGCCCGTTTCCTGAGTTTTGCCTTCGGCTGGTACTACCGTAAGGACGTACCATACCTGAGCACTGTGTACCCTATAAGCTTTGAGAAATATGTCAGAGCGCTTACAGAAAGAGATACATACGTCTCAAAGATAGAAAGCTTCCTTTCACATTACGATGTTTGGCTGTGCCCTGTTACGTCAACACCCGCATTTGAGCACATCAAGCCGGACAGATATTTCGGTCCCTACCCGCTCTATAGCAAACCGGTCATGGTGGACAGCAAACCCGTGAACTACCTGGCGGCAAACGGCTGCTACACGACCATCTTCAACCTCACGGGCAACCCCGTGATCGTGATGCCCATCGGTTATGCTATCGACGGCATGCCTATAGGCGTACAGGTTGTCGGCAGTCGGTGGCACGACATGGGATTGCTGACAGTTGCCAAGCAGCTTGATGATGTTGCAAAGGCATTCCGCTCTCCGGCCGGGTATTGAAACATCCAGTTAAGCAATTCCTTCAAATATGTAGGCCCATGCACTGAAGATGAGCTGCTATTGGCAACGGTCTGATTTAATTAGTCCTGGTGCGTATGTTTCAACTGAAGATTTCAGTTTTTAGCCATCTCAGAACAGTGAAGATATTACAGTTACATAGAGTTCTTCTTTTACATATGTTCTTATAGTTCATGAATTCGTACCTAAATATCCTGTAGTGTTGATTCTCGAAGAAACTTGCTGGTATTTGTCCCAGCATTCAGTAAAGGCCAATAATGCTGATAGAATCGAAGTGTTGTGGTATATTGAATCAGCATGATGGCGAAGTCGTCTGAAAGGAGTGCCCCATGAGTGATAGATCCATCACAAGGAGATCTTTTATAAGGATGGGCAGCGCTGCCTTGCTGGGTGCCATGGGAGCAGGCATGCTTGGGTGCGCTGGAAAGATCGGGGATTCTGTCAACGGCGTGATGTTTAGCCCTGATGAATATATAAAAACCAACCTGCACCGTATCCCAGCGAATACGGTTATCAGAAGGATCAATGGGTTCGCAGGACCGCAACCAAATATCATCGTCATCCTCTGTGATGACCTGGGTCACGGTGACCTCGGGTGCTATGGCAACCGGGCCATCAGGACACCTTCCATCGACCAACTCGGGTCCAAAGGTGTCCGGTTCACGGATTTCTACTCGTCCTGTTCCGTGTGCACACCATCGAGGTATGGACTCCTCACTGGCCGATACCCGGTGCGTTCAGGCCTGATCTTTGTTCTTTCTGCTGTTGACGAGTCGTTCACCCGTTTCCTTATCCGGAGGCTCGGCCACATGACCGGGAAACTTGGCGCAGTAGACGCGCAAGAAGAATGCTGGGTCAATGGTCTTCCCGATGACGAGATCACTCTTGCCTCAGCTTTGAAGGTCGCAGGGTATCGAACAGGGATGGTGGGCAAGTGGCACCTTGGTGACTTCAGCCAGATGCCCCGGTATAACCCCCGGAAATTCGGTTTCGACGAGTTCTTCGGCGTGCCTCACAGCAACGACATGTGGCCCTGTGCCCTGTATCGGAACGAGCAGCAGATCGAGCCAGACATCAAGCTCAACCAGGAACGTCTCACAGGTCTTTATACAAAGGAGGCTACAGATTTCATCGAGAAGTCGAAGGAAGCTCCGTTCTTTCTCTACCTCGCCCACACCTTCCCACATCAACCCCTGTTCGCCTCGGAAAAGTTCAAGGACAAGTCGAAGGCGGGTATTTTCGGCGATGCGGTCGAAGAGATCGACTGGAGCGTGAACGAGATTGTCTCCTGCCTGAAGAAAAACGTGCTCGAGGAAAACACCATCATCATCTTCACCAGCGACAACGGACCCTGGTACAACGGGAGTACCGGCGGGCTACGTGGGAGAAAGGGGCAAAGCTATGATGGCGGCTACCGCGTCCCGTTCATCGTACAGTGGCCAGGCCACATCCCGGCAGGGAGCGTTTGCTCGGCACCGGCCATGAACATCGACCTGTTCCCGACACTTGCCGCAGCAGCAGGGATTACACTCCCCTCCGACCGCATGATAGATGGAAAGGATATAAGCGGCCTGCTCACAGGGCAAACTTCAGCTTCGCCTCATGATATCCTCTACCTGTACCATTACGAGGAGCTCGAGGGGGTCCGGACAGGCAGCTGGAAGTATTTCAGGAGCATCAGCCACTACACCTGGCCCCAGCCCGTGGACAAGCCCTCAACCCTGATGGGAAAGATCGCCAAGGGTAATTTCGGCGACTGGCCCAATCTCTACAACCTCGAAGTGGACCGGGAGGAGTGCTACAATCTCGCCTCCCGCTATCCCGAGGTCTGCAGGGAGATGCAGGAAAGGATGGTCAGATGGGAGCAGGGCATTGCAAAGAACCCGCGGGGATGGGTTTCCCGGTAAGAGGCGGATCGCATGACCCTCGACAGCATTCTGGTAAAGCCTGCAGGGCCGGACTGCGATCTGGCATGCTCGTACTGCTTCTATCGCCATAAAGGCTCGCTCTTCCCCACAGGTAAGCACCGCATGTCCGATGAGGTGCTCTCCGAGATGATCCGGCAGCTCTTTGCCATGTCCGGCCCGCACGTGTCCCTGGGATGGCAGGGGGGCGAGCCAACCCTCATGGGGCTTCCGTTTTTCGAGAGAGCGGTTCAACTCGAGGAATGCTATGGGGATGGTAAGACGATAGCTAACGGCCTCCAGACCAACGGCATACACCTCGACCGGTCCTGGGCGGACTTTCTGAAACGATATCGGTTCCTGGTGGGGCTGTCCATCGACGGGCCGGAGGAAATCCATGACCGGTACCGCAGTACGGCAGAAGGCAGGCCAACCTGGGCCAGGGTCAGAGATGCAGCGCAGCTCCTCCTCGATACGGGTGTCCCCGTTAATGCTCTCACGGTGGTGAACGACTATTCCGTCCATTTCCCGGATGAGATTTATGAGCACCACCGGGACCTGGGACTCACTCATATGCAGTTTATTCCCAGCTTTGAGAAAGACCTTGGCAATCGGAGGGGAAAAGCACCTTTTTCTATATCTGCCGACACATATGGTTCATTCCTCTGCACCCTTTTTGACCGATGGATCTCCGACTTTCGGGACGGCCTTCCGACGACCTCAATACGTTTCTTCGAATCCCTTCTTTTCTCATATGCAGGCATGGCACCCCCCGAGTGCACCTTCCTTGAAAAATGCGGCACATACCTCGTTGTAGAGCACAACGGAGACGTATTCCCCTGCGATTTCTTCGTAGAGCCGGATTGGAAGCTTGGCAACATCATGCAAAATCCGCTTGGCGAACTTCTCCTATCACCTAGGCACTCCGAGTTCGGGGAGCGGAAGTACCTGCTGCCCGAACGTTGCTCCTCATGCCAATGGCTGACTCTGTGCCGCGGCGGTTGCATCAAGGACCGCCTGAACGCCCCAGGAGAGTCCGGAGAGAGTTACTTCTGTCAAGCCTATCTCAGGTTCTTTGGATATGCAGATGCCGAACTCAAACGGCTGGTGGCCGAACATCACAGGAAAGCGGAAGACGGTAGGCTCCATACCAGAATCGCTTTGGAAGGAAGGGTGGGGCGGAACCACCCATGTCCTTGCGGTAGTGGCCGCAAGTTCAAAAAATGCTGTGGCTAATAAGCAAAATGCTGGGTGAAGCATGATGAGGATGTCTCAAAGTATTTGTTGATTATGTCCCAAACTGTGGGGTTTGAAATAGGATGCCTTATGTGTAGATCTCGTGCGAAAATGTTGAAAAATCCCCTGTACTCAGATGTTGTATTAAGTATTTTTCATTTCCCTGGATACCAAATACCAACCCGTCAGCTTCTATCCCCTTCTTAGTTTCAGGCCGGGGGGCCAGAGTGCGAAAGACAGCAAATGATGGAAGCTGTTGGGGCCATAGGTTGAAAGGATCGCCCAGGTTCCCAGTTTCAGAAGGGATATCGGAGCATGC
>CAYMDG010000222.1:0-5423 GCA_964388905.1 uncultured Bacteriovoracaceae bacterium
GTAGGAGTTCCTCGTTCTGCATCTCCAGCTCTATCTGATGCACCTGCAACTCATGGAGCATCTGCCTTGCTTGTTCTGGCGAGATGTCGCCCTGATCGACAGATTCTTTCTGCAACCGTTTCTCTGCTTGCTTACGAAGATTAGCTGAACGCTGCTCTATCGAATCTTTTTTAGCCATCACCGATCTCTCAGGGATGTAGCGTCTATAAATTCCCGGCCATAGTTAATCCTCAAGGTATCTGCAATGGATCCCTTGAGAACATGTGTTTCAGGAATATATAATAAGAAGATATTTTATAAAAACAAACTGAATATAACTGCAATTTTCTCAAGGTCCTGTGTATGCTGAAAACTGAACATCTTGGGCCCAAACCTATGGAGTTCAGGTTGCTTGCTCGGGACGCCAGTACCTGGAATGAACCATATACTTTAAACCCCAAAAAAAATTTGACCCATTTTCCCCATTGTTCCGGGTTATAATCCCACCAATATAAGTTAGGACTCACGCATGTAGTCTTTCTGGCTTTAACTTCCCGTAATAGCACTGTAGAGGTCGTTCTTCTGCTGCAATAATGCAATAATTACATGAGATGCACTTTGAAACTTGCTGTCTGCCTTCCTTAAGTTTTTTTACAATATCTGGCTCAATAATGAATGGACGGCACATGGACACCATGTCAGCCTGTTGATTCATCATGATCTGATTAATGTCACCCAGTGACCGTATCCCTCCGACTACAATGACCGGGATGGAAACATGGGCCTTGATGGCTTGAGCAGCAGGGACATTGTAATTCGTCAGCGGCCGGACAGGCGGCATAACAATATTGGCAAACGGCCGCATCATAGCCTTTATAAAAGACGGTAATGTCTTGAACTTGAAGTGATATGCGAATAATGCATCCAACGGCAAGGATTCACCCCTGATCGTATAAAAACCATCTTCAATAACACCGCATGATACCTCAATGGCTGAACATCCGCACTGTTCAAGGAGTTCTGCAATCTTAACTGCCTCATCAATACGCATACCATTTCTGCGGCCATCATAGGCATTCATCTTTATCAGTATTGGAAAATCCCCGAAGGCCTTCCTCGATCGCTGGTAAATCTCTTTTACTATGCGGAACCTGTTATGGGTGTTTCCTCCCCATTTATCCTGGCGGCGATTCATATATGGCGAGAGAAACTCTGCCAGTAAATACCCGTGGGCTGCATGGAGTTGCACCCCGTCAAATCCAGCCTTTTGTGCCCTTCCAATGGCTTGGACAATATTATCGATAATCCCTTCAATTTCTGTTTCCGACAGCTCATGGGGTCTTTCCTCGCTGAACATTTTGTCTTTAATAGCAGAAGGGGCAACAGGTGTCTCACCGGTAATCTTTGAACGGGTCTGCCTGCCGCAGTGTGCAATCTGCATGATCATTGGGGTGCTATATTCATGGATAGCATCCACAAGAAGTCTGTAATCAGCAATGCAATCATCTTTATCGATCATCTGCATCCTATATATGGATCTCCCATTCTGCTGGATTCCGGCAAGTCCTGTTATTATGGCCCCGACTTCACCTTTTGCCAGTTGGATGTATTTCTTTTTCAGTTGTTCGGTGGGATAGCCTCGTTCATCTGACATCCCTTCATGGGTGGCAGAACGGATGAATTTGTTCTTTAATGGTATTCCTGCTAATTGCACAGGCTCAAAAACCTTATACGTCATAAGAAAGACCCTCCTTATATCTTCTCGGACATGGCTGTAAAACCTGATATGTCAGCGAACATTACGGTAGCCATACTGCGCTTGGATTCAAAGGTGGAATTGTTTTCACCAACAGACTCTCCCTCGTACAAAAAGAAATAGCTCTCTTTGATGCCAAGGAATATTTCAAGGTATGGTTGAGCTATAGGATTAATTATAAAGCATTATTGTTATATTACAAGATCAAAGCTTTCACTATAGTGATCCTGTCTGACAGTGTTGTTAGCTGGAGCGTTGATGACTGCAATTTCATCATGGTTTTTGATGCCTGAGAAATGAAAATCTTGCGTTGGAACATATGGAATCTTACACTTCATATCAGGGTGCGAGCTAAGGCCCGCATTAAAAAAACCCTGCCGATAAAAGCATTGTTTTCACCATCGCTCTTTTTTTACAGGCCTGACATATAGCCAGCTTGGACCATTCCAATGCTCCTTTTCTGCGCCCTGTTTCTCATGCAATCTATCTATGGATATTATAAGAGCTTCCAGGTCAAAAGGCATACAGACCTGGAAACTCCTCGTCTTGGCTAAGGATTAGTGATTCAGTAATCCCTGCTTTAAAACAACGGTGAAAATACGATAATACCTCCACCGATAATTGCACCAATCAATATAATTGTTGCTGTCTTCGCTCCATACCACTGCTCGTTGTATTTTATGCGGGAAAACACCCAGCCCAGAACCAAGAACAAGACAATAATGAACACACCGTGGGTGACCCAGTGGTGGCCAAGCAGACTAGCCATCCATTTTTTCAATCCCTCATTGGCCTCTTTCTCAATAACAAGAATGGCGTTGATTATGCTCACTACCAGGAAAGATAATCCGAATCCCGGAATGAAGTCAGAAAGTGATTTATTTTTCATGTCAGCCTCCTACTACAGGTACAGCGAGCTTGGCTAATGTCGCAACCTTTGCTCCCATTGCTATGATTGCCCCGAATCCGTCCATTGTGAGTCCGAGCACAACCATGACGCCCAGCACTGTCAGCGTGATTTTTTTCAGCCCAACATTTCCGAGAATCTTATCATTGTAGATCAGCACAGGAAGGTAAAAAGCGAGAAGCAGGAGCATAAAGAAGAGATGCTCCTTTACTTCCATGAAATACTTATGAGCCCATGGCCAGGGACCAGCCAGGATCAATGCTTTTTCAGGTGCATAGTGAGCTACATACCAATACCCTCCTATAACATACGACAGGAAAAAGAGAGCTACGGTCAGGAGAGTAAGTTGCTTAATCCGGCTAATGTTAGCTTGAGAAAGGTTGAGGACATCAAAGAATAATGCAACAACCACCAAAGTTCCAAGCACACCTAACAGCACGTGTGCCATTAGGAGTCCTACTGCTGGCATCTGATCCTCCTTAAGTAAGGTTTTTTAATTTACATATAGGGTTTATTTCTCAAATAACAAGATGGGGGATTTAAACGAGCATAACTATCTTATAATTAGATAGTTGAAAATGTCTAAACGCAAGTAAGATTTCACACCGAGTTTTTTAGGGGGGAAAAGAAGGAGCTGAAATTTTTCTCATAGGAAAGTTTTGCAATAACTCATCGGTTTTGAATATACACAAAAACTGATGATCTCAAGGCAAAACCTTCATTATAAGCAAGGCGTGGGCTCTGGATGACAGTTACCCTCTCACAATACAGCCAGTAAGGCAATAAGGGACGGGTTCATATTTTACAAGTCTGGGGTTTATTCATTGTGAACCCGCCCCTATTTCTACCTGTTTCTCACAGCAAAACTCACTCTGCAGGCATGCCCACAGAGATTTGCCGCGGCTGTCCGATAAATGCAGTTACCATGAGCGCCCCTATGGAAATTGCAAAAAGGAGCGTCACAGCATTCGCATAAGAGGCTGTTGCGTCGAATATCTTTCCCAGCAGAACGGAGCCCACGGCCAGCCCGATAACCTGGAAAAGGCCGATGATCCCGATGAGCTTGCTGAAGTGCTCCACCCCGAATTTTTCTCCTATGAACAGGGGCATCAGGGTGACGAACGAGCCCAGGGCAAGGCCGTAGAACATCACGAAACCCCACACAAACCAGCTCATACCGGCAATCATCATGACAGACCCTAAACCCATGATGTGCAGCAGCCAGCTCACTAACAGGAGGCCCTTCTTGGAGACCTTGTCAGAGAGATATCCGAAGACTATCCTTCCAAGCACACTTACCCCCAGGGTTAAACTCCACATCATGTTTGCCTGGTCGACCCCATAGCTCCTGAACAGGGCAATGGCATGCATGGTCAGCCCCCCCAAGATGGTGCTGAAAAGGGCCATGATCAGGCATGCCAGTTTAAAGGGCAGCGTATTGAAGGCCTCTTTCACATTGAATCCCTTGTGTTCCTTCGATACGGATATGTCTGATACCGAAGGTGCTATGCCGTCGGGTACCAAACCGAGCTCCTCGGGCCTGTTCCTGATCACGATGAGGATCACGGGTACCACGACACCCAGGACGAGCCCTCCCAGCAGGCGGTATGTCCAGCGCCACCCATAGGCTTCATTCGCTACGCTGGCAATAAAGACCATGGCCATTCCGCCAAGCCCGATGCCGGTCATGATCATTCCCATGGCAGTGCCCCTGCGCCTGTCGAACCAGTGCGAGATGATCGTCTGGCTCGGTACCAGCCCGACGCTTGCCAGCCCTACAGCCATGATGATGTAGATGGCGTAATACTGCCACAAGGCCTGAATGAAGCTCGCCAGGATCAGCCCGGTACCTGTCACCAGTGCCCCGAACAGCTGCACCTTCTTGACGCCCAGGCGCGCCACCGCCATACCGACTATCGGGCTCAAGAGCCCCACCAGGAGTGCGGCAATGGTGAAGCCCAGTGATATCTGCGTTCTGCTCCAGCCTGTTGCCTGCTGGATGGGCTCGAGAAAGACTGAAACCGTGTAAAAACCCGAACACAGACCGACAAACAGAATCACGAAGGTTGCCGCGGCTATCTTCCATCCGTAAAACGATTCCGCCCTGCTCTGCATCAAAAACCCCCTACTATCACAGATTTTTAAAACATCTTTCCTGAGCCAATTGCAAAACTCAAAAGAATTCATCAATCCCGCGAAAGCGTGTGTCCAAATTTCATAAAAAAGACTGGATTCCCGCCTTCGCGGGAATGACAATCTTGGCCTTTTGCAATTGGCTTTACGGTATAGAATAATTCACCTTACTTAGATTACAAGCTGGAGAAGCAAAGATGGTCCGAAAAAACTAAAGACAAGTTCCCTAAGTCTTGACCTATTCTGGTTCGCTTTGATCAGCCCAACCTGCAACCCCGGTCACTTTCCTGAGTGTTCTCGTGAAACTTTCCTGAAAATCACCTGCCTGCTCCATGTGCTCCAGGGCATAGTCTCGGTAGGTGGGGTCATTGGTCTTGAAATACCTCTGCCTTTCCTCAAGGGACTGGAGCCAGGTGTTCATCTGCAGGGTCTTGATCTCACAGAGATGGACGAGGGAGCGCTCTGGTGTGCGCATACCCCACCAGGCCCGATGCAGGGAGGTTACCACTTCCATGGAGATGTGGATTCTTTCAGAATATTTATTCCTCAGGCCTCTGATTTCAGCCTTTTTCCCAGGTTTTGCCCTTACCAGATCAAACTCATTGAATTCTTCTTCATATGCATTATCTTCAGCCAGGAGGTCCTCCT
>CAYMDG010000223.1:0-5388 GCA_964388905.1 uncultured Bacteriovoracaceae bacterium
GAGCTTCAGAACCGTCTGCTATTCCATGAATGTGCAATGGATGTGAAATTGCCTTACCCACACACATGCGCGGGCTCAGCGACGCGTAAGGGTCCTGAAAGATCACCTGCATCTTTTCCCTTAAACACTCCATCTGCTTCTTTGAGTAGCCGGTAATGGCATCGCCTTTGTAGAATACCTTGCCAGATGTTGCCTCCAAAAGTTTTAGGAGTAACCGACCGGTAGTAGTTTTACCCGATCCGCTCTCGCCAACAAGCCCAAGGACTTCACCCTTTTTGATTATGAATGAGACGTCGTCCACAGCCCTTACATACTGTTTTTCCTTTGCAAAGAGATTACCAAGCAATCCCTTCTGGAGTGGAAAGTGCATGATGAGGTTTTCTACCTTGATAAGTTCTTCAGCCATATTTTTACCTGTAGAGCCAGCAGCTCACCTGATGCCCATGCCTGGTAAATATCTCGGGTCTATTTTTTGCACAGATATCCATGACATGCGGGCACCTGGGATGAAAGACACACCCCATAGGCGGATCCACAAGGTCGGGTGGGCTGCCGGGCATGGTTACAAGTCTGGGTTGATCAAGTTTTATGTTGGGTATTGAAGCCAGCAGGCCCTGGGTATACGGATGCATGGGTTCATCGAAAAGGGTTTGGGCAGGTGCAACCTCTGCAATGGTACCGCCATACATTACCGTAATGCGGTCTGCCAACTGGGCGACATTGCCCAGGTTATGGGTTATGAGAATTATAGTGAGGTTGAACCGGTTTTTTAAATCATCTAGCAGATCTAAAAACTGTGCCTCCACGATGACATCCAAGGCAGTTGTTGGTTCGTCTGCAATGAGAAGGTCAGGATTCATGATAAGCGCAAGCCCGATCATGATGCGCTGACGCATACCACCCGACATCTGGTGCGGGTACTCATGCAGACGTTCGCTGGCGATACCAAGGCTTTCAAGCATAGCCTCCGCTTTGTGCAATGCATCTTTTTTGTTTATGCCTTTTTCATGTGTCTTGAGCGTTTCAATAAAATGCTCACCGATAGAAAACAGAGGGTTGAGTGAGGTGAGCGGGTCTTGGAAGATCATGGCGATCTTGGAGCCTCTCATGGAAAGGAGTTCGTGCTTTTCCATGCACACGATGTCCCTGCCGCGATAGATGATCTTGCCGGCTGCAATCTGTCCTGGCGGCCTGAGGAGGCGAAGGATGGAAAAACCCAACGTGGACTTTCCGCACCCGGATTCTCCTACCAGGCCCATGACCTCGCCATGCTTCAATTCCAGGCTCACCCCATTTACCGCTCGGACAGTGCCGATGTTGATGGGAAATTCTACCGTGAGGTCTTGGATATCAAGTAAGGTATCACCGATATTCATCAGACTTATCGCTCCAACAGCCGTGGATTCAGGATCTCGGCAAGGCCTTCACCCAGCATGGTGAAGCCGAGAGCAAGCACGGAGATCATCATGCCGGGAAAGGTGATAAGCCACCAGATACCCGAAGGAAGGTACTTCTTACCCATTGCCAGGTCCATGCCCCAATCCACAATGGAAGGCGGCAAACCCAGCCCGAGGTAGGTGAGCGCGGCCTCGATCATGATTGCATCGGCAACATTCAGGGTGAACACCACCACGGTAGTGGCTATCACATTGGGAAAGATATATTTCATGAGTATAGTGAAACCAGAGGCACCGATGGCACGGGCAGCCTCTACATAGAGCTCCTGTTTGATGGCAAGGGTCTGGCCCCGAACCAGGCGAAAATAAGTAGGTATATAAATGACGGCAACGGCAAAGGTGATGTTGATCACCCCGGGGCCGAACATGGCTGCCAGGGCAATGGCGAGTATGAGGCCGGGAAAGACATAAACCGCATCCATAACCAGTGACAGTGCCTTGTCAATGCCCCCCCCTGCATAACCCGAGATCAGTCCGAAAAAGATGCCCACAAAGGAAGATATGATTGCTGCCAGCACCGAAACCATGAGGATGGTCTGAGAGCCATATACGATGCGGGACCACACATCCCTCTGAAGGTTGTCTGTGCCCATGAGATGGTCCCCGCCCGGGGCGGCAAGCTGAGGACCCGTATTCTGGTCGTATGGATTGAATGAAGTAAAAGTTTCCGGGAATATCGCCATGTATATGACGACAAGGATGATAACAGCCCCTGCGCACAGAATCCACCACTCCAACCCATATTTTTTACCCATCCTGGCAAAGGCATTGAATGACCTGGCCAGTCCTTGTGCCATTAAAAATTTCACTATTTTATTCCAGCCTCTTATCGGGCACGCACAAAGCCTGCCGCAGCGTTAATATCTGATCCTCGGATCCACGATTGCATAGATGATGTCCACAAGCAGCGAAATGAATGCCACCATGAGGGCGAACACGATAATCACCCCTTGGATCATCGGGTAGTCCCGCAAGTAGATCCGCTCGAGAAGAAGTCTTCCCATGCCGGGCCACGAGAAAGTTGTCTCTGTAAGGATAGCGCCGGCCATGAGCAGAGCCACCTGAAGACCCATCATGGTAAGGATGGGTATGAATGCATTCTTCAGTGCATGCCTGTACACCACCGTGCTATGTTTTATACCGCGCGATTCTGCTGCAAGGATGTAGTCAGCCTTGAGAACGTCGAGCATATTTGCCCTTGTAAGCCGTACGAAGATACCGGAAAGGGTTAGCCCGAGGGTTAAGGAAGGCAAAACAAGATGAATGGAGACGTCGCCAAAGGCCTCCCAATCCATTTTGAGCAGAGTGTCGAGAATATAGAAACCTGAATATTCAAAGTCGGATGAAAAAATACGCGCCCCTGTCCTTCCTGCTATGGGGAGCCAGTCAAGCCAGATGCCGAAGATGAGTTGGAGCATTAGCCCGAGCCAGTAGACCGGTATGCAGTAGACCACGATGCCGTAGAGACGTATGGCTGAGTCACGCATGGTCCGCCTTTTATCTGCAGCATAGGCTCCCAGGAAAATTCCAAGGATGAGTGTAATGAGCATGCCGAAAAAGGTGAGCTCTATGGTGGC
Organism: uncultured Bacteriovoracaceae bacterium; assembly: GCA_964388905.1. Taxonomy (GTDB): domain Bacteria; phylum Desulfobacterota; class Desulfomonilia; order UBA1062; family UBA1062; genus MWEI01. The sequence goes on from CAYMDG010000223.1 coordinate 3,035, forward strand.
AGGCAGCTTCTCTGCAATAGCGCTTACGACCTTCTGTTGCAGGACCATGGAGTCGCCCAGATCGAGGTGGCAGATCTTCCAAAGATAGTCTGCATATTGGGCGGTCATAGGTTTGTTCAACCCGAGCTCTTCGCGTTTCTGTTCAATCACCTTTTCCGGAGCATGGCCGCCGAGCATGGCTGATACGGGGTCCCCCGGCATAAGTCTGAGCACGATGAAGATAATCGTAAGAAGGATGAAGACCATGGGGATGGTCATGAGAGTACGGGTGATCATGTAACGCATTAGATTTCTCATGCCGCTGTTCTCTTCTAAGCTTTTTCCTGGAGCATATAGAAAAAGAGCCGGGCTGATGGCCCGGCTCTTTTTTAGCATAATGTCAGTTATTTTGCACGATAGATGGGGCCGTAGTTGAACTGGAGCGTCGGGGAAAGAACAATGCCCTTGATGCCTTTTTGTGCAATTACATAGAGATTACCCTGGAAGATTGGCGCAGTAGGTACTTCATCAGTCCACATCTTCTGGACTTTTTTGTACAGGGCAACTCTTTTCGCTTCTTTTGTTTCCATCTGGCCCTGCTTGAACAATTCGTCCCATTTGGGATCGGAGAAGAAAATACCATTCCCCTTGGAGCCTTCCGTACCTGCAAATGCCGCGGTATAGTTGTCCGGGTCGAGGTAATCGGGATACCAGCCGAGCAGGTATGTGGTCATGACCTTGTTGGCGTAGTTATCCCGGTAGGTGGCCCACTCCGCCGACTTGACATCCACCTTTATCATGCCGGTAGCCTCAAGCTGCTGTTTCATGACAGCCGCAAGGTCAACCTCCGAGTCGCCGTAGTGGGAAGGCGTGTACCATAGCTCGAATGAAAGCTTGTTTGTTTCGCTGTAGCCTTTTGATTTCAGCAACTTCTTGGCCAGGGCGATATTGCCGTCCAAAGCCTTGAAATCATCAGTGTGCGACATCATGGCCATGGGCACCATGGAGTACAAGGGTGAATTCTGACCCAGATAAACCTTGTCAATAATCGGTTTGCGGCTGATGGCCGCTGACACTGCCTTCCTCAACACCTTGTCATCAAAGGGCTTTCCCTGGCAGCGGAAGCACAGATATCGGATGAAGGGACCCTGTCCTGTGACTACTTCGTACTTGTTTGATTTCTGCAGATCCTTGATGTCGGATGGGTTGAGCGTCTTGAAGGCGAAGTCGATCTCCCCTTTTTCGAGTGCGAGTCTCATTGTCGTTGCATCGGCGAAGTAGCGGATCACAACCCTGCTGTTCTTTGCCTTTGCCCCGTAGAACATCTTGTTGGCTTCCAGTACGACTTCCTGGTCACGCTTGAACGATACTACTTTGTACGGTCCGATACCCACAAGGTTGCCGCCCTTAAGCTCGGAAGGATCACGAACAAGCTTGTCCTTGGGATAGACATTCGGATTCAGCGGGTAATAAGGCGGCGAAGCTACCAGTGATGGGAAGTAGGATACCGGGTTCTTGAGAACGAACTTCACATTTAAGGGATCCACCACATCGACGCGCTCTACGAAATCGGTCACCAGCCATGAGGGGTCGCTCTTCAGGGCCATGACACGGTCTATCGACCATTTCACCACACCCGCATCAAAGGCGGTGCCATCGGTAAATTTTAGGCCTTTTTTGAGTTTAAAGGTGTATTCCTTTCCGTCTTTGCTGACAGAGAAGGATTCAGCCAGGCCGGGGACAATATTTGTTTTACCGGCCGGATAGCTGAGAAGCCCCTGGTAAACGTTGTAAAAGATCTCCCAGGTGTGGAAGTCATAGGCCTTGGCTGTATCCATGTCGCTGACCTTCTCGGTCGTGCCGTAGACAATGGTATCCTTGCTTGCTGCTGAGCCTGCAGTAGGAATAACTGCCAGACAAAATACCACCATGCTGAGTACGATGAATTTCCAAACCCTCATAGTATTCTCCTCCCTCTTTTTATTGATACTGTCATCCCTGCCCCTTCCCTTTCGTTCTGACAGCCTGACTCAGACTGAATAGCCGGTGCTATATAAAAAGCTCTTCTCTCGTGATGGAATGCAGGTCTTCAGGAACAAAGATGTCATACCCATGGCATTGATCATATTCTGCGGTATTATCTCCCCATACTGATCAGGTGCATCTGGTCTTTCAGCACCACAGTGAAACCATGGAACGGTGGAGTTAATGGTAAGTGCAGCCCGGCTGTCAGTCAAGCTTTATCTTTGATTATCCATTCTCACCACAATTGTCCTCATGTCAGGGTTCGCTACGGTGTGGTTGACATCAAGAAGGTCGGCATACTTATCAGGCATTATAAGCCCGGGCTTGATGTCGCTCAGTTGCTCTACCAG
>CAYMDG010000224.1:0-3670 GCA_964388905.1 uncultured Bacteriovoracaceae bacterium
TCCCCAACGCCTACTGCTACCGCTGTCCCTTCGGACTCACCTACCCCAAGTGCGACTGTGCCTGCGCGGACTATATGAAGGATTTCTTCGGCAAGATCGCCCCGGATATGATCGCAGCCCTCGTTGTGGAGCCTGTCCAGGGTGAGGGCGGATTCATCACGCCTCCCAAGGAATATTTTCCCAAACTCGCCAAGATCTGCAAGGACAACGGCATCCTCTTTGTGGCCGATGAGATCCAGTCGGGCATGGCCAGGACCGGCAAGCAGATGTTCGCCATCGAACACTGGGGCGTGGAGCCCGATCTGATCACCGTTGCCAAGAGCCTGGCAGCAGGTATGCCTCTGAGCGCAGTAGTGGGCAAGCAGGAGATCATGGACAGCGTTCACCAGGGCGGCATCGGCGGAACCTACGGAGGCAATCCCGTGTGCTGCGCAGCGGCACTGGCAGTCCTGGAAGTGTATAAGGAAGAAAACATGCTCGACAAAAGCGAGAAGCTCGGCAAGAAGCTCAGGAAGTATTTCAACGAGCTTAAAACCAAGCATGAGGTCATCGGCGATGTAAGGGGCCTGGGCCCCATGCTGGCACTCGAACTGGTCAAGGACCGCAAGACCAAGGAGCCGGCACCCGAGGCAACTGCTGCCGTCGTGAAGTACGCCTTTGAGAAGGGACTGAACATCCTGTCCTGCGGCCAGTACAGCAATGTGATCCGCACCATGATGCCGCTGGTGATTACAAACGAACAACTCGAGAAAGGAATCTCCATACTCGACGACGCCTTTGCATCATTGAAGAAGAAAAAATAACTTTTGGAGAAATATTGAACGTGGCCTCTAAATGGTTACTATGATTAAGAGAACGATCCCAGAGTGGGAAAGAATGCAAAACAAATCTAAAGGGGGAGTTATATGAACAAGAGGACTTTCTGGCTTACGAAACAGAGTATCTTGGTTTTCGCCCTTGCTTGCGCGCTGGTGTTCGTAACTGGAACATCCCTGCTTGCAGCAGGTGCGAAAGAGGTTAAGATCGGCAACATCCTGCCTTTGTCCGGCCCGTCTGCATCCGTGGGCATCCAGAACCAGAAGGCTATTGAACTGGCCACCGAGTACATCAACAAGGCAGGCGGTATCAAGTCTTTGGGCGGCGCCAAGCTCGTGAACATCTTCACCGACAGCAAGGGCGACCCGACCGTGGGCGTAAGCGCAGCAGAGCAGCTCATCAACTCTGACAAGGTCAGCGTCCTGTCCGGCTGCTGGAACTCTGCTGTCACCTATCCATCCACCCAGGTTGCAGAGCGCTATCAGATCCCCTTTGTGGTCCCGGTATCCGTTGCAGACAAGATCACGGAGCGCGGCTTCAAGTACACCTTCCGCATCGCCGCAAAGGACGGCTGGTGGGCACGTGACCAGTTCAGGTTCCTCGATGACATGAAAAAGGCCACAAAGGCTGACCTCAAGACCATCGCATTTGTCTATGAGAACGGCGACTGGGGCACCGGCATGAAAGACCAGTGGACAAAGCTTGCCGCGCAGTTCGGCTACAAGATCGTCCTGGATGAGCCCTATCCCAGCACGGCTTCAGACCTGACCCCGGTAGTCATGAAGATCAAGAACGCCAAGCCCGATGTGCTGCTGCTCACTTCCAACGCAGCCGACGCCATCCTGCTCACCAACACCATGGCCACCATGAAGGTGAAGGTCAAGGCCATCGTCGGAACCGGTGGTGGCCATGCCGACCCCATGTTCCGCAAGAACACGGCCAAGAACTGCGAGTACATGTTCGACGTGGTGGAGTGGGAGACCGACCTTGGCAGGCCGGAGATCCCCAAACTCAATGCCGAGTTCAAGAAGCGCAACGGCTATGACCTGGCCGGCGAATCCGTCGATGCCTTTGCATCGGTCTATGTGATCGCTGACGCATTGGAACGGGCAAAATCGACAGACCCGAAAAAGATCAGGGATGCTCTGGCTGCAACAAAACTATGCCAGGGTCCCAAGGCACCGCTGGGCATCAACATCCTTTCATACCCATGCGTCGCGTTTGATGAGACAGGCCAGAACAAGGAAGCCGGCATCGTGCTCGTACAGTTCCGCGATGTAAAAGGCACCATGGAGCGCGTGACGGTGTGGCCGATCCCTGCTGCAAGGAAGGGCGTAAAAGTCGTATTCCCCATGCCGTAGGAACGTCATAACCAAACGGAGCGAAAGAGAAGAAAACGTATTGGAGCACAAGCGGTAAAGCCGGGCTCTTTAAAAAGGGCCCGGCCCCCGCTACCCAATCAGAAACGAGGTCACCATGGACGTTATTATTCAAGCAATCATAAACGGGGTCATGACCGGTTCATACTATGGTCTTGCAGCGCTGGGCCTCACGCTCATATTCGGTGTCATAAAGGTCATCAACTTCGCCCACGGTTCCTTATTGATGGTGGGCATGTTCGCCGCATACTGGATCGTGAAGCTGACCGGATGGAATCCGTATGCAGCCCTTTTCCTGGTCGTCCCCATGCTCTTCTGGTTCGGCTATGCGATGCAGGGTATTCTGATCAAACCGATCCTGGTCTCCCAGAGTGATGTTAGAGAGCCTGTCGAGGTCATCATCGTGACCACGGGTGTGTGGTACATCCTTGACAATCTTGCACTCATGCTCTTCGGGGCCGAGTACAGGGTTGTCCAGACCAATATGTCAGGCCAGATCTTCATGCTGGGTGACTTCATCTTCCCCAAGGCACAGCTCTATGGAGTTATTACCACTGCCGTCACATCGGGTCTCCTCATCTGGTTCCTCAAGTACACAAGGATGGGCAAGTCCATAAGGGCCGCCTCCTTGGACAGGGATGCGGCGAGCCTCATGGGGATCAACCAGTACCGCGTGTACAATATCGCCTTCGGCATAGGGGCCGCCATTGCAGGGATCGTTGGATGCGTCCTCATTCCATTCTACTACGTCTTTCCCTCAGTGGGTGTCGTCTTTGACGTGAAGTGCTTCATCATAGTGGTCTTAGGCGGTCTTGGGAGCATACCGGGGGCACTCATCGGCGGTCTGATCATAGGCCTCATCGAGTCCTTATTCGCCATCTACATGACCTCCACATGGACCGAGCTCATCGTATATGTGGTGTTCCTGGCAGTACTGTTCATCAGACCGGCCGGCCTCTTCGGTGAAAAGCGGGACTGGTAAGAAAGGAGACAACGAAGATGAATGCTTCGTCAAAAAAGAGAAAATTTATCGACAATGCACTGAAGATCGTGCTGATCGGAGTCGTATTCACATTGCCCACGTGGATGACGAGCCCCACATACCTGCAGATCATTATCCTGCTGTTCTTCTATGCCTATCTTACCACCTCATGGAACCTGGTTGGAGGCTTTGCCGGGGTCTTGCCCCTGGGGCATTCAGCATATGTGGGGATCGGGGCATATACCTCAACGGTTCTGTTCATGACCTATGGGTTAAGCCCGTGGCTCGGCATGTTCGTAGGTGGCGCACTTGCAGCGGTTGTAGGATTGATTATCGGCATACCCACGTTGAAGCTCCGCGGTGCATACTTCGCCCTGTCCACCATGGCCTTTGGTGAAGGGGTGAGGGTGCTGGTGGAGAACACCATGAAACTCGGGCCCTTTGAGATCAACGGCCCCCGGGGGATCAGCGTCCCCTTGAAGATGGGGACACC
>CAYMDG010000224.1:3770-5352 GCA_964388905.1 uncultured Bacteriovoracaceae bacterium
ACCTTCTATGCCCAGCTCAACCTATACTTCTTTCCCAAGGGGATCTTGAGCCTGGACTTCTCCTTCGAGCTTGCCTTCATCGCTCTCATCGGAGGCCGCGGCACCATTGCCGGCCCGGTGATCGGGGCGCTCCTGCTGAGGCCTGTGGGAGAATTTTCAAGGATCTACCTGAGCGCTGTACTGCCCGGTCTTCACCTGGTGATATACGGGCTCGTCCTGATCCTGGTTATGCTCTACCAGCCAAGGGGTCTGGTGCTGCCGCTTTCGAGGTTCTACAACTGGGCACTCGACAAGGTCAGCGGAGCAAAGTCTGAAAAGGAGGTGAAGGCTTAACATGGCTATACTCGACATCCAAAACGTATCCAAGCATTTCGGCGGCCTGAAGGCCGTCGACCAGGTGAGCCTCACCATCGAGAAAGGCCAGATATACGGCCTCATCGGTCCTAACGGCGCAGGAAAATCCACACTGTTTAACTGCGTGGCAGGCTCGTTTGCACCGACAATCGGAAACGTCCTCTTCAAGGACCAGAACATCACGGGCATGAAACCCTGGGACATCTGCAGGATAAAGGTCGCTCGGACATTCCAGATCGTGAAGCCGTTCCAGACCAAGACCGTGCTCTTCAACGCCATGGTGGGCGCATTCATCAGGTCCAACAATGTATCTGAAGTAAGGGATATGGCCCTTGATTGCCTGGAGAAGTTCCACCTTGCAGAAAAGCGTAACCAGCTTGCCAAGAACCTTACCATTGCCGACCGCAAGCGCCTGGAATTCGCACGCGCGCTGGCCACTGACCCTGAACTCCTGCTCCTTGACGAATGCATGGCGGGCCTGCGCCCCAACGAGGTGGACGAGACGCTGGACGTGATCAGGTGGATCAGGGACAAGGGTGTCACCATATTCATGATCGAGCATATCATGCGCGCCATCATGACTGTGTCCGACAAGATCACGGTAATCCAGTTCGGCAAGAAGATCATGGACGGTACGCCTCAAGAAGTGGCGAAAGATGAACGAGTAATCAAGGCATATCTGGGGGAGAGCTATGGCGCTGCTTGACATTAAAAACATAAACTGCTTTTACGGCGACGTCCAGGTAATCTACGACGTCTCACTGCACATCGAGGAAGGAGAGGTCATCAGCCTTATCGGCTCCAACGGGGCCGGTAAATCCACCATGCTCAGGGCCATATCCGGGCTGCTGAAGACATCATCGGGTGAAATCCTCTTCCAGAACCAGCCTATCCAGGCGCTCCGCCCCGAGAAGATAGTGGAGAAGGGCATCATCCATGTACCCGAGGGCAGGAGGCTGTTCAGCCTCATGACCGTGAAAGAAAACCTCGATGTGGGGGCACATAATACCCGGGCATTCCCCCACAGGGGCGAGACCATCAAGGATGTCTATAAACTCCTGCCCAGGCTTGAAGAGCGGGAAAAACAACAGGGCATTACCCTGTCCGGCGGCGAACAGCAGATGGTTGCCATAGGAAGGGGCATGATGGCCTTGCCCAAGATACTCATGCTTGACGAGCCGTCGCTGGGACTTGCGCCGGTCCTCATCAAGGAGATCTTCCAGACCAT
>CAYMDG010000225.1:0-5335 GCA_964388905.1 uncultured Bacteriovoracaceae bacterium
GGTTATTTCCGGATATTGCCAGGCATCCGGGATGATCTCTATGGTACGCTTGAGAATCTCATCCATGTTGAGGCCATACTTTACTACGATGTTCGATATGCTGTAGAGGCAGTTTAGCTCTTTAACCCTTTCCTTGAGGGCATGGGTGGTCTCCTGATAGGTTTCCCATTCCTTCTTCCTCCTGAACTCGGCCCTTTGTAATCTCTCGATGGCCTTTTCCGCCTTTGTGGGCTTTACAATTACTTCCCTGCGGGGCTTTTCAACGGGGGGGGTCAAAACGGTTTTTTTTATCTTGCCCTTCTGATTTGCAATGCGGGTTGGTGTTGATTTCATGGGGCAAATCCATCTTCTAACTTGGTATACTTCATCTTGTCCCACGAACCCGGCAGCACGATCAGCCAGGAACCAATGGCAAAGAGCCCGTCGCTCTTTCTCCTGGCAGAAACGATGATACGGTTCGTCTTCCTGGTGAGGTGGAAGGGACCGTTGCAGCCAAGAATCCCTGTCTTGGGGTTGAAATGGGCGTAGAGCCTTTTCTTCTCCGAGAGGAACACATTGATCTGATTCGGGTCATAGAGACCCGGATCCTTCAGGGTAACCGACACAAAGGGTATGGTACTGGACGGCAGGGTCCCGCTGACGGGGATACGGCCGGTTATCTGTAAAGGTGGATTCATGAGTTTTTTTGCAAAGTCATTAAGGCTCATCTCAGCACCCACGACGGCCTGGCGGGGTATGCGGTCAAACTCTGTTCCAGCCCCCACGCTGCCAGGGTCGGATGAGAACATGAGCCGGAATCCAGCGCGCTTGGCAACAGCCCTGAGCGTTTCATCGTAGAGCCCGTAGGGATAGGCAAAATACTTGACCTTATGCCCCAGGTTTTTTTCCATGGTCGCCTTGGAACCCATGATCTCCTGCTCCATCAGCTTTCCGGTAATGTTTATCAATCTCGGGTGTGTTTGCGAATGGCACCCAGCCTCACCCCCAAAGGATTCCATCTGCTTCAGCTGTTCCCAGCTTAGGTAGTTCTTTTTGCCAATGGCATTGGTGAAGACAAAGATACTGAATGGATAGTTGTATTTCCGCAGGACAGGGACAGCCTTCTCATACTCGGAAATGAACCCGTCATCGATGGTAATGACGACCCCTTTTTCAGGCACTGGCCTTAGACCCTCCACACATTCGGCAAGCTGGTTTAAAGAGAGCACAGTGTACCCTTTAGACTTAAGGTATGCCATGTGCTGCTCGAACTGGGCACTCGATGTCGTGGTGGTGGGATAGCGGTCCTCATCGAATCGGTGGTAAAGGAGAACGGATATGTATGCGGATGCCGGAGTTGAAAGGATGGGCACCAGTGAGAGAAACGCTGCGATGACCATGGGCAGGAAAGATCGAAAAAAACCTCTGCAAGGGAGCTTTCCTTTACCGGGCTTTGTAAATACCTGCAAAGGTCTACTGGAGCCGGTAATCGTCATAATTCTTCAGAGAGTTGTAACCGATGAGCAGCTCCACCCTGCGCACATACTCGGTCCCCATCTCGGAATAATTGCGCAGACCTTGCGCCAGGGCATAGGAATCGTACGGCGCCTCAGAGAGGGACCGTGTATACCTGAGCTGCTCATACTGCGGATTCGTATTAATATTCCACATATAGTAATCGATACACGACTGGAGGTCGCGGAATACCGAGACGGTGAATTCCTCCTCGTTCGGGCGCTCCCTCGGCACCATGCCATATCCTGAAGAATTTCTCAGTCCGAAAATATTGTTCCCCTTGAGGCTGAACCGGGAGGTTCCCCACCCGGACTCTATGGCCGCCTGGGCAAGGATCAGGGAGACGGGGAGCACATTGACCCTCTTGAGGAGTTCTGCAACCATCTCCTCACTGGTACCTCCCTCAACCAGGTACATCCGGGCAAAAGTAATGAGCGTCTGTTTTTCAAGGGGGGTCAGATACGGCAGTCTTTGTCTTAATTGCTCGATAATCATCCGTTGCTGAAGGACTCTTTCATTTGCATGGAGCACCAGCGGCAGCAGAATCCTGATGAGAGACTGCTTCCTTTCCTGCACATCATCGATCTGTGCAAGCCGGTCCTGCAAACTCGCGGTATATTGATATTCGATGGACGGACTCAGTGTAGGCATGGCAGGAGGTGTACCCCTATCAGTGACCACACTGGTCGGTATTAAGGCTGCCCCTATTAATGAAGCTAAAAAACACACCGAAACAACCGTGAGTTTTCGCATCTGACCCTTGTTACTTTGTGTACTGTCCATAGTTCACTCTGTAGTGTAGTCATGTGCTCAAACTCGTTATCTTTACCTGAAATTTTTTCACAGAGCAAGAAAAAAATGTTGTTTGATCAAGGGAGTTAAAACCTTTAGCAGAAGCCATTTTACACACGGAATACCTCGTCCAAAAACTTCCTTGCATTATGAACCGTGATTCAGTAATATGATTTGAGACTATTTCAAGGGGTAGGCCTCCACGATGGCGGATGACAAGGAAAAGAGGAAGATGTACCTCACAGTGGCTGATCTGAGCACCATGGGGTTTGCCATGGTCCTGTCAATTATTATCGGCCTTATTGCGGGCTTCTACCTTGACGGCAAATTCGGCACAGAGCCTATCTTTACCTTTGTCTTTCTCTTTGGCGGCATCATGGCAGGGTTCAGGATGATGTACAAGACCTACATGCGGTTTTTCAGCGAGGATAAGTCAGGTGAAAAACACAAGTAAGGACCCCGTACAGAGAAGGATAGAATTCATATCGCTGGCCCTTTGGGCTGGCTTCTGTGTTGTCAGCCTGCCTCTGTTGGGCCCGAAATTTGCCCTGGGTGTTCTCCTGGGCGGAGGGGTCTGCCTGGCAAATTATCATCTGCTCTGGAGGCACGCCAAGTCATCAGTCACCCTTACCGCAAATCAGGGCAAGGCCTTCATGATAAAACGGTATATACTCAGGCTTACCCTTACGGGGGCCGTACTCTATGTGCTCATCGCATTGCTGCACGTGGATACCTTGGGGCTGCTTCTCGGCCTTTCGGTCATCATGTTCGGCGTCATGAGCTACGCATGCTACACCTACATCTGTACAGGAGGAGATTAGTATGGATCACGGGTACCTCATTCTGGACTTCATAACCAAACCCCTTTACGAGTTCATTAAGGAGACAACAGGCCTTAAGGATGGTAATCACTTCTACCAAGTGACCTTCACTTGGCTCTACATGATAGTGCTCATCATTATGTCTCTCCTCGTATCCAGGAGCCTGAAGATAATCCCGGGCAGGCTTCAGAACTTCCTGGAAGTAGTCATCGGCGGACTGAAGTCCCTGCTGGTTGACACCATGGGAGAGCACGGGATGAGGTTCTTCCCCCTCATAGCCACCATTGCCCTGTTCATCTTCACCTGCAATATGGCCGGCGTTATCCCGGGCTTCTACTCACCCACGGCAAATCTCAACACCAACCTGTCCATTGCGCTTACCGTGTTCCTACTGACGCACATAGTAGGGGTAAAAATCCACGGGCTAAAATATCTCAAACATTTTTTAGGGCCGGTATGGTGGATGGCGCCTATCATGCTTCCGGTGGAACTTATCGGACATCTGGCTCGACCGCTCTCGCTCACCATGCGTCTCTTTGGGAACATCTTTGGAGAAGACCTCGTTCTCGTGGTCCTTCTGGCCCTGGTCCCATTCCTCCTCCCCATGCCTATGCTTGTGCTCATGATGTTCACGTCGATTCTGCAGGCCTTCGTATTTACGCTGCTTGCCATGATGTATATAAGCGGAGCAATGGAAGAAGGACACTAAGAGAGAATCAAAACAGCCGGGCCTGCGGAAGCCCTCCTGTTTTTATTTTGTATGCCGGGCAACAGTGTTGACGGCTACCAGGAAAGCGGGGTAGGATACAATCCTAGCCGCCTTTGGTAATATGACTACAATAAATTAATTTGGAGGATTGTATGAAGAAATTTTTATGCTTATCAGGTGTTTCAGTTTTCTTGGTCCTTGGTTTTTCATCCATGGTCTTCGCAGCAGGATCGGCAAGCCCTGAGGCGATCCAGTATTTCTCCTGGGCTTCTGTGGCAGCGGGTATTGGTATGGCACTTGCCGCCTTCGGTACAGGCATAGGACAGGGTCATGGCGTCCAGGGAGCATGCGATGGCATTGCCCGCAATCCCGAGGCTTCCGGCAAAATCCTGACCGCGCTCATCCTTGGCCTGGCCATGATCGAGTCCCTTGCTATCTATGCATTGGTTATTGAGCTCATCCTCCTCTATGCTAACCCATTTATTAAGTATATGGGCCTGCAGTAGAAATTATCTGATACCCATCCAAGCACGAAAAAAGAGAGGGCACTCAAATGGGTGTCCTCTCTTTTTTATTCTCTGACAAGGGATGCCTAGGCCAGTACATCCCAATCCTAAAAAAATCTGGTCTGTCTTTATCTGCCCTTAGAATATAAAGTGTTAGACAGACTTAACGCGTTTTCCTACATCCCCATCAAGGCCTTGACCTTCTTCTTCTGTTCATCGGTGGCAATATAGAAGGCTGCGGCTCCACCTGCAAGCAGAAGAAGAGTGAAAGGCCTAAAGATAAGCCTGAAAATCGCCTTGACTACCGACCTGATCATGGAGGCGATCCCTCCAATAATGCCGAAGATGATGATATCGGACACGATGAATTTGATTATCTTGAAGGGGGCCAGGATAATCGATGTTATGAGATTAAAAAGAAAGTGCATGGTCTCATACCTCCTGTTTGGTAATTTATTAAGGCTTTCTGAACGGCTTTTTATTCATATTCATACATCTTTCTTTAAGATAATATCTTCTACTGAGCCCAGGATATCTGTCGACACCTGGGACGCCCTTTTGTTCTCTTCCTGGATCTTCAGATATATCTCTTCTCGGTGCACCGTAACGTCCTTGGGAGCTCGTATACCAAGCTTGACCTGGGTGCCCTTGATCTCAACCACGGATACCTGGATATCATCGCCGATGGCGACAGATTCGCCGACTTTCCTTGTCAGTATCAGCAATAAAACCCCCAGGGAGTGTACTTTAGGGGAAGTATTACATGATTATTTTACTGAAAGCAATGTCTGCATCATCTCATCGCATATTGATATCAGCTTTGCAGCTGCCTGGTAGGCGTGCTGAAACCTCAAGAGATCAGACATCTCTTCGTCAAGGCTTACCCCCGAGACACTTTCCTTTCTCTGGGTGTACTGGGTTAGTATTGTGTTGTTGAACTTTTCATTATTGGAGGCATTCTGGACATCGACTCCAACCTGTGCCACAAGCGAGCTATAGTAGGAATCCATGGT
>CAYMDG010000226.1:0-5328 GCA_964388905.1 uncultured Bacteriovoracaceae bacterium
GGATCTTGACATGCCATGAACTGATCCTATAAAGGTATTAATCACTTATTAAAAAAAGAGGGTAACAAATGTTTAATTTGAGATTTCAAGAGGTTATCGGCCTGCTCCTGGGGCCGGACGCCAGTGAGGAGAGGCTGGGGGTGTGCTATCCCGCCCTTGATGTGTTTGAGAACGCTGAAGGATTATGCATCGAGGTAGAGATTCCCGGCGTGAACCCTGATGACGTGGATGTCGAGGTGATCGGCAGGACCCTGATAGTCACCGGTATGAAAAAGGATGTACTATCCAATAAAGGTGTACGTTACATAAGGATGGAACGAGGCTTTGGAAAATTTTCCCGTGAGCTGGAAGTTCCCGAGCGGTTCAACCTGGAGAAGATAGAGGCCAAGTTTATAGACGGGGTCTTAAAGATCAGGATTGCCAAGGCCGAAGACGGGGTTAAGAAGATCAAGCGAATAGAGATTGCTTAGGAGATAAATGAATGGAGAATGAGAAACAGGCAATAGAGATTCCCGAGAACATCCCGCTTCTTCCCATCAGGGATGTCGTCATATACCCATACATGATATTACCCCTGTTTGTTGGGAGAGGCCTGTCCATCAAGGCGGTTGATGAGGCGCTCAACAAAGACAGATACATCTTTTTGGCTGCGCAGAAGGACTCCACCGTCGAGGAACCCAGCGAAGAGCAGATCTTCACTGTGGGCACCGTGGCCATGGTCATCAGGATGCTCAAGCTCCCGGACGGCAGGGTGAAGATCCTTGTTCAGGGTGTTGCAAAGGCCCGCATCAAGAGCTTCAACAAGGATGAGAAGGGTTTTTACAGTGTTAATATCGAGAAGATCGAGGAACCCGAGCTCAAGGAGATCACCGTTGAGGTGGAGGCAATGATGCGTGCGGTAAAGGAGCAGTCCGAGAGGATTCTCCAGCTGCGCGGCATTGTGTCACCCGATGCGCTGTCCATCCTGGAGGCCATAGACGACCCAGGCCGCTTGGCCGACCTGGTGGCATCAAACTTAAGGCTCAAGGTGGAGGAATCCCAGCATGTGCTGGAGATCGTGGAACCCATTGAGCGGCTCAGGCATGTCAATCAGCTCCTTAGTAAGGAAATGGAGCTCTCCGAGGTCCAGGCCAGGATACAGACCCAGGCAAAGGAAGAGATGAGCAAGACCCAGCGCGAATACTTCCTGCGCGAGCAGTTGAGAGCCATTCAGCAGGAGCTGGGCGAGGTGGACGAAAAGGGCAAGGAGATCGAGGAGTACCAGGAGAAGATCAACAGCGGCGGGATGCCTGAAGATGTGAAGAAGGAGGCCACCAAGCAGATAGACAGGCTCCGCATGATGCATCAGGACTCGGCAGAGGCCAATATTATCAGGACCTATCTCGACTGGATGACCGATCTGCCCTGGGGAAAGGCAACGCAGGACAAGCTCGATATCAAGGGTGCGGCAAAGAATCTTGACGAGGACCACTATGGCCTGGAAAAGGTCAAGCAGCGTATCCTGGAATATCTGGCCGTGCGCAAGCTCAATCCTGATAAAAAGGGCGCGATCCTGTGCTTTGTAGGGCCCCCGGGCGTTGGTAAGACATCGCTCGGCAGGTCCATTGCGCGGGCGCTGGGCAGAGAGTTCTACCGGCTTTCCATCGGCGGAGTCCGCGATGAGGCCGAAATCAGGGGCCACAGGCGGACATACATCGGCGCCATGCCGGGCCGAATTGTACAGGGAATCAAACAGGCAGGGTCCAACAACCCGGTTTTCATGATCGACGAGGTGGACAAGATCGGCCAGGACTACCGGGGCGATCCGTCTTCGGCGCTTCTTGAGGTGCTTGACCCTGAGCAGAATTTCTCATTCCAGGACCACTACCTGAATGTGCCCTTTGATCTGTCCAAGGTCATGTTCATAACTACGGCCAACCTCATAGACCCCATCCCCGGGCCGTTGAAGGACAGGATGGAAATCATCGAATTGCCGGGTTACACGGACCAGGAGAAGCTGCAGATTGCAAAGCGCTACCTTGTGTCCAGGCAGGTGACCGAGAACGGCATGAAGTTTGAAGACATAAAGTTCTCGGATGAGGCGATTCTTGACCTCATCAACCACTATACGAAAGAGGCGGGGGTAAGA
This sequence comes from uncultured Bacteriovoracaceae bacterium, assembly GCA_964388905.1. Taxonomy (GTDB): domain Bacteria; phylum Desulfobacterota; class Desulfomonilia; order UBA1062; family UBA1062; genus MWEI01. Next base: position 2,129 of record CAYMDG010000226.1, read on the forward strand.
AACCTGGAGCGTGAGATCGGTTCCATCTGCAGAAAGGTGGCACGTGATATTGCAGAAAAGAACGGCAAGCGCAGAAAGATCTACCGTATAACAGCCAACAGCGTGTCCAAATACCTTGGAGTACAGAAATTCCTGCCCGAGCAGGAGCGCACGGAGCACGAGGTGGGGGTATCCACAGGCCTAGCCTGGACGCAGTTCGGGGGTGAGATCCTTTACATAGAGGCCACAGCCCTGAAATGCCAGGAAGGCAAGGGGGGCAACCTGGTGCTCACCGGCCATCTGGGAGACGTGATGAAGGAATCCGCCCAGGCCGGGCTGACATATATCCGTTCCCGGGCTAAACATTTGGGCATACCTGATACCTTCAATAAAGATAACGATATCCACATACATGTGCCTGCCGGGGCCATCCCCAAAGACGGCCCGTCCGCAGGCATCACCATGGCAACCGCCGTTATATCGGCACTCACAAACAAGGCTGTCCGGAAGGACATCGCCATGACCGGCGAGATAACGCTGCGGGGCAAGGTGCTTCCCATCGGCGGGCTCAAGGAAAAGACCCTGGCAGCGCACCGCAACAAGATTTTCGAGATCATCATCCCCAAGGACAACGAGAAGGACCTTGAGGATATCCCTCCGCTGGTCATGAAGAAGCTGAAGTTTTACCCGGTGAACTCCATGGACGATGTGCTCAAGCACGTGTTCGTTCAGGAAAAACCAGCCGGGAAGGCCGTTATCAAGCAGGCGAAGGCAGCGAGCTGAAATAGCCTTATCGAGAGTCGGGAAAACAGCCCTGCAGGGAGTACCCATGCAGGGCTGTTTTTCTACAATCATGTTATCACCCAAAGATCTTATCAAATAAACCATGCTATCCAGCTTTTTTCAAATTAGATAATTCACCGCTTGAGCCCTGCATCAGATAACCTGCATATATCAATTTATGAAATGTCATCGGGATAGCCTTATCTAGACCGCATGGGGACATTATCAAAGAAAAGGAGGGCCATTGCAGCCCTCCCAAGAGGAGGTTATTCGTGGTGTGAATTTCTAGATGAATATAGGATATCTAAATATCTGCATAACGTGTGCCAGGGAAAAGACTAATGATATCTGAGATAAATTAGATGTGATTGTTGCAATTAAACCACATATTGCCATATAAAAGAAAAGATGATATTGTCTTACTGTAATACTTTAGAAATAATAATCTAAACTCACAGCAAGGGTTATTCTTTGTGAACGCGGCACATGAATAAGGTCCTGTGCATGATAATATGTGGCTCCATAAAAAAACGAGGAGGATGTTATGACAAAAACGGATCTGGTTGATGTTATTGCAGGCAAAGTAAAGATATCAAAGGTGGCAGCACTGGAAGCCGTAGATGCCTTCACTGATTCAATTACCGGCTCTCTTAAGAAGGGCGATAAGGTCACACTGATAGGCTTCGGTACCTTTGATGTCGCTAAAAGGGCAGCGAGGGAAGGCGTAAATCCTCAAACCAGGCAGAAGATAAAGATCAAGGCAAGCAAAGCCCCCAGGTTCAAGGCAGGCAAAGCATTGAAGGAGGCGGTCAATAAATAAGGGACATGAAGAAGCAACCCAAGAAAAGGGTGCTTACTAAAGCTGTCAAGGAGCAACACAAGATAAAAAAACCTTCTGCAGTTGCGAAGAAGCAATCCAAGCTAAAAGAGCCTCCTGCAGCTGTGAGGAAGCAACCCAAGATAAAAGAGCCCACTGCAGCTGTGAAAAAGCAACCCAAGTTGAGGGAGTTTACTGCTGCAGTAAAAAACCAACCCCAGCAGAAGAAGATTTCTCCTGAGGATCTTGGCAAACGATACAAGTGCTATAAGTGCGGCACCAAGTTTTTTGACCTGGGAAGACAACAACCCCTGTGTCCTTCATGTGGTGAAGACCAGAATAATGAAGAGACAAAGAGGATGCTCAAGCGGAAGAAGAAACGGCGATCAGCTTACATAGGCAAGACAGACCCTAACATTGGTGTGCCGGAAGAGAGGGATGATGTTATGGAGGTTGTTAAAGAAGTCGAATCTGATTATGTTCTAGATATGGATGACATCGTCCTTGAGGAGTATACTGATTGAGATTGAAGGTAAGGCGAATTTCTGAATAAAACTATGGTTTCAGACCCTAGTTTAATTTTTTAGTGAGTAGGGTGCGATGATATCTTTTGTATTCAGCTAACGCTTGGTCCTTTATGCCATGTGTATCGTTTGCATTATCGAAATGTCAGAATCGGCCAATTATTTTCTAATGCCGTCTTTCTGAGCTTGCTGGTTGGCTCCACGGCATGGGCGTGGCCTACGAGTTCTAGCAACGGGATGTCAGATTGGTGGTTACCATAGGCAAATGAGGAGGAAAGGTCCATATGAAGATCATATGCCAATTTATTTGCAAGTTCTCTTTTGCGGTTGTCTGAGCAAATGGGACCTAGGGTCCTGCCTGTGAGGATACCGTCAGGCCCGACTTCCAGATCAGTGCAGATGAGATGGTGAAACCCCAGGTCCCTGGCCACGGGCTTAAGCAGATACCTGAGTCCTGCTGAGATGAGGACCAGGGTATGCCCCTTTTTTTTATGATCCATGACATGTGCAGTTATATTCGGGGCCAGATGAGGCTTGATTACCTGCTCATAGTAGTCTTGTGAACCGGCATCAAACGGTTGAAAAGGCTTGTTGCGATAAAAGCTGATGAGGACTTGTGCCATAGCCTCATCCGATATGAGATGTCTCTGATAGAATACATTGGCTGCCATGACCTTGAGGATATAGGACGCTGAGATGAGCCTGCGCTCCCACAGGTAGCGGATGCCCAGCCTGGGGCTGTCCACCGTGATGAGTGTCTTGTCGAAGTCAAAGAATGCGCCGATGCAGGGTGGACCCATGAACTCCTCCTCAAGGACCTATAGCCCTTTGAATAACCAATGACCTACCCATATGCAAGGATGAATTAACCAACCTTTTCTTATTATGGTAATCCGTTTAAGATGAAGATGTGAGAGAAAAGTTATAACCGGTAAAATATTTCAATTTCAAACGATCAATATGGTACTGGATTTCCATGATGAGATGAACTATATTTAATGAAGTGAAATTTCAGGTGGGTATCATCGTCTTTCGTGTCAGCAACAAAAATACATAAGCGAGGGGTATTTCCATGAAGAAATTTCTTGCAGTTGCGG
>CAYMDG010000227.1:0-5328 GCA_964388905.1 uncultured Bacteriovoracaceae bacterium
AAAACGCTCACGGTCGTTCATATGGAGGTCCCGTGCTGTACAGGGCTTGTACATGTGGCAATCGAGGCGTTGAAGCGTTCCGGGGTGAACATCCCCATGAGGCACATCGTGATAAGCCGTGGCGGCGAGATCCTGGCAGAGGAAGCTATCCGGGATTCCAGGCACGCCCAGGCGCATAGATAGGGAAGCCGTTCTGGGTGTGGCTGATGGGGTTTATACTGGACTGTGCGTTCAAGGTGAGCAGAGACTTGATCCGTTATGGCACCAGCCGCTTCAGCTCAACCTCGGCACCGATGTATTCAACAAAGTGCGTAACCTTTGTATCACGGGCCTTTCGGAACAGCGCCTCGGCCTCTTTCTTTCTGCCTTGTATCAACGCCTCCTCGCCAAGGTAGAAAAAGGCCTCGCACAGAATTTCTCGTTCCTTCATCGGATCCGGATCTTTTGCAACAGATAGTACTGTCTCTTTCGCGGTTGATCCCAGATACAGGCCGACCACCTCTTTCGGCCACACCTGCAGGTTCTGTTGTGCCGCATGCTTTGCCAGCTCACCCTTTGCATCCTGACCCAGCTTGACCCGGGTCAGGTACAGCCAGATAACCGCGTAGGGATCTTTGGGATTCAATTGCATTGCTGTTTCCAGGTCCTGCCGGGCGGCACCGAACTGCCCCATACAGAATCCGGCAATACCCCGGCTCTTGTATTTATTCGCATCGTATGGATCCAATCCTATTGCCTGGTTGTAATCCATAATCGCTCGATCGTATTCACCCTTGCCGCGATATGCATTACCCCGGTTGTTGAAGGCATTTGCGTATTTCGGATTAAACCGAATTGCCTGGTCGTAGTCCTTGATGGCCCTGTCGAATTCGCCTCTGTGCTGATATCCGTTACCCCGGTTGAAAAACGCAGTGGAATACCGAGGGCTCAGGCTTATGGCCTGGTCATAGTCCAGGATGGCCCGGTCGTATTCGCCGCGGCTTTCTTCTATGAAACCACGGGTGATGAATACCCGTGGGAATTTCGGGTTCAGGGCAAGCGCCTGGTCGAAATCAGTCATTGCGCGGTCATGTTCGCCTTTTAATTCGAAGGTATACCCCCGAGAGTAATAGGCTGTTAATGATTTTGGATTGATTTCGATGGCCTTGTTGAAATCCTTGATTGCACGGTCATATTCACCCTTGTTGCGATAGGAGACGCCACGGTTGATGTACGTGGGGGCATGGTTCGGGACCAGCTGGATGGCCCGGTCGAAATCCTTGATCGCCCGGTCGTGTTCATCCTTTTTCTCCAGGGCATACCCCCTGTTGTAGAAGGCCTCGAACAAATACGGGTTCAGGGCAATGGCCTGGTCGAAGTCAGGGATCGCACGGTCATACTCGCCATTGCTGTCGTGAGCGATCCCCCGGCGGACATACATGTCGGCGAGTCTCAACCCGAAGATCCGTCCCGAATCGATGGCTGCGGTGCAGCTCTGCACGGTGATTGCCGCAGTGGTGCATGTGTAGCACTGCTTAACATCGTTATCCACATGTGAGCATGCGGAAAAGATCGATGCGGACAATACAACGAGCAATGCACCGGTCTTTCCCATAAAACCCCCATTGGTATTTTCAAATCTGATGATGAGATGATATTACAGACCTACTATCAATTTCAAAGCATATTTGCAGAGAATCCCGGTTGACTTACAACGAAAGACAACTATCATCTTAAAAAGAATAAGTTCTTCATAGACGCAGTTATTTGCAAATCATATAAGACATGATATAATAATGTCTGAAGGGGGGCATGATTTGGCTCGAATCCTTATTATCGATGATGATAATTCAGTCAGAGATGTGCTCCGGCAGATGTTGGAACGCGAAGGGTATGAAGTGGATGAGGCGTGCAATGGGGATGATGGGGTCAGGATTTTCAGCGAACACCGGCAGGACCTGGTCATCACCGACATCCTCATGCCCGGGATGGGTGGTGTGCAGACCATCATGGAACTGCGGTTGCTGTCCCCTGATGTGAAGATCATCGCCATATCCGGCGGTGATCAGATTGCACCTGAATATTATCTTAAAATGATAAAAAACTTCGACACGCTCTATGAAATGAAAAAACCTATAATGCGCGAACCGTTGTTGCAGGCGGTAAAATCAATCCTGTAGTTTCCGTTCATGAGGGCGAACTTTAGGTATTAGCCTTGCATCTCAATCCAGATATTGCATGTAGAAAAACCGTAAATCCTTTTTCCGTTCAAAACATCAATCTTGCAGCCTTTGTGGAGCGCTAATTATATCGGTCCTTCAAGGCTGCAAGATTGATGTTTTGAACGGACCTAGTTAAAAAACAATTCCATGGCACTATGAGTTTTATGCTTAAGGCATGCCTGTTGTGCATTTAGTATTTATGGTTACATTCAAACGCAAAACCCGGGTTCAATCCATCAATACCCCAGGAAGGCATCAATCTTTCTGATTTCGTCCATGAGCCTCTCAAAGCCGGGAATGGTGAGCGACTGGGGACCGTCGGACAGGGCCTTGTCCGGCTCGGGGTGAACCTCCACCATGATGCCGTGGGCGCCGACCACAAGGGCCGCCTTTGCCATGGGAGGAACAAGGCTCCTTCGGCCTGTGGCATGCGAGGGGTCAACGATCACGGGAAGGTGCGTCAGTTCCTTGATAAGAGGGATAATCGACAGGTCCAGGCTGTTGCGTGTCGCTGTCTCGAAGGTGCGGATGCCTCGCTCGCAGAGGATGACCTGGTGGTTCCCCCCGGCATAGATATATTCCGCCGCTGCCAGGAATTCCTCCACCGTTGCGCTCATGCCGCGCTTGAGCAGGACCGGTTTGTTGATGCGGCCGAGCTCGGTCAGGAGATCAAAATTCTGCATATTTCTGGCGCCCACCTGAAGTATGTCGGCATATTCTCCCACAAGCGCCACATTCTCCGTGCCCATTACCTCGGTGACAATGGGCAGGCCCGTCTCTTTCTTTGCCAGGGCAAGGAGCTTCAACCCTTCTTCCTTCAGTCCCTGAAAGGTGTGGGGGCCTGTGCGGGGCTTGAATGCCCCACCTCTCAGCATGTCCGCGCCTGCCTTTTTCACCGCCAGTGCCGTCTTGACGATCTGTGCCTCGCTCTCTACCGCACAGGGCCCTGCAATGATTACCGGGCGCTTCCCTTCGCCGATCTCATAACCGTCCACCTTGATGACTGTGCTGCGGGGGTGAAAGTCCCGGGAAACCATTTTGTACGGCTTGGAAACATGGATGATCTCTTTGATCCCGGGAAGATCCCGGATATTCGTGTCATCCACATAACCCTTATTCCCCAGGACCCCGATTGCGGTCCGCTCGCTCCCTGGGATGGGCCTGGCCATCAAACCCATCCGCGCAACAGAGGCAATCACGGCCTCGATCTGCTTGTCTGTAGCCTTATGATGCATGACGATGAGCATGTTGTTTCCTCCAACTCCTATTCACTTTGCTGCCCGGGGCGCCCGCACCTTGAGGGTGGTTACCCCTTTCGACATCCTTGTGGTGAGATTGTTCACTATGTCCCGACATTATTCAAGTTAATAAAGCTGCATCTTTAGAAAAACTTTCTGCTCCCTGGGTGAAATCCTTGCGCTGCCGGGACAAATAAAATCACTTGACGAAGATCGTCATATACTTTATCGTCATTCGTCGATAGTCGATAATTTTGTGAGATACATTTGTGAGATAAAAATGAAAAAGACGGAGTCATCAAATTATTTTCAGGCAAAGGGAGAAAAGCCCAAGGCCATGGGGGCAGATGAATGCAGGAAGAGGCTCTCGCAGCTGTCCAAGGGCATCGCCCACCCTGCCAGGGTAGAGATCGTAAGGATGCTTGCCCAAAAGCCGCCGGATTGCAGGTGCATGTGCGGCAAGATCGTGGAAGCCCTGCCCCTTGCCCAATCGAGCGTGTCGCAGCACCTGAAGATACTCAAGGAAACCGGTTGGATTACGGCAGAACCGAGGGGAACCAGCATGTGCTACTGCCTGGTGGACGGCATTTTTGATTTATTCAGGAACCTAATGGATAAGGTTATCATCTATAACTAAAATGGCGCTTCTAAGGACATTACTGAAAAGTTATCAGAGACAATCAGCAAACCAAGGCGCCCCAAAGGAGATAAAATGTTTGAAGTGACGGAAACGGCAACAGAGAAGGTTAGAGAGTTCTTCAAATCGCGTGACGGCATTTCCCCCTTGAGGGTATTCATCGCCGGCGCGGGTTGCAGCGGACCCCAGCTCGGGATGGCGCTTGACGAACCCGGGGAGAACGATGAAATCTTTGAGGCTCAAGGATTCAAGTTTCTCATCGAAAAACCCCTACTTGAAGAGGCAAAGCCCATCAAGGTGGATTATGTCGTATCGCCCCAGGGGGAAGGATTCATCATCTCGTCAGGCATGAAAAAGACAAGCGAGTGCGGCGGTGGCTGTTGCGGATGCTAGGAAACGTTGGCATGGCGCCACCTGTATGGCCGTGCCATTGATAATCTATTCCAAGATAAGCAACTAACCGATACGTCCCATAAGAAATACTCTAGAGAGGAGAACGCTGGCATGTTTGAAGTAACGGAAAAGGCAACACAGAAGGTTACAGAATTCTTTAAATCACGCGACAAGGTCGAGCCCCTGAGGATTTTCGTCTCAGGGATTGGCTGAGGCGGACCCCAGCTGGGGATGGCTCTGGATGAGTCAAATGAAAACGACGAGGTAATCGAAAACGGCGGGTTCACATTTTTGATCGAGAAAAAGCTTCTGCAGGACGCAAAACCCATCACGGTGGATTATGTAATTTCGCCAGGCGGCGAAGGGTTTGTCATAAGCTCAGGCATGAAAAAGGCTTCTGACTGCGGCGGCGGTTGCTCAAGCTGTTAGGAAATCCAGAAGGCCGGCTGTCAGGGGCTAGCGAGGGCCGCATCTGACAGCCGGCTAAGTTTCAATCGTTTCCATCACTAGAGAGTGAGATACGTTTTACGTCGCCAGTCAACGCGCTTATTTTCACCATGAACTGTGTGTGCGGAATGCTCAGCCCAAGGAATTTTGTCTCAATAAACTCCGTAATGGTGCCGCAGGTCTTGACCGTATCGAAATACACATACCGTGTCACCGCGCCCCCGGTTGTCTTCAGGGTGCCCCACTGCAAAGGCTCAACGCCTAAAGATTTCATTGAAGCGAGCTTCCTGTCGTATTCTTTTATAAAAAATCCAATATGATGTATGCCGCCGTCCTGCTTTTTCAGGATATCGGAGTAGATATTCTCTACATCATTCTTAACTTGAATGAGCTCGATCTCCACCCCGCCGCA
>CAYMDG010000228.1:0-5320 GCA_964388905.1 uncultured Bacteriovoracaceae bacterium
CGATGTTGCCAAGTTCATAATCGCTGATAACCATATCCAGGATTTCGTGAAGCATTTTCAGGGAGTTCATGCCCTCTGTCTTTTTTGAGGTGTCCGGGTACAGTTCGCCGATGTCCGCCTTGCTGGCGGCGCCTAAGATGGCATCGCAGAGGGCGTGGATGATCACGTCACCATCGGAATGGCCCAGCAGACCTTTATGGTAGGGGACTCTCACCCCTGCCAAGACCAGGGGCCTCTCCTCGACCAGTCTATGAATGTCAAACCCTATTCCAACCCTGTACGACATCTTAGAATAGCCTCCGCCAAAACGATATCATCCTTGAAGGTTATCTTCACATTGTAAGGGTCACCCTCAACAATCCTTACAGTCTTTCCTGATGCCTCTAACAAGGCGCTGTCATCGGTGAACATACGGCCACTGAGAAATCTTTCATGGACCGACAGTAGTGTTTTCGTTACAAAGGCCTGGGGTGTCTGTATCTGGTAGAGGTTGCTGCGAGGTACGGTTTTTATAACCTTGCCGTCTTGTGCCTCTTTAAGGGTATCGGTTACCTCAAGGCCGGGGATGCACCCGTCGAAGCCTTCCAGGCCCGCAATCACCCTGTCAATGAGGTCTGATGATATAAATGGCCTTACACCGTCATGGATGAGTATGTTGGGGCTTTCATGGGCGCATCGCAACCCGTTCATAACCGACTCCTGTCTGGTCCTGCCGCCCTTTGTTATGACGAACTCCTTTCTCATATCTGTGAGGATCTGCCGGGCTTGCGGCATATCTTCTTCGGGAACAACAACAATGAGCTTGTCAATAGCTGCATGGCTATCAAAGCAGGATGTCGTCCTCTTCAATACAGGTATCCCAAGAAGATCAAGAAATTGTTTTTTCAGGCCGAACCGGGCTCCGCTGCCACCGGCAACGATAACTGCGCTAAAAGCCATTTGTTTTCGGTGCTGCGAAGATCATCCTGCCTGCAGGGGTTTGGAGGATGGAGGTAACAACCACCTCGATGCTCTGATTCATAAGCGCTTCCCCCTGCTCCACAACCACCATGGTCCCATCGTCAAGGTACGCTACGCCCTGGCCGCGCTCCTTGCCCTGCCTTGTTACCAATACCGCCATGCTCTCGCCGGGCAGCACTATGGGTTTTACCGCGTTGGCAAGCTGATTGATGTTCATGACATTCACGCCCTGGATCTGGGCGATCTTGTTCAGGTTGAAGTCATTGGTCAGGATATCGGCGCCAAGTTCCTTTGCCAGGGCGATGAGCTTGGTGTCAACCTCCTTGATCTTGGGGAAGTCGATCTCCATGACTTCTACCCTGGCGTTCTGGCTCTTCTGGAGCTTGTTGAGGATGTCCAGCCCGCGTCTTCCACGCGCCCTCTTCAACGGATCGGATGAATCGGCGATATGCTGGAGCTCATTCAGGATAAACTGAGGCGCGATCAGGGTGCCTTCTATGAAGCCGGCATCGGAGATGTCCGAGATCCTGCCGTCGATGATAACGCTAGTATCGAGGATCTTCATCTTGGTGCCCTCGCCCTTGAGCTTTTTATGGAATATGGGCAGTGAGCCGATCTCGGAGCCCCATGCAAGGCCTACATTGTAGCCCAGATAGGCGAACATGGTGTTGATGAGGATGAAGAGGTAGATTCCACTGGCATTGAGCCCGATAAGCACGTATCCAAAAAGGCTGCCGATGATGAGGCCAAGGATAGTCCCTACTAAGCCGCCTGCGTAGGCCATGGGGTGGAGCCTGAACCCTTTTGATTCGGTTATGAAAATGGCAAAAAGGCAGGTTTCTGCAATGAGAGGCAGAATTATGAACCAGATCCCCCCTCCCATTTGTTCTACTGCATATTGGTAGGAACCGTAGAAGACAACCAGGGCGATAAGGATGCGTAACAACCATTTCATATGAATATCCTATTTTATTCAGGAAGATGATGCCGCATCTATCTTTCCCATGGCGGAAAGAATCATTATCTCGGCATCTTTCTTGTCAATTTTTTTGGATATGGAGATCTCGTTGACTAAAAGATTCTTGGCTGTATCGTACATCTTTCTTTCACCGAATGAGAGCTCTTTGCCACGCTTGAGGATATTGAGGTCCCGGAGTACCTCGGCGATCTCAAAGGCCGAACCGCTCTTGATCTTCTCCATATATTCGCGATACCGGCGGTTCCATGTCTGGTTATCCACATGTACGGATCTTTGCTTCAGGATATCAATAACCTGGTCGATTCCCTTGGTTTTTATGAGTTCTCTGATTCCGACATTATTAACATTTGAAACAGGGACCATGACGGTCATCTGGGTATCGAGGACCTTCAGTATGATGAAAGATATGCTGCTGCCCGATATATCCCTGCTTTCCACAGAATCAACTTCAGCAACCCCGTGTGCTGGATATACGACTATATCACCGACCTTGAACATGAGTAATATCCCTTTCGTTGTATTGACAACAATAGCAATTCAGCATGATTTAGTCAAGGCTGCATGAGGAATTATCTAAAAAAGATAAATAATTATGGAAGATAGATCCTGTGGAGTCTACCCGTTTAGTCCTTGGACATATCGCCCCTGAATCCACCCTGCCGGGATCTTCAAATCCGGATTTTGTATTTCAAAAAGGGTAAAAACTTGGCACGGAAAAACCTCAAACTTGCAGCCATGAAGGACAAAAAAATCAGCATAGAGGAGGTGGCTGCAAGATTGGGAATTTTAACGGATTAAGTTTTTTACTTATCTTAGACGCAAAGACGTAAAAGACGCAAAGACGTAAAACCCCGGGTTAAAAGACCTGAATAAACCGAGATCCTTGACTTGCGTATGGAAGATATGAGAACACTCAAGTTCATGACATATCCCCATATTGATCCTGTGCTTATCCACCTTGGCCCTTTGCAGCTCAGATGGTACGGCCTCATGTATATATTCGGCTTCATCATCTCATACGTGGTCATCATGGATGTCTGCCGTCGCAAGAAGCTTCCTATGACAAAGACGGAGGTTGAAGATCTCATCACCTACTGCATACTCGGACTTGTTTTAGGTGCAAGGATCGGGTACTGCCTTTTCTATAACCCGTCATATTACCTTTCCAATCCTTTCAAGATCTTCGCGGTCTGGGAAGGCGGCATGTCATTCCATGGCGGTCTGATAGGGCTGATTATTACCGGGGCGATCTTTTCCATATCCCGGAAAAAAGCGTTTCTCTTGCTGGCGGATTTCGGGGCGCTGGGTGCAGCACCCGGCCTTTTTTTCGGTCGTATCGGTAACTTCATCAACGCAGAACTCTACGGAAGGGTTACAAATGTACCCTGGGGCATGGTATTCCCCAATGGCGGGCCATTGCCGAGACACCCTTCCCAGATTTATGAAGCACTATCCGAGGGAGCGCTCCTTTTTATAATCCTCTATCTTGTAAGCAGAAAGGTGAACACCCAAGGGATACTCTTCGGAGTTTTCCTTGCCTGTTACGGGATCATGCGGTTTTTTCTGGAGTTCTTCAGAGAGCCTGATGTCCAGCTCGGTTTGGTTATCGGCCCTTTAAGCATGGGGCAGGTTCTGTGCATGATCATGGTTGCGGCAGGCCTTACACTTATCGGCTGGCGCCTAAAGTCTCGGGAAGTATAGTGCGATAAACAAAGAGATGAGGCATCTTGATATAAGTGTTTCAATCGGCCTGAGGGCCTTTACAAGCTACAACCGCTACAAGAAGGACATCATGCGCAAGTGTGACCCTGCGGGCGCGCGGGTCATTCTTGAGCTTCTCCCCCTGCTTATTCATATTAATCATCCGAGCCTTCCAGGCTATGTGGAACAAGAGAACTGTCCTTGCGGCATAAAATATATGGAGTGGCCGTCAAACACCCTGCGGGACATAGGGTCGTATCTCGCTTCCAGGGTTACCCTCGGCAGGATGCAGAATTATATGCCGCGGCAGCTTGAGATTGAAGGGCTCTTTACCATCGGAAGCGTGGGCAGTCTTGCCCAGACAAGAGAATCGGATTACGATATCTGGGTAGTGGTTGATGCTCAGCATATCGAGCCCGAAAGGTTAAAGATCCTTAGTAGTAAGCTGAAGATACTTAGGCGTTGGATAACGGGTAAGTACGTTCTGGACATACACTTCTTCCTCATGGACCTTAAGGACATCAGGGCCAACAATTTTGGCTCTATTTCTCAGGAAGGTTCTGGGTCTGCCTTGAAGTCCATACTTAAAGAAGAGTTTTACCGCACCCTGACCTTGATTGAAGGACGGGTGCCGCTCTGGTGGATTGTGCAACCGGAGCAGAAAGACGGATCATCAACTCAGGTGGGTTCCTTAAGCCGATCGCGCACGGTCACGAATGAGGATGAGTGCATTGATCTTGGCGATGTTGAATTCATACCTGAACAGGAGCTCTTGGGCGCAGCATTGTGGCAGATGCACAAGGCCTTGGATGATCCCCTGAAATCGGTCCTCAAGATGGCGCTTGTTGCCAGCTACCTGGAAGCCTCTTCAAAAGGCATGCTCCTATGCAATATCCTCAAGCACAATGTATTCTATGCCAAAGGCCATGATATCATCGATCCATACTATCAGGTGCTGCGCCGTGTAGAGGACTATTACCATGCCAAGGGCGATGATAGAACGATAGATCTGCTCAGAAAGTGTTTTTACCTGAAGGTGAACCCCAATATCCGCAGTACTGATCTTTACAAGCTGGAGCGTGATGATAAGGCATCCATTATGGTGGACATCGTGAAGTCATGGGGCTGGTCACTGAAAACCATCAAGGAGTTGAATGAATTCTCCGAATGGGGGGTGGAAAAATACCGCAAGTTCGGTGACGATATCCATGGTTTCCTGAAACTGACCACGGTACAGCTCATTCGCAGGGCCAAGTCATACATCAGCAATACGGTTCTTAACGAAGATATCGAGGTGGAGGTTCTCAGGAGGAGGGTAGAGGCCTTTTATGTATCGAAAGAGGGCAAAATCGAGTCTGAAAAGCGGGTGAAAAGGAAGGAACCGGCATATCGGGACCTATTCTTCACCTATAATAACAAGGCATGGACCATATATGAGAGTTCCCCCGAGACAGGCAAGGGTTCGCCTGTCATGGAATCCGAAAGAGTAGCCAATATCCTGGCATGGCTTGTATACAACAAGCGATTTGACGCATCCACTGCCTTCCATATGATCCCCAATGTGTCAAAGGTAATACTCTATGACATTCAATCACTGCTGTGGAAGCTTAACTCTCTGATTCCGGATGCCAGTTCCATCGGCCTTGACCGGGCATCTCTCATGGAAGACAAATTTGCCAA